>CACXKR010000013.1 GCA_902768335.1 uncultured Erysipelotrichaceae bacterium
AATTGAAATGCTTACAAAGGATGGGACACATCCGGATAGCTTGTTTATGCTTGGCTCATTGGAGTCATCGAGCAAGAAGCCCCCACTTCTTTAAGTGGTTAGAGTATGTCACTAGATTTCTATTAATATATTTGTTTGAGGTTATTATGACTAGAGTTGAAAAATATCGTGAATATCGTCGTGAAATTCTTAACTCTTTTTACGTCGATAAAAAAGAGACCAAAATGTCGATAACTTCTAGCAAAGTATCTTCCGCTACAATGAATAAAGACACTGGTAATACATTATCTGTAGATGAAGTGCTTGAAGCATATGAATTATATGATGATAAAAAAGAGACTATCGAGAAGAAGAAACTGAGCACCGAAAAGAAGAAAGAATTATTATTCTTTTTGATTGGTATTGGAGTTGCTGTTATACTTCTTACTAGTTTAATCATCGTCGGCATATTTGCCTTTGGAGGAAAATAAGATGAAAAAGATTGTCGTTGCAATTGATGGACCTGCCGCAAGCGGTAAATCAACTGTTTCAAAAGCTGTCGCTAAAGAATTAGGTTTTACCTATATTGATACAGGTGCAATGTATCGTGCTTTTACTGAATATGTTTTACGTAAAGGTGTCGATCCAAAAAACGAAGCAGCATGTGTAAAGCTTATCCCTGAAGTTTCAATTGAACTTCATCCAGATGGAACAGTTATTTGTTCTGGTAAAGATGTCACTAGAGAAATCCGTGAACCACATGTCAGTGGTAACGTAAGTTACATCGCTTCATATAAAGACATTCGTTTAGCCTTAGTTGAACTCCAAAGAAAGATGGCAGATAAACAATCAGTCGTTATGGATGGTAGAGACATAGGAACCTATGTTCTTCCAAATGCTGATGTGAAGATTTATCAAATCGCTTCCGTAGAAGAAAGAGCGAAACGTAGATTTTTAGAAAACCAAGAAAAAGGAATTCCATGTACTCTTGAAGATGTTATCGCTGATGTTGAAAAAAGAGATAGAATCGATTCCTCAAGAGCGTTCGCGCCTCTTAAACCAGCAGAAGATTCAATCCAATTAGATACTTCTAATTTAAGCATTGAACAAACTAGACAAAAAGTTTTAGAAATTATCAAAGAAAAGACAGGCATTTAATGAGTATTGGAGTAGTCGCAATCATCGGTAGTCCTAACGTTGGGAAATCAACGATTTTTAATCGTATTGTTGGTCGACGTAGAGCAATAGTGGACGATCAACCTGGTGTGACTCGCGACCGCTTATATGAAAATGCTGAATGGCTAGATAGAGAATTTCGTCTCATTGATACAGGCGGAATTGAAATCGCTAATAGACCTTTTCAAGAACAAATTAGGATGCAAGCTCAACTAGCAATTGATGAAGCTGATGTCATCTTGTTTGTCGTGGATGGTAAAAAAGGCTTATCTGAAGATGACCGCATGGTCGCTAAATTACTATATAAATGTAAAAAGCCAATCATCCTTGCAGTGAATAAAATCGATAATAATCAGATGATTTCAAATGCATCTGAATTTTATGCTTTAGGTTTGGGCGAGCCTATTCCAACCTCTGGTGAACACGGAATTGGAATCGGTGATATTTTAGATAAAATCGTCAAACATCTGCCTAATGAAAAAGAGGAAGATTTTGGTGAAGCGATCACCTTTTCAATTATTGGTCGACCAAATGTTGGAAAATCATCATTAGTTAACGCCCTTCTTAGGAAGGAAAGGGTAATCGTTTCAAATATTGTTGGCACAACAAGAGATTCAATAGATACATTCTTTAATCGTGACGGACAAGATTATGTAGTTATTGATACCGCAGGGCTTAAGAAACGCGGAAAAATATATGAATCGGTTGATAAATATTCGATGTTACGCGCTTTAGCGGCGGTGGATAGAAGCGAAGTAGTTTTGCTTGTTATCGATGCTAATGAAGGAATTATCGAACAAGATAAACATGTCGTTAGTTATGCGGTCGAAAAAAAGAAAGCAATTATCATCGTTGTTAATAAATGGGATTTAGTCAAAAAAGAACAAAATACCCAAGCTGAATTTGAGAAAAAAGTGCGTAAAGAATTCCAGTTTTTAGAATACGCTCCGATTGTCTTTGTTTCTGCAAAAACCACTGCAAAAGTCGACAATATCTTTGCAAAAATCCAACAAGCTCATTTAGCATATGATACGCATATTGCGACTTCTTTACTCAATGACGTCATTCAAGATGCGCAGATTATGAACGAAGCGCCAGACTTCAATGGAGGACGCTTAAAAATCTATTTTATTAATCAAGCGAATTCTTGCCCGCCAACTTTTGTTCTATTTGTTAACAAACCAAAATACGCTCACTTTTCTTATTTAAGATATATCGAAAATAGGCTAAGAGAATCATTTAATCTAGATGGAACGCCTATTGAACTTGTCTTAAGAGAAAGAGTCTAATTATATTGAAAATATAAGAACTATTTATTAGAATAATCCCAAGGAGACAATCTATGAATAAAACGGATTTAATTAATACCATTACGGAAAGATCTGACTTATCTAGAGTTGAGATCGAATCAATTGTCGATGAATTTTTACAACTTATTGAAGATGAAGTATTAAAGGGTAAAGAAGTTAAACTTTCTAACTTCGGTGTCTTTTATAAAAAAGCTCGTTTGGCACGTAAGGGAACAAATCCTAGTGATGGCTCTCCTATTATAATTCCAGCGAATAACACAGTAGGGTTTAGACCTTCAAAAATCTTAAAAGAAAAATTAAATTAAGAGTCTGTAGACTCTTTTTATTATGAATTTAAATCTATTTAAATCACTTGCTAAATTATTTAAAGAGAATGGTTTCTCTCTTTTTATGATTGGTGGAACCTCTCGTGATTATCTTCTTAAGTTAGAAGTCCTTGATTACGATTTTGTTAGTGATGCGACTCCAGAAGATATGAAGAAATTTCTTCCTGAAGCCAATTATCATTTTGAAAAATATGGAAGCGTAAGATTAAAAATCGATGGAGTACATGTTGATATAACCACCTTTAGAAGCGAAGGCGAATATTTAGATTTTCGTCATCCAAATAGTGTTAAATATGTCAAAACAATCGAAGAAGATTTTGTAAGAAGAGATTTTACGATAAACGCAATTTATATTGATGAGGATATGAAATGCATCGATCCTAGTGGTGGACTAATTGATTTAAAAAATAGAGTTATTAGATTCATTGGTGATCCTATTAAACGCATAAAAGAAGATCCGCTTCGCATCCTTAGAGCGGAAAGATTTAAAGAAAAATTAAATTTTGAAATCGAAGAAAAATCACTTGAAGCAATCAATAAATACCGTTATTTACTGGATAAACTAAATCCAGAAAAAGTTAAAGAAGAATTAAGAAAAATAAATCATAAATAATCCTCTTTTAATTTATTAATTAATTTAATAAAATAATAGCACTATGTCAGCAGCGCAAATGGAAGCATTAGACTTCCGCTACCTATTATTAGAATATTATCGTAAGCTCAAACTCAACGAGAATGAACTTGCTACTATTTTGATGATCGATCATCTTTTAGGCCAAAAGAATACTTTAGTGACTCCTGATCTTCTTTCTTTAAAGATGTCATTATCTTCTAAGGAGCTTGATAAAATTTTTGTTAGCTTAATCGAAAGAGATTATTTAATTTTCGATACCGGCAAAAAGATTAAAGTATCTTTAAAGCCATTAAAGAAAAAACTCTATGAAGTATTCGAAGAATCTTTAGCAAAAGAGCACGAAAATAAAATTAGCGAAGAAAAATCCAAAGTTCTTCAAAACATTTATCAAGTCTTTGAAAGCGAACTTTCTAGACCACTTTCACCACTAGAGTTTTCTTTGATTGGTGAATGGGTTGATCGCGGATTCAGCGATGAAAGAATAATCGAAGCTCTTCGCCTTGCTTTATCTAGAGGCAAAAAGACACTTAAGAGTGTCGATAAAATCCTCCTACAATGGCAAGCTAGAGATGATATAGAAAAAAGCGGTGGTACCGCTGTGAAAGATGATTGGGATCAAGATATTGAAAAAACTATGCAAATCATCAAAACAAAATGGTTAGATGACTAATAAACAAGAGGCAATATTTTCCTATTTAGATGAGCTTTATCCAAACGCTCATTGTGAACTCAATTATTCGAAAGATTACGAATTATTAATTGCAGTAATGCTTTCGGCCCAAACAACTGACAAAGCGGTTAATAAAGTGACTGCTATTTTATTTGATAGATATAAAAGTGTTGAATCATTGGCAAATGCCTCGTTAAGTGATGTTGAAAATATCATCTCTACCATCGGGATGTATAAGGTTAAAGTCAAAAATGTTATTGGCATTTCTCAAGGATTACTAGCAAAACATGCAGGAAAAGTTCCAAATGATAAGGAAAAACTTTTGCAATTACCTGGTGTTGGAAACAAAACTGCCAACTGTGTTTTAGCAGAACTTTTTAACGAACCATATTTAGCGATCGATACTCATATGCAAAGATTTGCTAAACGTCTTGGAATTGCAAAAAGTAATGATTCAGTTGAAATAATGGAGAAAAAGTATCTTCGTTTCATTCCCAAAGAGCGCGCAATAAAAACGAACCATCAAATCATCTGGTTCGGTCGATATAAATGTAAGGCAATTTCTCCAAAATGCGATGATTGTAAATTGAAGGAATTTTGCAAAAATATTTAACTTTTGATATAGATTTCTTCAATTATTGGAAGATAATCGAGACGAGGAGCGAATCCTCTTTTTATTTTGTGAGCAACTTCGGTGAATTTTTCATATGGAATTGATTTTCTTTCACCATTTTCATAGAAGTGAATCACATATTTAGCGTCGAGTAAAAATACTTCGTTTTTGCTGGCGAATTCGATGATAAAGAAAGCAATTCCGCCATGCTCTAAGACATGTTTTAGATGTTCGATTTGATGCTTTGAAATATTTGCTAATGGAAAACTCGTTTTTGATTTAGTTTGTTTTGCTTCAAAGTCGATGTATCTTCCTTTATAAACTCCGTTATAGTCAGTGGTTGATTGTTTTTCAAAATAAGCATTCGTAATAATTGCACCTTTTGAATAATCAACTTTTACAACGTTAATTGGGGTTGGTCTTTTAGTGATTAAGCATAAATCGTGCTCTTTATAATATTCATTCGAAGCATTGATATCGCCTTCAAGGTCCATACCTCTATTCGCACTTGAAAGATGACGCTTTAAAGAACTAACCGATTTGGTTTCTTTCTTTTTGATGTCTTTAGGCGAATAGGTTTGGCCGTTTGAATATTTAATCATTTAAGTGATTCATCGACATAATGTTCGAATTCGTCGAGAGTAACAGTTTTATTATTGAGTAAATCAGTAAGAATATTATGAATTGGTTCAGGAAGATGTCTCATTTTAGCGAGAACTTTCATATATTCATCTTTAACAATTTCTTTGTTTTTTAAGAACGCATCGTATAAATAAACGAGGTTAAGTGCATCCGCTAAAGCGTTATGTTGTGTGCCTTTAAAATCAAGATGGAAAACTTTCAAGAAATTTGCTAACGAATAGGTGTTATTGTTTTCATCTTTAATATAATTTGAAGCAAATTCTGATAAATCGAAATTATGTTTTATTAAGATTTGAACATCTTCTTTTTTAACATCGAGATTATAAGCTAATGATTGAGCGATAATTCTTAAGTCGTGAGACCCAAATGTGACATATTTACTTTTAGTAAAATCACGACCCATATATTTTTTAAGATTCTCTAACGCTACTCTAAATGGAACGCCATTTTTTCTTAAATCATTATCGGTGATACCAGTTAGATCAGTAACAACTTTTCCAACTCTATTTTTAGCTTTGACAAGCGTGTAGATTCCACGATGAATCTTTTTGACAGAGCCATCTTTTCTAACGCTAACTTTGACTGCACCAATCGCAATCATTTCATGCGAAAATTGTGTTCCTTCTAAATCAAGGAAACATAAAGTTTTCACATTATTGAGGTGCTTGTTCAAGGCTTTCATAACGCTTGCTATTATATCATAACAAACTATTCATAAAATGAATTGTTATTTTTTTATTCATTCACTATAATATTTCCATCGGTGGAATAATATCTATGAATTATAATTCAAAATCATTATTGGATACTAAATTTAATAAAAACGTCAAAGGCTATGATGCTTTACAAGTCGATGAAACCTTAGACCAAGTTATCGAAGATTATGAAGAATATGATAAGAAGATAGCTCAAGATAAAAAAACCATCGAAGAACTTAAAGCAGAACTTTCAAAAGTAAAAGAAGATTTGTTCAATACTGAAATCGAGGCTAAGAAGTATAAGAATATTGTTGATTCAATACCTAATGGTCCCGAAGTAAATAAACAAAATATCGTTTACCTAAAAAGAATTGCTGATTTAGAGAGGGCTCTATATAAAAAAGGAGTCGATCCTAAAAAGATTTAATCCGACCTGGATAATTGCTGGCATTTGCTAGAGGAAAGTCCATGCTCGCACCATCTGTGATGATGGTAGTGATTGCGCTAGCGGAAGAAATAACGCTAGGTATGCAGGAGTGCATAACGGCGGAACTATTCTAAAACTTCGGTCATGAAAATGTTCCTTAAGGTGCCACAGAGACGAGTTCAACGGAAACGCTGAAGTGAAACGTTTGGTAAACCCCACAAGCGAGAAACCCAAATTTTGGTAGGGGAGGTTATCGAGGCGAATCGAAGCCAAGATAGCACGCATTGCGTAGATAAATTATTATCCTAGACAAAACATGGCTTATAGGGTCGGATACTCACCAAAAGGAGAAAGACAATGAATCTTCCAAATAAAATTACACTATCGAGAATCATTCTTATTATCGCAATGATTATCGGAATATTCGTTTTAGCGATTACAGAAATCGCACTTGGTCCAAATAACTACTTTATCGCGCCAAATCTCGGCAATTCTCGCATAAATTTAGTTTATTTAGTTATATGTGTTGTTTTCATTATCGCTGCAGCTACTGATTATTTAGATGGCCATTTAGCTAGAAAACTTAACCTTGTAACTGACTTTGGAAAATTCCTTGATCCTATCGCTGATAAGCTACTTAACGATGCGACGATGATTTTCCTTCTCGTCCCACAAATTTATGCTCCTGATCAAAGAAGCAATCCGCTTGCTTTAACTATTCTTGTAATCTGTGTCATCGTTATGATTGGCCGTGACTTAGTGGTTGATGCACTTCGTTTAATTGCTGTTAAAAATAATGTTGTTATCGCAGCGAATAAATTTGGTAAGGCAAAAACTGTCTTACAAATGATTGCTATTCCGATGCTTTTATTAAATGATTGGCCTTTCCATTATTTTGATAATAGTTGGCCAGAAGCGCTTCATGTTTCGAATTTATTCTTTTATGCTGCGACAGCAATGTCTCTAATTTCTGGAATTATCTACGTTTATCAAAATAGACAAGTTCTCAAAGGAAAGAAATAATGTTTGAACTAGTTCAAAAACTAAAGGAAAAACATTTAACAATCGGTTCAATTGAATCAATGACCGGTGGCTTATTTGCTTCTAGCATCACTTCTGTTCCTGGTGCTAGCAAGGTTTTTAAAGGAAGTGTTGTTTCTTATTCTCCTTTAATTAAAGAAAATGTTGTGGGAGTAAATAAAGAAACTATTTCCAAATTTGGAGTGGTTTCAAAAGAAGTTGCTTCTGAGATGGCCGTAAAAGGAAAACAGCTTCTCGATGTCGATATTTGTGTTTCGGTCACTGGTAACGCTGGACCAACCGCTGAACCAGGTGAAGAAGGCGTTGGAAGCGTCTATATTGGCATCGCATTTAAGGATAAAGTCATTGTTAACAAGAATGTTTTCTCTGGCAGCAGAGATGAAATTCGTCAAAAAACTCTTCTTGCTATGCAAGAAGGTGTGCTAAAATTATTATAAGATAGAAAATTTTCAAACTTTTTTCGAAAAATCTCAGTATATAGTTAGTGAAAGGAAGCTAGTAAAAATGGCAAAAGAAACTAAAAAAGATACTAACTTAGCAGAAGCCCTTAAACTTATCGAAAAAGAATTCGGTAAAGGCTCTGTTATGAAACTTGGAGAACGTCCACGCGTTGATGTTGACGTTATTCCATCTGGATCATTATTAATTGATAATGCATTAGGTGTCGGTGGTTATCCTAAAGGAAGAATCATCGAAATCTATGGTCCAGAAAGCAGTGGTAAAACCACTCTTGCACTTCATGCGATTGCTGAAGCTCAAAAGAAAGGCGGCACAGCTGCCTTCGTCGATGCAGAACATTCTATTGATCCTGTCTATGCAAGAAATTTAGGAGTCAATATTGATGAACTTATTCTCTCCCAACCAGATAGCGGTGAACAAGCCTTAGAAATTGTTCAATTGCTCGCGAATAGTGGCGGTGTCGATATTATCGTTGTCGACTCAGTCGCCGCTTTAGTTCCACAAGCAGAACTTGATGGAGCAATGGGCGATAACTCGGTTGGGTTACAAGCTAGATTATTATCCAAAGCAATGAGAAAACTTGCTGGTATTCTTAACACCAACGAATGCACCGTCATCTTCATTAATCAGCTTCGTGAAAAGGTTGGAGTTATCTATGGTAATCCAGAGACTACCACTGGTGGACGAGCCTTAAAGTTCTATGCCTCGGTTCGTCTTGATATTAGACGTGCTGAAGCAATTAAGGATGGTTCAACAATTATTGGTAATACCGTTAACGTTAAAGTTGTTAAGAATAAAGTCGCACCACCATTCAAAAATTGCCAAGTCGATATCATCTATGGAAAAGGTATCAATAAGACCGCCGAAATACTTGATGTTGCAACGCAAATGGGCATCTTAACTAAGACTGGTTCCTGGTATGAATATAATGGAGAGAGGTTCGCTAATGGCCGTGATAATGGCAAAGCCTATCTCGATGCAAATCCAGAATTTAAAAAAGAACTGGAAAGCAAAATCCAAACCGGTGAAATTAAATAACAAATTACAAGGGCACTTATGTGTCCTTTAATTTTCGCTATCAAAGAAACAATATTTTGATATAATAACTATGTATCGAAAGATACTTATTACCATATATCGTAACTATTCGGCATTGCCGTTTAAATACATTAGAAAGAACCCATAAGGGGAGATTTCAGGTAATAATCTAAGTTATAGATTGGATACTTATTTCTTTTAGAAATATTTAGGCCAATCATTCACATATTAGGAGGCAATAAAATGCAAACACTATTTAGTATTTTAGCTATTGTTTTTGCTCTTATCGTCGGCGTTGCTATTGGATTTTTCTTATTAAGATTCATTCCATCAATCAAAGCAAAGAATGCTGAATCGAAAGCGGATAAAATTATCCGTGACGCTGAAATAAGAGGCGAACAAATTAGAAAAAATGCACAACTTGATGGTAAACAAACCATCACTGAAATGAAGCAAGAAGCTGAAAAAGATATTCGTGAACGTAAACAAGAATATGCTCAACTTGAGAATAAACTTAATCAACGTGAACAAAATATCGATCGTAGAGACGCTAACTTGCTCAACAAAGAAAACGCTCTCGAAGAGAAAAACGAACTTCTCACTAGAAGACTTCGTGAATGCGACAAGAAAGAAACTCAACTTCAAGAAAAGATTGATTCGATTATTGAAGAGCTTCAAAAAGTTGCTCAACTTTCCGTTAACGAAGCAAGAGATGAAATCTTTGCGCGTGTCGAATCAAAGATGAGCAAAGAAATCGCTGCTTACATCAAAAACAAAGAAGATGAAGCTAAAGCAACTTCTGAAGAAAAGGCTCGTGAACTTATTGGACTTGCTATTAGCAAATATTCGCAAGAAGAAGTTCAAGAAAGAACTGTCTCGGTTGTCGCTTTACCATCCGATGAGATGAAAGGTCGTATCATCGGTAGAGAAGGTCGTAACATTCGTACATTAGAGCAACTCCTTGGAGTTGATTTAATCATCGATGATACTCCTGAAGTTATTACTGTTTCTTGCTTCAACCCAATTAGACGTCACATCGCTACTAAGGCTCTTGATTTGTTAATCAAAGATGGCCGCATTCAACCAGGTCGTATTGAAGAAATCGTCGCTAAGGTTCAAGAAGAAGTCGATGCTGATATTCAAAAAGCTGGTGAAGAAGCCGCCTTTAAACTTGGTTTACCTAAGATTAATCGCGAACTACTCAACTATGTTGGAAGACTTAAATATCGTACTTCATATGGTCAAAATGCTTATGATCACTCCATGGAAACTGCTTATCTTGCAGGCATCATGGCCGCTGAACTTGGCTTAGACCAAAACCTCGCTAAACGTGCTGGTTTACTTCACGATATTGGTAAAGCTGTTGACTTTGAACAAGATGGTAGCCACGTTGAACTAGGTTCAAGACTTGCTAAAAAATATGGTGAACCTTCTGTTGTTATTAATGCGATTGAATCTCACCACGGAGATGTTCCAGCGACTTCGGTTATATCTAACTTAGTCCAAGCCGCTGATACTTTAAGTGCTGCTAGACCAGGCGCTCGCAGTGAAACACTTGAAAGCTACATCAAGCGTATCGAACAACTCGAAACGATTTGTAAGAGCTATGAAGGGGTTTATCAATGCTACGCCATGCAATCAGGACGTGAAGTTCGCGTTATGGTTATCCCAGACAAGGTTGACGATTTAGCCGCCTTTAAGATGGCTCGTGATATTAGAGAAAAGATTGAAACTGAAATGACTTATCCTGGTCAAATCAAAGTTTCAGTTATCCGCGAATATCGCGCTACAGAAACTGCTAAATAAATATGAAAATTTTATTCTTTGGAGATATAGTGGGCCAAGTTGGCCGCAATGCTATTAAGCATAATGTCGAAAAACTTGTTAAAAAATACCAAGTCGATTTCGTCATAGCTAATGGCGAAAATGCCACGCATGGAAAAGGTCTTATCGAAAGACATTATAACGAACTTTTAGATGCTGGCGTCGACTGCATTACCTTAGGTAATCACTATCTCTCTAAGGATAGAATTAATGACTATATTAATGATGCCACTAACTTGGTTAGACCGCTTAATCTACTCAATAGTTTTGGTGGTGTTGGCTCTCAAACATTTTTAGTTAATGGCATTACTATTAGAGTCACAAATGTTCTTGGTACTGCCTTCATGAAAGAAGAAGTATCCGCTCCATATACTGCTTTAAAAGAACTAATTGATGAAACAAAGGATGAAGATTCAATTCATATCGTTGATTTTCATGCCGAAGCGACTGGTGAAAAAGCTTGTTTTGGTTATGCCTTTGATGGATTAGTCAGCGCTGTTTTAGGCACACATACGCACGTGCAAACAAACGATGCTAAAATTCTTCCAAATGGAACCGCATTTATTACGGATGCTGGAATGTGCGGTGCTGCTAATGGAGTGCTTGGGTTTGAAAAGAATTCGGTCATTAATAAAACCTTATTTGGATCGACTAATAGATTTGATTTAGATACAAACGATACCGAAATGATCAATGCGGTAATTTTAGAAGTCGATGAAATAAGCAAAAAATGTCTCGAAATATTCCCAATAAAAATAATCGGAGATAAATAATGGCAAAGACACTATATAAGACTTTACCGGAAGCTGAATCTGCCCGAAGGAGAAACATTACCTTTGATTTTAATTATGAAGAAATCAATGTCCCTACCTCTTTAAAAGAATTTGCAAAAGGCAAAACTTATCACATTCATACTTATGGTTGTCAGGCTAATTACCGCGATGAAGAAATAATGGCGGGTTTACTTGAAAAAGCAGGGTTTTGCAAAGGAAATAGCGAAAAAGAAACGGATATTATCATCCTCAATACTTGCGCGGTTAGAGAAAACGCTGAAAAGAAAGTTTTCGGTAAAATTGGCGATTTAAAATCTTTTAAAGTTAATAACAAAAATGCCATTGTGGCGATCTGCGGATGTATGGTTCAACAGAAACATATTATTGAACACATTAATAAAACTTATCCGCATGTCGATCTGATTTTTGGAACACATAACATTATTGATTTACTGAATTTACTTGATGAAGTTATCACAAAACGATTAAGAATTGTCGATGTCAAATCTCTTCCTGGAGATATTCACGAGAACTTACCAAGTGTTAGACAATCTAATTTCAAAGCTTTTGTAAATATCTCGTATGGCTGCGATAAATTCTGTACCTATTGCATCGTTCCTTACACTAGAGGTAAAGAACGTTCTAGAAAGATGGCTGATATCTTAAAAGAATGCCAAGAATTAAAAGACTTAGGTTATAAAGAAGTTACTCTTTTAGGCCAAAACGTCAATGCATATGGCAAGGATTTTAAAGATGGTTCTAGCTTTGCCAGATTACTTGATGAAGTCGCTAAAATTGGTATTCCAAGAGTGAGATTTTTAACATCGCATCCATGGGATTTCTCAAGTGATATGATTGATGTCATTGCAAAACATAAAAACATCATGAAATATATTCATCTTCCTGTTCAATCTGGCAATGATGAAATATTGCGATTAATGGGTCGAAGATATACTTCAGAGCAATATCTAAAATTAGTTAACGAGATTAAAACAAAAATTCCTGATGTTGCTTTATCGACCGATATTATTGTTGGTTTCCCAAACGAAACTTATGAACAATTTTTAGATACCTTAAAGATTGTTAGAGAAGTTAAATATTACTCAGCGTTCACTTTTATTTATTCGCCTAGAAACAACACTCCTGCAGCAAAGATAAAAGATAACGTCACTCCAAAAGAAAAGAATCGACGATTCCATGAATTAGTAAAAACACTTGAAGAAGTCATTGATCCAATAAATCAAACCTTGATTGGTAAAACTTTCCCTGTTTTAGTGGAATCTGTGTCTGAAAAGAATAGTGAACTTCTATCGGGTTATACTGAACATAATAAATTAGTCCATTTTAAAGGCGATAAGAAACTTATTGGTGAAATCGTAAACGTAAAGATTAAAGAATCTCATCTATATTTCTTAATGGGAGAACTTGTCGATGGCTAATTTTGAAGAAGCTTTACAAGATGCTCAAGAAAAGCTTTTTGATGAACCTCTCATAAAGGAATATTTTCGTCTAAAAGAGATAATTGATAACGATAAAGAACTTCAAGAATTAGATAAAAATATGCGCCAACATCAAAAAAGAATGTGCGAATTTAAAAACGACGACAAAATCTATTTTTTTGAAAAAGCTCAATATGAAAAATGTTTAAAAGAAATTGAAAATAATCCGATTTATATAGATTTTAAAGAAGTTCAAAAAGAGGTTGGTACACTTCTTAAAGAAGTGAGGAATGCGATTAATTAAGATGATTATTGTAATTACTGGCCCAACTTGTCTAGGAAAGTCTCAAACCGCTTATGAGCTCGCTAAGGTGATTGATGCCGAGATAATAAACGGTGATGCTTTTCAATGCTATAAAGAATTAGACATAGGCGTTGCAAAGCCAGATGAAAAATATCTAAAAGACGTTAAACATCATTTGTATTCTTTTGTTGATGTAAACCACAATTATTCAATTGCAGAATATCAACTTAATTTAAGAAATAAAATCGATGAATTAACTAAGAAAAATAAAAACATCATTATTGTAGGAGGCTCAGGTTTATATATTCGTTCTGCCTTATATGATTATGACTTTTTAGATGATAAAAACATTGATATGTCTAAGTATGAGTCCATGGACAATCGCACCCTTTATGATGAATTAAAAAGAATCGATCCAAACGAAGCTAATAAAATCCACATGAATAATCGTAAGAGAGTTTTAAGAGCAATCTATATTTATTTATCAAGTGGCGAGACTAAATCGACATTAGTAGCCAAACAAGAGCATAAACCTATTTATGATGTTAGATTCTTCGTAAGAGATTTCGACAGGGATTTGCTATATAAAAACATCGATATGCGCGTTGATACGATGATTGAAAAAGGGCTAGAAAACGAAGTTAAGGATCTCTATGTTAAGTATGGTAAAAATTGCCGCGCTTTACAGGCTATAGGTTATAAAGAATTTATTGAATATTTTGAGCACAAAATTAATCGAGAAGAAGCGATTGCTTTGATCAAGAAAAATACTCGTAATTACGCCAAAAGACAGCTCACTTTTATTCGACATCAATTTCGGGTTGAATTTTATCAAGATACCGCAGATTTGCTGAGGATAATTAACAATGATTAACTATTTAGATAGATCGATAAAAATGCTTGGAAAAGATAAGGTAGACTCCTTTAAAAATAAGGTGATTTTAATTGCTGGAGTAGGTGGTGTTGGCGGCACTGCTCTTGAAGCGTTGGTGAGGTCTGGTTTCGATTGCTTTATCTTAATTGATTTTGATGTGGTTGATGTGTCAAATCTAAATCGTCAAATTCTTTATACTAGTGAAGATATCGGAAAAAGAAAAATTGATGTTGCAAAAAGACGCATCTTATCTATAAATTCATCTGCAAAAATCGAAGTAATTGATGCAAAAATCGAATCTAATACCTTTGTAAATGTAACTCAAAAAGTCGATTTTATCATAGATGCAATAGACTATGTTCCAGGTAAACTCGAACTTTATCGATACGCTTTAACAAATAATATTCCTTTAATTTCTTCCTTAGGCATGGGGAATCGAATTGATCCATCTAAAGTTAAAATTACAAAACTTAATAAAACTGAAGGTGATCCTTTAGCGAGAAAAATTCGTTATGATTGTAAAACAAATGGATTTGATTTGAAAAAGATTAATGTAGTTTTTTCAAGTGAAATTCCTTTAATAAAAAGCAATAAACCTGGTTCAATGATGATGGTGCCATCAACCGCTGGTTTATTAATCGCACAGTTTGTTATTGAACACATTGGAGGTAACTTATGATTGAGACAATTGATAAGATTGCTAAAAAAGCAAATATTGCCGAACAATATATCGACTTCTATGGTAAATATAAAGCCAAGATAGATTTATCTATTTTTGAAGAACTTAAAAATAAACCAGATGGCAAACTTGTTTTGGTGACCGCAATTACTCCTACCAAAGCTGGAGAAGGTAAAACTACTATGTCAATTGCCTTAACCGAAGGCTTTGCTAAAAATGGAGTCCGCTGCATGCTCTGTCTAAGAGAACCTTCAATGGGGCCTGTTTTCGGTTTAAAAGGTGGAGCGACCGGTGGTGGTTTAGCTTCGATTGAGCCGAAAGATGATATCAATCTTCATTTTACTGGTGATATGCATGCTTTAACTAGCTCGATAAATCTAATCGCTGCTGTTATCGATAACCATATTTTCCAAGGAAATGAACTAAATATTGATCCAAATAAAATCGTTTGGACTCGTGCTCTAGACATGAATGACCGCGCCCTTAGAAGCGTGACTATCATGCAAGATGAAAAGAAAGGTACACCTCGACACGATTCGTTCGTAATAACTGTTGCCTCTGAATTGATGGCGATTCTTTGCTTGGCAAAAGATCCAGAAGATTTCAAAAATAGGGTAAATAACATTCTATTAGCATATACCTACGACGATAAGCCTGTTTATTTAAAAGAATTAAGAATATCTAACGCGATTATGAAGCTTATGAAAGAAGCGTTAAAACCAAACTTGGTTCAAACTGTTGAAAACAATCCCGTACTTGTTCATGGTGGACCTTTTGCAAATATTGCTCATGGTTGCAATTCAATAATTGCACTCAAGATGGCTCTTAAACTTGGGGATGTAGTTGTAACAGAGGCAGGCTTTGGCGCTGACCTTGGAGCCGAGAAATTCTTAGATATATGTTGTCCAACTGGAAATCTCAAACCAAATGGAGTTGTTTTGGTTGCGACAATACGCGCTCTAAAGGAACATGGCGGCGTAGCGTTTGAAGAATTAAATAAACCAAATGTTGAAGCTCTTAAAATTGGTGTAGCCAATCTTAAATTACATCTTGAGAATATCTCTAAATATGGTCTTCCAGTTGTGGTTGCGATAAATCACTTTGCCGACGATTCAAAAGAAGAGATAGAATACCTTACAAATTGGTGCGTTGAAAATGGTTATGAAGTTAGTTTTGTTGATGGCTTCTTAAAAGGCGGAGACGGATCAACCGATTTAGCCTCAAAAGTTTCAAAAATGCTTGCAAAATCCGAATCAAATTATAAAAAGTTATATGATTTTAATCTTCCAATTAAATCGAAGATTGAAACGATTTGTAAAGAGATTTACCGTGCTGGAAAAGTTGAATTTTCTGATAAGTCATTAGAAGAGATTTCTAAGTTTGAAAAACTAGGCTATTCTCACACTCCAATCTGCATGGCAAAAACGCCTTTATCTATTAGTGACGACCCTAAAGTATTTGGAGCTCCAATTGGTTCGACAATTCATATTAGAGATGTCAAATTATCTAGTGGTGCTAATTTTATCGTTGCCTTAACCGGAAAAGTGATGACAATGCCAGGTTTACCAAAAGTTCCTGCTGCTGTTAAAATGGAAGACGAATAATGAAAACATTTGATTATCAACTTGGCGATATCGTGGAAATGAAGAAGCCCCATCCTTGCACTTCTCATTCCAAACTTTTCGAAATAGTTAGAGTTGGTGCAGATCTTAAAATAAAATGCCTCGGATGTGGAAATATCATCATCATCTCTCGAGACAACTTTAATAAGCGTTTTAAAAAAGTTATCAAAGATAAAAATAACTAATTCAACAAATATCGATTTTGTCTCAGTAATAAGTATATAGAGATATGTCGATATTTTTATTAGAAAACATTTCCAAAATTTATAAGACCGGTAGCGGTGATTTTTATGCATTGAAAGATATTTCTCTTTCTTTTAGTTCTACTGGTCTAGTTTCAATAGTGGGAAAGTCTGGTTCTGGTAAATCAACTTTATTAAATATATTGCTAGGCATTGAAAAGCCATCATCTGGGTCTTTGAAGTTTAATGGTCGTCAAATTAATAAGATGTCAGATAAGTCTTTCTCAAAATATCACCTCAATGATGTTTCAATGGTTTTTCAACACTACAACATTTTTGATGATTTGAGTGCAAAAGATAATGTAATGCTTCCTTTGCTAATGAAGGGTTATTCAAAAGCTAAAGCAGAAAAAAATGTTAATAATTATTTTGAAGATTTTTCTTTAACTTATCTTTCTAATCAAAGATCAAAACTTTTATCAGGAGGAGAAAAACAAAGAATTGCAATTCTAAGAGCGATAGCTATTTCACCTAAAGTTATCCTCTGCGATGAACCAACTGGCGCGCTAGATTCAAAAAATTCTCTAGCGATTATGGAGATGCTTAAAGAATTATCTAAAAAGATTTTGGTAATCTATGTTTCTCATAATAAAACTTTAGTGAACCAGTTCTCCGATCGAATCATCACTTTAAAAGATGGAAAAATTTTTGCTGATAAGACAATTAATGAATCTAGGAATAATCTTCTTAACAATTCTAAAGGAACTTATTCTTCAAAGTGGTCGACTTTATTCACAAAAATTAATCTAAAGATTAATATCAAGAAAAATATCTTTTCTATCATCGCCTGCACGATTGGTTTTGCTTCAATTCTTCTATCTTTTGGTTTTAAAGAAGGCAGCAATATTTCTCAAGAAAACGCGTTAAAGAATAATTTATCCTTGCTACATGCTACTGCTTCAGAAAAAACAACTTTTGAAATTGAAAATTCTCCCTTAAATTACGAAAAATCAATTCGCCCTTCTTTGGAGAGCATTGATGAAAATTTGGAGAATATTGATGTCGCTATTGAACCTTGTTTATCTTATTTATTTCCGACTTATCCATTTGGTAGATATCAAAATGTGGTGGTGGAAAATTTTCAGATGGTTCCTCTCTATGACATTTCTTTAGAAACATATGGAAAACAATTACTCGTCAGTGGAAGCCCTCCTAAAGAAAAGATCGATGAAGTTATAGTGAATGAGGAATTCGTTAAACTTCTTAAGAAAGATAATTTGTCGATTATTGATGATTTATTCAATATCTCGTTTTCGACATCGCTAAAGTATTCAACAGGTGATTTTGATAACCCAATTGTTAAAGATGATTTTTCTTTCGATTACAACTTAAGAATAGCGGCTGTGGTGAAAGAATTCTCTTTTTTAAACACTCCGAAAATTTATTATTCATATAAAGCATTAAAGAAAGAATTGGATACTTTATATCTAGAGAATATTTCTTTATCTTTAAAAAGGCCCACAACCATTTTTGAGTATTTAGAAAATGTTAAGGAAGATGATGTTATTTCGAATTATTGTTCTGAAATCTTTTTAACATCGATTGATGACTCGTCTATCTTTTTTGAAACAATTAAAAAGCTTAAAGATAACAATTCGTCGTTTCAAATTGAATCGAATGCTTATGATATTCAACAGTCATATAAAACCTTTATTGAGTCGTTTTCCACTGCATTATTCGTTTTTGTTATCATCGCTTTTATTGGAGTCAATTTCATCTTAGGAATGATTTCTTTATCAACCTTTATTGAAAACAAAAAGAATAGCGCAATTTTAACTTGTTTAGGTGCAAGACATAGGTCGATCCAGTCGATATATTTAACTGAGAATTATCTTCTTATTACGATATCAGTTATATTATCGATTTTCTTGTCGCTTCTGAGTCAGTTTATTTTAAACAATATTATTAGTCGAAACTTTGCATTGAATAATCTTATTAGCATCCCTTTTTCAACTTTCTTAAATGTACCATTTGGACTAGTAATATTTTTGTTTGTTATCGCTATTATATTTTCAACTGTATTTACATTAACACCGATGCTTATTTATCGACACATTTCATTAAGCGATGAATTGAGGGATGAATGATGATTGAAATTAAAAAATTTTCAAAGCGTTTTGGTGAAAGAATTATCTATGATAATATTTCTCTTTCCCTACCACAAAATGGAGTAGTTGCAATCGTTGGAGAATCAGGAAGCGGGAAAACGACCTTATTGAACGCTATCGCTGGACTAGATTTCGATTACGATGGCGAAATACTTATCGACTCCACCAATCTAAAGTGTTTGTCTCCAAACAACATATGCGATTATCGAATTCATAACATTGGTTACGTATTTCAAAATTTTAATTTGCTAAATCTCGATAATGTTAAGAACAATATTCTTTTACCTTTCGAATCAATTTCTAATTCTTCAAAAAAGGTTAAGGAAAGAAAGGTTGATGAGCTTACCAATCTCTTAGGAATATCAAAACTAAAGAGGGAGCCTGTTAATAAATTATCCGGAGGAGAAAAGCAAAGGGTCGCAATTGCTCGGGCGATGATTAACTCACCTAAAGTAATTCTATGTGATGAACCAACCGGTGCATTAGACGAATCTAATAGTGATCAGATTTACGCGCTTTTACGAAAAATATCCCGCAAATCGCTGATATTAATTGCCTCACACGATTATGAAGGAGTTAGCAAAATCGCTGATAAAATCATAAAAATAGAAGATGGAAAAATCTTTTCAATTCAAGAAAACAAAATCTTAGATGATGAAGAAGTTAATTTTTTAGAAAACAATCACGAAGTAGATAGCGGTGCTTTACCAGTAGGCTTCAAGCTTCGTCATTCGTTACAAAAACTTAAATCAAAGAAATATCGAAGCCTAATAACTAACGGGATGCTTTCTTTATCTTTGAGCGGAATTGGAATCGCTATTATTCTTGCGACTTCTGTTTCAAAAAGGATTGAAGAAGCTTTTTCTTCTTTAACAAATGGCAATCAAATTGTTATGTCTTTGAAGCAAGAATCGCAGAATACTTTCTCAAACGCTTATAGCGCGC
The DNA here is from genome assembly GCA_902768335.1 of uncultured Erysipelotrichaceae bacterium. Classification (GTDB taxonomy): domain Bacteria; phylum Bacillota_I; class Bacilli_A; order RFN20; family CAG-826; genus Fiminaster. The sequence goes on from CACXKR010000013.1 coordinate 19,824, forward strand.
CCTTAGATCGAGTAGAAGATATTTATAATAAATATAACTACTATTTAAAAGGAATAGGCACTAATTATCTGGTGAACTTTGAGGATTTCTTTAAAGATCAAAATGATGTTTATGTTTCTTCAACCCCTTATAAAATATCTCTTCCATATTATTCAACTCGTTCCATCAACGATTTTAAATGGTTAAATGATGAACAAAAAATCTTATATCCTTATAGCGTTCCCATTTTAGAAGATGACCAAGTTGTTTTAGGTTTAACATATGCCCAAATGGTGAATTTATGTTTTGAACTTAAAATACAAAGAAACTTCACATCCCTAGGACATTATATTTATGAAAACGGCTTATCTATCACATTAGAAATAAGAAATAATTCTTGGCAATATGATGATGAACAAATCTTTGAAGTTAAAGCAGTAACCGAGACTAATCGCGCTATCTTTTATCACACCAATACGTTGTGGAATGAAAAAGTTTTTGAAGAGATGATGCTTTTACCAAGCGATGATGATGGTGAAACATTTTTTCCTTGGGAAATGCACAAAATTTATTATTTTGAAACAATCGAAGATCCACAAGCTTTTTTGGACGCAATATTTTTTGATGAGGAATTCTCTGATTTTATCTTTGAAAGAACTAATGCTGGCTATAATCCAAATCTATGTTTAGAAGGAGAATTATGTTCTGAAAAGAGAGTGATGATTTATTTGGCGGATAAAATCGCCATCTCTCCTAGTGACATCAAGAATTTAGAAGAAATAGAACCAAATATAAAAGATTACTATTTTATCAGTGAATTCGGTTACGCAAGCTTTGCTTCTAATTTATTGAGCGGTTTTTCAAAAAGTTTATTTGTCTCGTGTGATGAAACAAAAATCCTTATGGCGGTCGATGCCGATTCAGAAATTCAAGATTCGACAGTCCAAATCGATCTTCCAGACGATGTCGCTCAAGGTAATTTTTTGAACGGCATTTCGGGTGGCCTAAGATTTTCTTCAAAATTTGACAAATTAATCGAAGGAAGAAAACCATCAAATAATCATGAAATCGTTATCTCGAAAGGGCTAGCCTCTAAAATAGATCCACAGGGAGTTGGATTAGGAAAATATCTTTATATTGCAGGGGAAAATAACGAATATTATTCTCAAGAAGATAAGATAAATAAGGAATATCAAGTTGATAAAGTGGTTATCGTCGGTATCACCGATGAAGAGAAAAATTATCTTTATCACGATTGTCTCTGGACAATATCCTTCTTTAGAGATAGGCTTGGGGTTTCTTCTTTCCGTTTGATTCCTACATCCGCTGTGATTGAACTTGATGATAAGGTGGATGCTTCTAATCTAGTTAGTAAACTAAATTCAATATTTCGTGAATACAATTTTTCTTCTCCGGTGGATGAGATATCAAAAAGCGTTGATTCAACTTTAAAATATGCAAATGCAATATTAATTGGTTTTTCTACCTTGGCAACTTTAATCTCTATTCTTTTACTTGGAACTGTTGTTTTACTTAATGTTTTAGAAAGCAAAGATGAAATATTTCTACTTGGAGTAGTGGGAATAAAGCAAAAAGAAATCAATTCATTGTTCGTTGTTCAATCGCTAGTTCAAGGTTTAATCGCCTTCATTCTTTGCGCAGTCGAACTTATAGTGGTGGATTACGTCATCTCTTTTGCACTAGGTGAAACACTTCACACTAAGATTGGTTATACGTTTAATTATCTTCCAATTTTAATCATCTTTATCTTTGCAACCCTTCTTCCATATTTAACCTCACTTGTTTTAGTGAAGTCACTAACGTTTAGAAAGGTAAAAGAGGTTGCTAAAAGCAAAGCAAATTGATAACCTTATTACCATGAATACGAAGTCATTATTTATTCTTCCAATTCTAGCAACCTTCTTAGCGAGTTGTGGTTTTGGTGGTACTCACATTATTAATTACGATTCGACTTCTTTAATTCCTATCGATCCTCAACAACCAGATTCCGGTGATGGCTATCAAAAAATATCTGAATTTGCTTATAATCTTCAAGATGTTAAAAAGACGACCGAAACTAACGGTCTATCATCTACTGGAGATAGCAAACTATTAGTTGTACCAGTTCAATTTTCCAACGCTCCAGAATGGACGAACGCTAAACTAGAAGTAATTCAGCGCGCCTTTTTTGGTGAAGCAGGAGAGACAAGTTGGCAGTCTGTTGCGTCTTACTATAAAGCATCTAGCTATGGCAATTTAAATATTAGTGGTGAAATTGCACCAGTTTTTAAACTGGATGTTACGATGGAAGATGCTTCCTCTTATGTTAAAGACGACAATCCTTCTCCGGATGCTGTTGTTACTAGTTATTTTAAAGAAGATAAAAATTACGATGAACTTCGCAAAAAATACGATGTTGATAATGATGGTTATGTTGACTCTATTGCTTTTATCTATTCCAACTCTCCAAAAAGTCAAAACGGTTACTGGGCTTGGGTTTATTGGACCGATGAAGGTCGTTCAAGCGAGCTACCAAATGTGAATGCTTATCTTTGGATGTCTTATTCCTTCTTTACCGGTTCTAGATATGCTGGTTATGGCTCAGGAATAGACGCTCATACCGCAATACATGAAGTTGGTCATCTTTTAGGATTAGATGATTATTATTTATATCAAGACGATCCATATGAAAAAACATTTGATCCAAGCGGTGGAATCGAAATGCATTCCTACAATATTGGAGACGATAATATCTATTCAAAATTCGCTCTTGGATGGGTTAATCCCTATTACGTTAAAACAGAAAAATCCGTCTCTTTGAAACTTAGATCTTCCGCTTTGTATGGTGACGCAATCATCATCAACGATTCCTGGAACATGAATTCGATGGATGAATATTTAATAATTGAATATTACACTCCACAAGGTATGAACGAGAAAGACGCGCTTCAATCTTATTCGCCAAATACAACTTCTGGAACAGACAGGATGTATACCGTAAATGGATTTAGAATCTATCATATAGATTCCAGACTAGTTGAGATCGAGGCTAGGGGGCGCGCAACTCGCTACGTCGAAACTCTTGGCGATAAATATTATGCTGTTGGAGCGAGCAATACCCCTGAGAGAAGTCACTTATCTGATTTCCAAAGTATGCAAAATGCTATTGATTACAAATACGTTCATTTGTTAGAATCTAATGGAACTAATACATTTAAGAAAGGTTCTTTCGCTACGAACGCAACCCTGTTTAAAGGTGGTTCTTCATTTGTAGCTAGTTCCGAGTTTTTCCCTAATGGGGACAAATTCAATAATGGAACGACGGTCGGTTACAAAATTACAGTTCAAGAATGTACAAGTGATTTTGGGGAAATAACAATCACCAAAATATAATCTATTCTCATTTCATACAAGGTGGGAATAGAAAGTGACCAAGTCACTAGAAAGGCCTTTTATGAAAGGGAAAGTAATTAGGTTTAATAAGAATAAGGGCTTTGGCTTTATCAAAACCGATGACGACAAAGACGTGTTCTTCCATTATTCCGAACTAGTCATGGAAGGTTTCAAAGACATAGCAGTTGGTTCGGATGTTGAATTCGATGTCACAGAAACTGAAAAGGGACTACGTGCCTCAAATGTGAAAAAGCTCTAAACAATAGCTTGTATCAACATTATAAGAAAGCCTATTTGAGGCTTTTTCTTTACTTTGTTTTTTACTCTACTATAATATAGTAAATCCAATGGAGGATTGATATGTCACTTAAAGCAGGTATAGTCGGACTTCCAAATGTTGGCAAATCAACTTTATTTAACGCAATTACGAATTCTCACGTCGAGGCAGCGAATTATCCTTTCGCGACCATTTCCCCTAACACTGGGGTAGTCAATGTTCCAGACGAGAGATTAGATTTCTTATCAAGTTTATTTAATCCAAAACGCACGATTAATGCGACTTTTGAATTTTACGATATCGCTGGTTTAGTTAAAGGCGCTTCCAAAGGTGAGGGTCTTGGCAATCAATTTTTAGGTCACATCCGTGAATGCGATGCGATTGTTGAAGTGGTGAGATGCTTTGATTCAAGTGAAATCATCCATGTTGAAGAAAGCGTTGATCCAAAGCGAGATATCGAGACGATCAATCTTGAACTCGCTATGGCAGATTTAGCAACTGTTGAAAAACGTATTGCTGCTGTTGCAAATAAAGCGAGAGTCCAAAAAGACAAAGAATCTATTTATGAGATGTCTATTCTCACTCCTTTACAAGAGTTATTGTCTCAAGGTGAACCTGCTCGCAAACTTTCTTTAAAGAAAGAAGATTATGAATACGCTTTTAAGAACTATCACCTTTTAACTCTTAAACCAATCATTTATGTCGCTAACGTTTCTGGTGATGATTATATGGATTTAGATAATTGCAAATATCTTAATATCGTTAAAGAAATCGCAGCGCAAGAAAAATCACAAGTCATTCCTATATCCTGTGAAATTGAATACGAATTATCATCTCTTCCAAAAGAAGAAAGAATTGAATTCTTAAAATCTTTAGGTGCTAGTGAATCTGGCTTAGATAAAGTAATCAAGGCCGTGTATAAATTATTAAATTTATCAACATTCTTTACTGTCGGCGAAGATGAATGTCGCGCCTGGACATTTAAAAATGGTATGAGTGCTCCAGAATGTGCTGGAATCATCCACACCGATTTTGAAAAAGGTTTTATAAAAGCGGAAGTTTATTCCTACGAAGATATTCATACTTATAAATCCGAAACTGCTTTAAAAGAAGCAGGTAAATTAAGAATGGAAGGAAAGACATACGAGATGAAGGACGGCGATGTCGTCTTCTTTAGATTTAATGTTTAAGGAGAAAATCATGTATCGAATTGGTTTTAGCGAAGATATTCATCCAATTATTACTGGTCGAAAATTAATGCTTGGAGGAATCGAGATTCCTGCTTCTTTTGGTTTAGACGGTCATAGCGACGCTGATGTCGTCTTACATAGCGTTTGCGAATCTATTCTCGGCGCACTTGCCTTAGGCGATTTAGGAACCCATTTCCCAGATAGCGATCCAAAATATAAAGGAATTGCCAGCTATATTCTTGTAGAAGAAGTAGTCAAGATGATGGAAGAAAAAGGCTACAAAATCGGGAATATTGATATTCAAATTGCATGTGCTTCGCCTAGATTAGCGCCTCATGTTTTGGCGATGAGAAGAAACATTGCCTCATTACTTAAAACCGAAATTGATAATGTCTCCGTGAAGGCGATGAGCTTCAACAAAGTTGGAGCGATCGGAAAAGGCGAAGCCATTCGTTCACAAGCTGTCACATTGCTAATCAAAAATTAACTTGCACGTACACACATATATACGTATAATACTACCCTATGGATATTGAACAGATCTTAAAAGAGAAAATTATTGAGGCGTTTAATAAATTAAATGTCTCTTTAACTTTATCCGATGTTGTCATTGAAAAATCTCGTTCAAGTGAACATGGAGATTACGCGAGCAACATTGCTTTAAAATATGCTTCTAGACTTGGTAAAAATCCACGTGAACTAGCTTCATTTTTAGTGGAAAACATAAATAAAGATAATATTGATCATATCGAAATCGCCGGACCAGGCTTCATTAATTTCTTTATGAAAAACGATGCGATTAATTCCGTCGTTAAAAAGATTATTGAAGAAGGCGAGAACTATGGTCGCGGCGAAGATAAACATAAAAAGATTAATGTTGAATTCGTCTCTGCTAATCCAACTGGTGATTTACATTTAGGTCACGCTCGCTGTGCAGCAGTAGGTGATTCAATCTGTAGATTGTATGAATTTGCTGGCTACGATGTCACCCGTGAATTCTACGTTAATAACGCTGGTAACCAAATTAGAACACTTGGCTTATCTTTGGATATCCGTTTAAGACAGCTTCATGGAGAAAAGATTGAACTTCCAGAAGATAGTTATCATGCAAATGATATCATCGATATTGCAAAGCAATATGATAAAGAATTCGGTGCATCTTATAAAGTTAATGATCCAACTTGTTTAGCTCACCTTACTGAATATGGTATGAAAGCTGAACTCGCTAAAATTGAAAAAGATTTAGGGCTCTTTAGAACTAAATTTGATATTTATTCTTTTGAAACCGATGTTCGTAAGAATCATCATGTTGAAGATGTTTTGAATAATAAATTTAGCAAATATTCATATGTTCAAGATGGTGCAACTTTCTTAAGAACAACCGATTTTTTAGATGATAAAGACCGCGCAGTTATTAAATCAGACGGTTCATTTACTTATTTGATGCCAGATATTGCTTATCACTTAATCAAATTAAGTAGAGGCTATGATTTGTTAATCGATGTTTTAGGTGCTGATCATCATGGTTATATTAACCGTATGAAATCCGCTTTAATGATGCAAGGCTATTCCAAAGACATTTTGGAAGTTGAACTTGTTCAAGTTGTCCGTCTCATCAAAGATGGCAAAGAAGTTAAGATGTCAAAAAGAACTGGCACAGGTGTTTCTTTAAGAGAACTTTGCGAAGAAGTCGGTGTCGATGCGACCAGATATTTCTTCGTCTCTAGAGCGGCATCGTCTCATTTAGATTTTGATCTTAATTTAGCAAGTGAACAATCATCTAATAACCCTGTGTATTACGCTCAATACGCTCATGCTCGAATCGCTAAGGTTCTTGAGAGCGCCAAGGATATTAAAATAGATGAAGAGGCTCCACTTCTAAAAGAAAAGAAGGAAATGGATCTACTTAAACTTCTCATTGAATTCCCACGTCTTATCGAATCAAGCGCTACTAAAAGAGCACCTTATTTAATTGCAACTTACATTCAAGAATTAGCAGCCGCTATCCATGGCTTCTATACCGAATGTCGAGTTATAGATCGTGATAATTTAGCTGTCACATCCTCAAGACTTGCTTTAGCAAAAGCCAGTCAAATCGTTATGAAAAACGCATTAAATGTAATCGGAGTGTCCGCTCCAAATAAAATGTAAGGAAGGAAATTTTATGGAAAAAGCATTTGTAGAATACGCTTATGACGTTGTTTCAAACAGTAAAGAACCTTTATCACTACGTGAAATTTTTGATAAAGCATTAAAATTAAGTGGCCTTTCTCTTGATGAAGATGCCAAACTTACAAAGATGTCAAAACTTTATATGTCGATGTCGGAAGATGAAAGATTTGTCCTTATTGACAAGAAATGGGATTTAAGTGACCGTCATTCCTTCTCACAAATCCATAAAAATGATGTGGACCTCGACGATGAAGAAGAGGAAGATATGGACGAAGAAGAAAAGGAATATCTTCGTGAAGAAGCCGGCGAAGAAGCCGAAGAAGAATTTGAAGAAGAATCCGACGATCTCGACTTCGATAAAAAGAATCCTGACGAAGATGAGGATGATGACTTACTTTAATATATGAAAAATCGAGCAATAAAAGATATTTATAAACTCATCAAAAAATATGATGTCATAACCATTTATGGTCATGTTAATCCTGACCCAGATTGCTATGGCTCATCTTTAGCTCTAAGAGAAATTATCAAAGATAACTTCAAAGGAAAAGAAGTTTACGCTTTAGGTTATGGAAGTGAAAAACTTTATGACCGCTTAAGCACTTATGATGAAGTTAGCGATGATAAAATCAAGGAGTCTCTTGCTATTATTTGTGACTGCTCCGAAATTGAAAGAGTCAGCGAACAACGCATTCGCTTAGCAAAACAAATCATTAAAATTGACCATCACATTGAAAGTAAACCATTCATTGGAGTCAAGTGGGTTGATAATGGTTCTATCGCCTGCGCGCAAATGATTGCGGAATTTGCTTTCACTTATAAATTAAAGATTTCTAAACTTGCTGCCGAATTAATGTACTTAGGTATCTGTACCGATTCAGGTAGATTTAGATACGCCCCAACAAATGCTAAAACTCATCTAATTGTTTCAAAACTATATGATTTAGGTATTGAGCCAAAATCAATCTTCTCAATCATTTATCAATCAGAAGAAGCATTTGTGAAATACCAAGCTTTATTAATTACAAAATTCCAAAAGACTGAACATAATGTCATTTACTGTTTTGCAGATGTTAAAGACTATGAACAATTTGGCTTAAAATTCGATCAAGTTTCGAAAAACGTTAATGTTTTAGGAAATATTATTGGCTGTCCAATCTGGTGCCTATTTACTAGAAGTCCAGAAGGCCTAATTAGAATTGAATTTAGATCAGCTGGTTTAGATGTCCAAAAAGTCGCTCTTAAATATGGTGGCGGTGGACATAGACAAGCTGCAGGAGCGAGACTTGAAAATCAAAAAGATTTCAAACTTTCTAAAGAAGTTGTAAAAGATCTCGATATTCTCGCTGAAAAAGGAACATTCGAATAAATGTTTGAAAAAGAACTTGAGGTGGCTCTTAAAGCCGCTAAACAATGTGTTCCCTTAATATTGGAGATATATAACTCCGATAATATTGGACTTGAAATCAAAGAAGATAATTCGCCTGTCACAAAAGCTGATAAGGCAACAGATAATACAATAAGAAAAATATTACATGAGGCCTTTCCGTCTTATGCTCTTTTAACTGAAGAAAGCGAAGATGATAAGTCTAGACTTTCTAATGACTATGTTTGGATTGTTGATCCAATCGATGGCACGAAAGAGTTCGTCGCCCATAGCGATGAATTCACAATTAATATTAGCTTATGCTATAAGCATGAACCAGTTTTAGGAGTTATTCTCATTCCTGTAACTGGCGAAATCTATTACGCGGTGAAGGGTAAAGGCTCCTTCTATCAAAACGGTGATAAAACCGTCAAAATCCATGTCAATTCCCGTACGAATGATTTAACTACGCTTGTCTCTAGATTCCATTCTAACGCCGATGAACAAGCCATGATTGCTAAGCATAGCGACCGCATCAAACATCAAAGAGTTGTGGGCTCGTCTATCAAAGGTTGTGTCATCGCAAAAGGCGAGGCAGAAATGTCTTATCGCTTTTCTAGTAACACTAAAGAATGGGATACATGTGCAATGCAGACTATTGTAGAACAAGCTGGTGGCTTACTCTTAAAATTCACTGGTGAAAGAATCCTTTATAACCGCGAAGATGTTTATAACCGTGGTGGATATGTGATTTGCAATTGTAGAGAAAATTTTTTAATCTAATATCAAGGAGATAATAAATTATGAGGAAAGCAAAATTCTTAATTTGTTTACTTAGTGCCCCTCTTTTAATTAGCTGCGGAAACTCTGGTTCTGGCGGTGGAGGAAATACCAAAGGTGAGATCGATTTTGATCACGCTACTCCTACCATTGATGTTGATAGTTTAACCGCCCCAGCCTTAGCCAAAGATACCTTAGGTGGCGAAATTAAAGAGAGCGATGGTAAGTTAATCTTTGATTTTTACGAAGTAAGCGATTTCCATGGTGCTGTTAACTATAGCACTGATGATAAAACAATTGGGTTAAGCAAAATGGCGGACTATTTTTCTAAAAAGCGCGCCGAAAACCCAGGTGGTACAGTTGTTATTTCCAGTGGTGATATGTTCCAAGGTAGTGCTGAATCCAATCTAACTCATGGTTATTTAGTGAATTATGCGATGAATATCATGGGTTTTGAAGCAATGACATTAGGTAACCACGAATTCGACTGGTCAGTCGATTGGATTAGAAAGAACGCTAACCTTAAGATTGGTGATTACTCCATTCCTTATTTAGGAGCGAATATCTTTGATAAATCAACTGGTAAGATTTTAGATTGTTTAAAACCTTCCACAGTTATTACCAGAGGAGAATATAAGATCGGCGTAATCGGAACGATGGGTGATGGATCAGAAAAATCCATCATGCCAGCCTTAACATTTGCAATAACCTCAGGCTTTTCGTTCTCGCCAATAAGAAATCCTTTACAAGGTGATGATTCACAAATGGCACAATCACGTATCTTATCACCAATGACATATACACCAGGTCTGTAGCCAAGGAACTTCTTGTAAGTCGG
>CACXKR010000014.1 GCA_902768335.1 uncultured Erysipelotrichaceae bacterium
TTCGCGTAGCATCGAATTAAACCACATGCTCCACTGCTTGTGCGGGTCCCCGTCAATTCCTTTAAGTTTCAGTCTTGCGACCGTACTCCCCAGGCGGACTACTTAATGCGTTAGCTTCAACACTGCATCACTGCAATATTTAGTAGTCATCGTTTACGGCGTGGACTACTAGGGTATCTAATCCTATTTGCTCCCCACGCTTTCGTGACTGAGCGTCAGTATCGGGCTAGTAAACCGCCTTCGCCACTGGTGTTCTTCCATATATCTACGCATTTCACCGCTACACATGGAGTTCCGTTTACCTCTCCCGTACTCTAGCCTGGCAGTTTTCGAAGCTGTATGGGGTTAAGCCCCACGCTTTCACTTCAAACTTACCATGCCGCCTGCTCACTCTTTACGCCCAATAATTCCGGATAACGCTTGCCACCTACGTATTACCGCGGCTGCTGGCACGTAGTTAGCCGTGGCTTTCTAAGCCGTGGCTTTCTAATAAGGTACCGTCAAACAGCCAGCATTTCCTCAGGCTATCATTCTTCCCTTATAACAGAACTTTACAATCCGAAGACCTTCATCGTTCACGCGGCGTTGCTCGGTCAGGGTTTCCCCCATTGCCGAAAACTCCCTACTGCTGCCTCCCGTAGGAGTCTGGACCGTGTCTCAGTTCCAGTGTGGCCGTTCACCCTCTTAGGTCGGCTACGCATCCTCGCCTTGGTGGGCTATTATCTCACCAACTAGCTAATGCGCCGCAGGTCCATCATTCAGCGAGGCTTTAAGGGCCCCTTTTAGCTTTCGGAGATGCCTCCAAAAGAATTATTCGGTATTAGCCAAGGTTTCCCTCGGGTATCCCAAACTGTAAGGCAGGTTACCTACGTGTTACTCACCCGTTCGCCACTAGAGTATTGCTACTCTCGTTCGACTTGCATGTATTAGGCACGCCGCCAGCGTTCATCCTGAGCCAGGATCAAACTCTCAAAAAGTTTATCTTAGTTCAAAATTATATCTGGTTTATTGTTAAAAAATTGACGTTAATGTTTCTTGTACATCTGTTCAGTTTTCAAAGATCAGTTACGCACCATATACTTAGTATATTGCTTCCTTCTCAGGAATGTGCGCTTTTCTATAATACAATCATGAAAATTAAGTGTCAACAAAAATTTTAAGTTTTTTTACTAGATATGAAAAAAGCGCTTTTGAGGAGCGCTTTTAACGTCTATTAATATATTAATGTATTAATCTGTAGACTTTTTCCATAAACCATGAAGGTTGCAATAAGCATAAGCTGAGAAGACGACTTCATTATCTAGAATCGCAAAGGTTGCGACTGGAGCGTCTCCTGCTTTTAAATGTTTAAATTTGTAACCTTGATCGGTATGGAGAACGATAAGTGAGATGAAATGCTCAGGAAGCATTGGGTGAGCGACTTCACCAACTTTCACTAAAACTTTGCCATCTTTTTCTTCGATGACTGGAATATGTTTTTCAAAAGAGGCTTCAACAGTATTTGCCTTAACTTCTTCCATTGCTTCACCGCAACAGATGGTTGGAATTTCCTTCTTGTCTAAAACGACAATAAGCTTTCCACAATGTTTACATCTATAAAAATTCATATTCTTTTAATTAAACGACCGTGCATGCATATAGCGTGCGTATTAGTCTAAATAAGTATACCAGCTTGCGGATAGGTTGGCATAAGCAACACGAGCTGCTTTAGCATTTAAGTCGAATAAGACTTCGATGGCAATTGTTTTCCAAGTGTGATGAGTGCTTTTTCCAGAAGTTGTTGAATTAGATGTATGGTAATATTCAACATCCTTGACATAATCAAAGTGAACTGGAGCAGTCTTACTAGCATCATAGTTAACAAATTCGGACCAAACAGCTTCGTAAAATAATGGAGCGTATTCTAACTTATAATCCTTACCATATAAGCCATATTCTTCAGAAGTTGAGAAACCATACTTGGTTGCGAATGCCTTAAGATCAGCATCACCCATGTAAAGGTTGAAGACTTCGATGTTTGAGGTAACGTTGGATGAAGTCTGGTAAGCGAATGAATCGTAACCATGTTCTTTAATGAAGGCTGAAGTTGTGTAGCTTTCAAGTTTGCTAAGACCAACTGATCTCATTTGGATAGCTCTTTCACCTGAATTTTTATCAGTGAATTCAGAGAAATCTTTGATGAATTGTTCGACTGTAACGCCTGGAGCAACAGTTTTGCTCTTGTTATCAAGAGTTAAACCTTCTCTAACACGTTTGGTCATGTCGTTATATCTGGTTTCGTAAAGTGCGTATCTTGTTGCATTTAAACCATAGCCAACACCGATGACGATTGCACCAGAGATAGCAAGGATAATGTTGAAGACTAAACCAACGACGACGATTCTGCGACCTCTGTTAATTGCTTTTGGCCATACAAATTGCATAGCGATACCGACGAATAGCAAAATGGTGCAGATTAAGCCTAAGGTAAGATAGCTGTCACCATGATTTCTAGTGAAATCTGGACCCCACGCTGTAATACCTTTAACCATAAATAAAATAGCTAAACCAAGTAGGACGAATGGAACCGCAATTAAGATTGCTCTCTTCCAACCTGCTAGTTTGCGATTATCAACTTTTTGTTCTTCTGACATTGAAAAATCCTCCTTATGAACAAATTAATCGACTTAACTAAATTATACCGATACCTAAAAAGTTTATCAATAGATAATAAACGATTGGTAAAAAGAAAGCACTCTAGAGAGTGCTCTCAAACTTTTATTGATAAAAATCAAATCACCATAGGATCACTATCAGTGCAAATCACTCGGTAACCAATAGTACCGTTCGATATTTGTTAAAAAGATAATTTTGTTCTAACAAGAAAACGTAACTGAACAAATGTTTTATCATAAAGACAAGAAAAAGAGTCAGTATTTGACTCTTTAGTATTTAATAATCTGAAGTTTCTTTTATCTATTTCTTCCGTAGACTCTTGCAACAATCGTAAGCACACGTAGGAATATATAAATAAAATCTACATAAAGATTAAATGCACAATAGAGGGCGATATTATTTGAATTCTCGCCTGATTGAGCAATTTTCTTAACTCTCCAAACATCAAAGATGGTAATTAACATTACAGCAATGAAGATGCCATAAGAAACAACCCAATATAACATTTGGAAACCTGGTAAGAATAATGACCAGATTAAGTTAAACAAAGCGATGAGCATTGCTCCAAAGATGATGCCTATTCCTAGAATACCTAAGAATGATAAATCCCTTTTGGAGGTTAAACCGATAAGAGCGAGTCCACCAAAGACTAAGCTAGTGATACCAAAACTAATCGCGGTAACGGCAAATGGAACAAGCATCGTCGCTGAAGAAATAAGAATGCCCATCACAATCGAATATAAAACGAAAGGAACGACCATTCCGCCTTTTCTTCTAAAGCAGACGATTTGAATCCAAATTATTAATGGAATATACATTATCACCGCTACAATTAGCAAAGCTAAATAGGGTTTAATAAGTTCGGTATCGCTTAAAACATAGGTATTATAGTCAATCGGAGTAAAGGCTTTTGAGAAAATAAAGCCAATGACACCGGCTGTCACAGCAGTTATCGCTAAAGCGATGAAAGTATAAAGAAAGACTTTTCCAATAAATTTGGAACTGCCGACAGATACTTCAACCTGTCTTTGATTCTTTTTGTCAAATTGTTTTAAGGAATCTTCCATTACGTTTCTCCTTAAATGTTTTCGATTAATTGTCTAAAGGATTCGACTTTAAGCGAGGCTCCACCGACTAAAGCACCATCGACATCTTTTTGAGTTAAATAATCGTGAACGTTTTCTGGCTTAACTGATCCACCGTATAAAATACGGACTTCATCAGCAACGCTACCAAATTCTTTTCTAACGAGTTCACGAATAAATGAACAGATATCTTGAGCGATTTCTTTTGAAGCGTTCTTACCAGTTCCAATGGACCAAACTGGTTCATAAGCGATAACTATGTTTTTGACATAATCTTTGCTTAAACCTTTTAAACCCACTAAAACTTGTTCTTCGATAACTTTTTTGGTTACGCCTTTTTCAAATTCAGCAAGAGTTTCACCAACGCAGTATATTGGGATCATCTTGTTTGCTTCCATAGCAAGAAGCTTTTTATTACATGATTCATTTGTTTCAGCGTAATAGGTGCGGCGTTCACTATGACCAATAATAGCCCATTTAACGCCAAGTTCTAAAAGCATTGGAATGGAAATTTCACCAGTAAATGCGCCATGATCTTCATAATGAAGATTTTGACTTGCAACTGTTAAAGAAGGATTCGCTTCTTTTAAAGCTGCTAAAGAAAGATAGACTGGTGCAATACCAATATCAACGTTTTTGCTTTTAGCAAATTTTTCTAATTCGACAGATTCTTTTCCAAAGACCTTACTTTCTGCAATGGTCTTGTTCATCTTCCAGTTGCCGAATAATAATTTTCTTCTCATCTTATTTTAAGATGTCAACACCAGGAAGGTGTCCGTCATTTTCAATCATCTCAAGAGATGCACCACCACCGGTGGAAACATGTGAGAATGATTCTTTATAGCCAAATTCTTTTATAGCAGCAGCGCTATCGCCACCACCACAAACCGAGAAGGCTCCCTTTAATGAAGCAACTGCCTTGCAGATAGCAATTGTTCCGTTTGCGAAATCTTTTTGTTCAAAGACGCCCATTGGTCCGTTCCAGAAAACCATTTTTGCTTTAGAGATTTCTTCAGCAAATAATTTTTCAGTTTTTGGACCGATGTCCATACCTTGATAGCCATCTGGTACATTATCACCAACGACTTCTTTCTTGGTCCAGCCTTCAAATGCATCGGTTACGACAGAATCGACTGGAAGGACGATTTTGCCTTGAGCTTCTTTTAAACAATTACGAGCATAATCGAGCTGTTCATCTTCGACTGGAGATAAACCGGTCTTATAGCCCATGGCTTTCTTGAAGGTGTATGCCATTGCACCACCGATAAGAATCTTATCACACTTCTTAAGAAGTGAATCGATAACTTTAATCTTATCAGAGACTTTTAAACCACCTAAGATAGCGACGTATGGTCTATCTTCTTTTTTGACATCGACGCATCTCATTAAATTAGCGATTTCTTTTTCAACTAAATAACCGCATGCAACTGGTTTTCCTTCTGCTTTGAGGATTTCAGGAATTCCATATGTTGAAGCATGTGCTCTATGAGCAGAGCCGAAGGCATCCATAACGTATGCATCAGCGACTGAAGCCCATTCTTTAGCGAGTTCTGGATCGTTCTTTTCTTCGCCTTTTTCATAGCGAGTATTTTGAACGAGAAGCACTTGGCCGTCCTTAAGAGCTTTGACTGCTTTAACATAAGCTTCGCCTCTAGTTTCTGGTAAGAAGACAACTTCTTGGCCTAAGAGTTCGCTTAATCTTGGAGCGACGATTGCAAGATTGTTTTTAGCTTTTTGCTTTGCAACAACCTCTGGTTCTTCTTTGTGTTTAACTTTTCCTAAATGGGAAAATAAGACAACTCTTGCGCCTTCTGAAACAAGTTTCTTAATGGTTGGAAGAGCTGCTCTAACACGATTGTCATCACGGATCTTGCCATCGGCTTGTGGAACATTGAAGTCAACACGAACGACGACGACTTTGCCTTTGATGTTTTTTAAATTTTCAATAGTGAGCATTTTATTCTCCTTTTTATAAAGAGACACAACAAAGTTGTGCCTCAATATTTCTTAATTTATACTTAGCACTTTTCGGCGAAGTATTTAATGGTGCGAACCATTTGGGAAGTATATGAATTTTCGTTATCGTACCAAGAGACGACTTGGACTTGATATAATCCTTCTCCGATTTTGCTAACCATTGTTTGGGTTGCATCGAATAAGGAACCATATCTCATACCGATGACATCGCTAGAAACGATTGGATCTTCGTTATATCCGTAAGATTCGTTAGCAGCTTTCTTCATGGCAGCATTGATAACTTCTGGAGTTAATTCACCAGCGTATTTAACAACTGCAGTGAGGATTGTGGTTGAACCAGTTGGAACTGGAACACGTTGAGCTGAACCGATTAATTTACCATTTAATTCTGGAATAACTAAGCCGATTGCTTTAGCAGCACCAGTGCTATTTGGAACGATATTTGCAGCACCAGCACGGGCTCTACGAAGGTCACCTTTTCTATGTGGTCCATCAAGGATCATTTGGTCACCAGTGTAAGCGTGAATTGTGCTCATAATACCAGATTGAATAGCGGCTAAATCGTTAAGAGCTTTAGCCATTGGTGCTAAACAGTTGGTTGTGCAGCTAGCGGCAGAGATGACGTTATCTGCTTTGGTGAGGGTTTTTTCATTAACACCATAGACGATGGTTGGTAAATCTTTTCCAGCTGGAGCAGAGATAACAACTTTACGTGCACCTGCATTAATGTGAGCCATTGATTTTTCTTTGGAGCAATAGAAGCCTGTACATTCTAAGACGACATCGACTTTGAGTTCGCCCCATGGAAGATCAGCGGCATTTGGTTTTGCATAAATGGTAATTTCTTTACCATCCACTGTAATCGAACCTGGAACGACAACTGTCTTTCCATCTTCTGCTAAGACTGGTTCTTTGCTTGAAACAGTGTGTAAACCTTCACCGATATGTCCTGCGTAACCACCTTGAGCGGTATCATATTTTAAAAGGTTTGCTAACATCTTTGGAGATGTAAGATCATTAATGGCAACGATTTCATAGCCTTCGGCACCAAACATTTGTCTGAATGCAAGACGGCCAATACGACCGAAACCATTGATTGCAACTTTAACTGACATTTTATGTCCTCCTTTTTAATTGCCACTTGTATTATAAATAATAAATCAAATAAAAAAAATCACTTTCTTTACGAAAGCGTTTTCCAAGTATTTTTGTAATTTGCAAAAATAGTTAAATGCCCGGTATCGATTCAATGCCTTTAAATAGATCAGACAAAGATATTCCGAGTGCGACTGCGAGTTTTTCAAGTATCTCAAAACTTGGGTTTCTTCGACCATTTTCGAGGTCACTTAAATAATTCTTATTTATGTTTGCTTCTAACGCTAAATCTTCTTGAGACAATTTCTTCTCTTTTCTCAAGAATCTGATGCGCATTCCAAGTTGCTCAACCGCTAACATTTTTTACCTCTATAACCTTCGGCTTTTTCATGAATCGCTCTTAATAAATGAGAAACATTTGATTTAGAAATAGGTTTTCCTAAAACTTCGCTAAGAGCTGTTGATAATTCAAAAAGAGAATAGTCATCATGCTCTAAACGAATCTTCATCAATTCTCTTTGTTTAACATTTTGGATATTTTTGATTCCAATAATTTCATCGAGCAATTTGATGTCCTCAATTTGTTTTGAGGCAGCATCTGTAGTCTTCATATAATTAGCAGAATCAAGATTTTGTAATCTATTACCAATTGAAGAAAATTCTCGATCAATTCGAATGTTTTCAAATTCTAAAGTCGCGTATGTTGTCCCCATCATCGATAAAAAATCGACAACTTGTTGAGCTTTTTTAAGGTAGACAACATAGGAGTTGCGTCTTTTGATAATTTTCGGGGAAAAATCCGTTCCCTTGTATCTAAGTAGCAGTTTTGAGAACCACTTTGCATAGTTTTCATTATTAAATGAAACCTCTAAGTGATAATTGGAGTTTTTTGGCGAATTTACTGAGCCAGACGCTAAAAAAGCACCTGCAACATAGCCCGAAATCGTATCATCGTTCGGCACGATATGCTTCGAAATTTTGCCATCCAAAAAATCAATTTCAAGATCGCCAATCAAATATTCGCCATCTGAAACAATAACGGAATAAGACAGTTTCTTTTTAAAATTCATCGTCTTGCTATAGGCGAATTTTGGAACGATGCCATAAAGACGATCGATTAAGTGATAAATATATTTTGCAATTTTAGCGTTTTCGGTTTTAAGAACAATTCTAGATTCGCCTTCTGAATATGATAGAGAACCGTTAATTTTTATAAATGCAGATAAAAGTGCTCGTACATGCTCATCAGAAAAAGGAAGAGTTGTTATTTCTTCTTTAACTTTCTGAGTAAATGAGACTTTAGCTTGCATTATTTCTTTCCTATATCTCGATGAGAAACACTGGTTTCATATTTCTTTGAATAAAATTCAAATAAGTATTGCGCAATTGCCACGCTGCGATGTTGACCACCGCTACAGGCAATACCAATATTCGCGTGTCCTTTGCCTGATTTTTTTAATTCTTCTAAATAATAATCAAGATATTCAGTAACATGTTTTAAGTATTCTTTGGTTTCAGGCGCTTTTAAAACGTAATCCTTAACTTCTTGGTCAAGTCCATTAAGATTTTTGAGTTCAGGAACCCAATAAGGATTCGGTAGTAATCGAACATCAAACACTGTTTCGATATCTTGAGGAACACTCTTTTTGTAACCGAAAGACATGAACATTACAGAGAATTTGTCCCCTTTTATGCCCATGACAACATTGTGGATTGTCTTTTTAAATTCTTTGATTCCTAATTTAGAAGTGTCGATTAAACAAGTTAGATTTTCACGAACACTTTCTAAAATTTTATAATCTCGTTCCAACGCACTACCTAATGTATAACCTTGTGATTGAAGAGGATGTAATTTTCTCGATAGTCTATATCGCTCATTTAGAGCTTCTCTAGAACAAGTGATACCAAGGAATTTTACATCAAAATCACTGTAATTCTTTGATAAATCATAAATTTCATTAGCATTTTCTAAAGGGACTGCGATAGCGACTTTTTCATATGTTTTTTTCTTTAAAACAGTGTCAAAGAAAGCTTTCGCAACCTCGATTGGAAGATTGTCTATTACGTAATAACCAGCTTCCTCAAAAGTATAAAGGGCAGTTGATTTTCCTGAACCGTAAACACCTGAAATAATAACGATCTTTTTCATATTTTATTTACCTTGTTTAACAAATTGAGATGCCGAAATCGCTGCAATTGCTCCATCATTAGCGGCTGTTACAAGCTGTCTTAGTTTCTTATCAACAATATCGCCAGCAGCATATAAACCTTCTATATTTGTTTGCTGCGATGAATCGACTTTTACATAAATTCCTTTCATGTCTGGTTTTAAATTACCAAGAATTTGGGTTGTTGTTTTTTTGCCAACGTATGGAAACACACCAGCAACAGATAATTCTTTTCCATTAACTGTAATTGATGTAACACCAAAATCATCACCGTTAATTGAATCTACAGATGAACTATTTAAAACTTCGATATTTTGATATTTTGCAATGTTTTCGATTAGTTTATTATCACCAACTAATTTTTCATCAGAATTGACCAAATATAATTTATTGACCAAATTGGCAAGGTAGAGACTTTCTTCTAACGCAATGTTGTTGTTGCCGATAACTGCAACGTCTAATCCTTTAAAGAAATTACCATCACAGGTTGCGCAATAAGAAACACCGGATCCAGCATACTTTTCTTGACCAGGAATCGTATCGTTCGATTGAGATACTCCAGTTGCAACTATAACAGCTTTGCAATCGTAGGAATCAATGTCTGTTTTCACTTCAAATCCACCATTTTCTTTTAAAATTGATTGGGCATTTCCATATGTAATTTCGATGCCAAGAGTTTTAATTTGCTCCATTATTTTAATAGTCAATTCGCTTCCCGTAATGCTTGGGTAAGATGGATAATTTTCTATGGTTTTATGTTTGTTTAATAAGCCACCAGGAAAACTACCTTCAATGATCACAAAATCGCAATTAGCACGCTTTAAATAAATAGCGGCAGTTAAGCCTGCAATACCTGCACCAACAATAACGACTTCGGTCTTTTTCATACGTTAATTTCCTCCGCAAATCTGGAATAATCCTCGATATTTACATCGATTTTAATTTCACCAGTTATTGGTCTAGGAGACCAGTTGATATACCCAAAATTCACGCCTGCATTTTTAGCGGATAAATAATCGGTATAGCAATCTCCAATATAGATAACATCATCCTTGTTTGTAATGCCAAAATGCTCCATTGCAGCATATATTCCATCGGGTGCCGGTTTAAGATGAACTACGTCATCAGCGCATTCTGAAAAAATATTAAAACGTTCTAAATTAAGGAGTTCGTAGGTATATTTCGTTGCATATCTATGTTTATTTGTAATTACCGCAAATGGAATTCCGTTTTTGTATAGCTTTTCAATAACCTCCAAAGCGCCAGGATAAAGATGAACATATTTGTCATAATATTTTCTTGATCTATTTCGATATTCTTCCATCATCTTCTTTTGATCTAAATCTGGAAATTCTTTTCTTAAAGTTTCGGTAATTTGGGGCCCTGAAAATTGTTTAATGTAATCATCTTCAGGATAAAAACCGGGTTTAAATTCTGCATAAAGCTCACGAAAAGTTTCGATAATCATTTGGTCGCTATCGATCAATGTTCCATCTAAATCAAAAAGATAGAGCTTATATTGCTTCATATTCCTTTACTTCTTTTCCTTGTCTACGTCTTATGTATTCAAAGACACGTAAACCAACCATTCCAAGAATACCTACAGCCACCATAACAAAAGCAGTTATCCAAGATTGTAAATATCCAAAGGCTTCTGAATGACCTAAATTTAAAGTGAATCCATCTCTTAATGGCTCAAGTGAAACACGGACTATTCCGTACCACAAAATATACATAAAGGCTTGATCACCTTGTTTAAGATATCTCTTAAGGCATTTACCAATTGGATAACGAATGATGAAATAACCACAAATATTGATAATTGATTCAATAAAGAATAATGGAATGCGGAAGGATGATCCGATAACCATATTTTCTCGAATCATTTTTGGTAGGAACCACCAAGCATCAATATTTGAAGCCGCTCCATAAACTTCTTGGTTAAAGAAATTTCCCCATCTACCGACTGCTTGAGCAATTAAAATAGTCGGAATGCAAACATCTACAAGCCAACGAATATTAATATATTTTCTAAACTTAAGTGCAAATAAAATACCAGAAATCATACCAAGCAAGGCTCCTCCTTGAATTGCAAGACCACCAGTTCTTACATCAATAATTCTCATAAAAGATGAACCGAAGTCATCATGAAAAATATAGCCAGGTTCCAGAACGATACACCACCAAAGTCTTGCACCAACTAAACCAAGTGGGAAAGCCACTAAAAACAAAGTATCTATTAGTCCATGCTTTCCAAATTTAGCGTAGACATAATGATCACAAATAAAATAAGAAATTAATGCGCCAGAAACGATTATGATTCCATAGAAAGCTAAAGTGAAGCCATAATCGCCACCATCAGGATAGCCAAGTCCTTTTGAAAATGAGATTGAATTTGGAAGAGGATATTGAATAAATAAAGCGAACGAATCCGTCCACATCCAAAGACCAATAATAAATAACGGAATAGCTAAAATCATCGCAATTTGCGTAGCTTTTCTTTGTTTTATCTCTAAATCTTTTCGTGAAAAATATAATGTGAAAGAAGAAATGAATAGATTTATCGCTGTGCCAAAGAAAAATGCGCCAATTATGTTAGTAACGTAATTTCCTGCATCGAAGTTCCAACTATTAAATAAAACCATTCCTAAACTCAATAATAAAAATCCGAAACCGCCAGCTAAAACAGTGCTAATAAAAATTAACCTATTATCACCTTCGACTTTTGGAGCTGCACCACCTAAAGTTAAAGATTTGCAGAATTTATGAAGAAAATATGAAAGAACAGCAATTGAAGCAACGAATATTAGGGCACCAATAATTAAAAATGCAATTCCCATAATTATAGAACTCCTTTCAAATATTGACCTGTATATGATTTTTCAACTTTAGCAACTTCTTCTGGAGTTCCAGTAGCGATTACTCGACCACCACCATTGCCACCTTCTGGTCCTAAATCGATAATATGATCAGCAACTTTAATAACATCGAGATTATGTTCGATAATTAGAACTGTATCTCCGTTTGCGACAATTCTTTGCAAAATCTTGATTAATCTTGCAACATCATCTGTATGTAGTCCGGTTGTTGGTTCATCGAGAATGAATAATGTTTTTCCGGTCGGACGTTTTTGAAGTTCATATGCTAATTTAACTCTTTGAGCTTCTCCACCAGAAAGCGTTGTGGCCTGTTGACCAAGTTTAATGTAACCCAAACCAACATCATATAAAGTTTGTAATTTATGTTTGATTTTTGGTCTATTTTCAAAGAATTTCAAAGCATCTTCAATAGTCATTTCTAAAACATCATAGATGTTTTTACCTTTGTAGGTTACTTCTAAAGTTTCTTCGTTATATCTTCGACCATGACATTCATCACATTTAACGTAAACATCAGGAAGGAAATTCATTGGAATACGGGTAACTCCAGCGCCTTGACAGTTTTCACATCTGCCACCAGGAACATTAAATGAGAATCTCCCTTTATCATAACCTCTTGTTTTAGCGTCTATAGTTTCAGCAAATACACCTCGAATATCATCAAATACACCTACATAAGTTGCAGGATTGCTACGTGGAGTTCTACCGATAGGCTCTTGAGTAATATTGACAACTTTATCGATATTCTCAAGCCCTTCAATACTTTGATATTTGCCAGGAATAATTTCATCACTTTGTTCAAGATGACGTTTTAAAGCAGGATAAAGAGTTTGGTTAATTAAAGATGATTTTCCAGAGCCAGAAACACCAGTAACGGCAACGAATTTTCCTAGAGGAATTGAAACATTAATCTTTTTAAGATTATTACACTCCGCTCCTTTGATAGTTAAATATTTCCCGCTACCTTTGCATCTTTCTTTAGGAACTTCGATTTTCTTTTTGCCAGATAGATATTGTCCAGTAATTGATCTAGGTTCATTTTCTAAATCCTTAACGCTTCCACAGGCAACAACTTCACCACCATGCACGCCAGGTCCGGGACCAATATCAACAAGATAATCAGCAGCTCTCATCGTTTCTTCGTCGTGTTCAACAACGATAAGCGTATTTCCGAGTTCAACCATACTCTTCATGGTTTTGATTAATTTAGCGTTATCTCTTTGATGCAAACCAATTGAAGGTTCATCAAGAACATAAAGAATACCTGATAATTTAGATCCGATTTGAGTTGCTAAACGAATACGTTGAGCCTCGCCTCCAGAAAGAGTCATTGCAGTTCTGGATAACGTTAAGTAATTAAGACCAACATTCTTTAAAAATGAAACTCGAGCGTCTATTTCATTAACAATTAAACGAGCAATTTCCCATTCAGTTTTATTCAATTTTACCGGCAATTCCTTAATATAATCGTATAAATCATCAATAGATAAGCATGTCACTTCATATATGTTTAAACCATTAACTTTAACCGCTAATGCTTTTTCGGATAGACGAGCACCATGACAGGTTGAACATTCACTATCACGCATATAATATTCGTATAAGCTTCTCATCATCTCTGAATTAGTGCCATTATATAAACGATCAATTCTTGTCTTAACACCTTCAATATAACCATCGCGGTGAGTTTGATTATTATTTGCAGAAGTTAAAACATATTTAAATGGACGATCTGATCCATACAAAACGATATGTTTTTCTTTTTCAGTTAAGTTCTTATAAGGCTTATCTAAATCGATATTGTATTGTTTACATAGATAGGCGAATTCTTGCCATTCAAGATTTTTAGTGTCGACGATATTTCTATACCAGCGAATAGCGCCTTGTCTAATAGACAAATCTTCATTCGGGATTAAAATATCAACCGCGCACTCTCTTTTGATGCCGACGCCTTTACAATCAGGGCAACAACCGAGTGGAGCGTTAAATGAAAATAATCTAGGCTCAAGTTTTGGAACAGAAAAACCGCATTTTGGACAACTGTGATGTTGAGATAAAAGTCTTTCTTCATTTTCTAGAAGAAAAACACAATAACCTCGAGAATAATCACAAGCTAATTCGCAAGCATCAACGATGCGACTTCTTGAATCAGGTTTTACAATTACTCGATCAATAACAATATCAATATCGTGCCTTTTGTTTTTATCTAGAGGAGGCACTTCACTAATACGTGTGATTTCGCCATCAACTCTAACTCTTTCAAAGCCATTTGATAGCATTTTTGCAAGGATATCTTTATGGGTTCCTTTTTCATTATGAACAATTGGTGAAAGGATTTGGAGTTTTGTTCCCTCTTTATAACCCATTGCGATATCTGCCATCTTCGTAACCGAAAAAGCAACGATAGGTTCGTGATGATGTGGGCAATAAGGCACGCCTACACGCGCGAAAAGAAGACGTAAATAATCATAAATCTCAGTCACCGTTCCAACTGTAGAACGAGGGTTATGAGATGTAGTTTTTTGATCAATAGATATCGCTGGAGATAGACCATCGATTGAATCGACATCTGGTTTTTCCATGCCACCCAAGAATTGACGAGCATAGCTAGAAAGCGATTCTATGAATCGACGTTGGCCTTCATTAAATATAGTATCGAACGCTAAAGTGGTTTTGCCACTCCCAGAAACACCAGTAAAAACATTCAAAGAATATTTAGGTATTTCTAAATCAATATTCTTGAGATTATTTTCTCTTGCGCCTTTAATTTTTATCGTTTTATTTTCCATAAGCGAAGGCATTTTATCATATTTTTACAAAATAATGTAATTATTTGCTAAACTATATGTATTCGGGGCGTGGCGTAGCTTGGTAGCGCGCTTCCTTGGGGTGGAAGAGGTCACGAGTTCAAATCTCGCCGCTCCGACCATTTATGAAAAAAACCATACACACAGTGTATGGCTTTTGTTTTATAGGCTTAGATTATAAACCGAATTTTTTGATGCGTTCCCAACGTTCTTTGGCACATCTTTCAGATTTTTGAAGGAGTTCTTCAGCGTGTTCTGGATTGACCTTTGGAAGTTGTGAGAATCTGGTTTCACCCATGACAAAGTCACGGAATTTAGAGAAGTCAGGTTCTTTGCAATCGATTTGTAAGGCTGGTTTTCCTTGCGCTAAGAGACGTGGATCATAACGGAAGGTTGTGAAGTAGCCACTTTCGACAGCTGCTTTTTCAACTTTCATCGAGTTAGATAATCCACCTTTAATACCGTGGTTAGCACATGGTGCATAGCAGATAATAAGGGATGGACCATTGAATGATTCAGCTTCTTTCATTGCTTGAATTGCTTTCATTGGATTTGCACCAAGAGCGATTTGAGCAACATAGACATGACCATAGGTCATAGCCATCAAAGCAAGGTTCTTCTTTTCACCTGTTTTACCTGAAGCGGTAAATTTGGCAATTGAACCAGTTTGTGATGATTTGGATGATTGACCACCGGTATTGGAATAAACTTCGGTATCGAGAAGTAAGATATTAACATCTTGATCGTTAGCGATAACATGGTCTAATCCACCATAACCGATATCATAACCCCAACCATCGCCACCGATAATCCAGACTGATTTATCAAGTAAGTCTCTTTCATAAGTGAGAACTGCTTTGACTTCTTCATCTTTACTTGCTTTAACAAGTTTAACGAGTTCTGGAATAACTTTTCTTGCGACTTCTTTGTTTTTAATATTTTCAAGATATTTCTTGATTACCTCTTTAAGAGGTTCTTCGACGCTTGCACGTTCAAGAGCAGGTTCTAAGATTGAACAAATTTGACCTAAACGATAGTCAACTGTCGCTCTCATACCATAACCGAATTCAGCGTTATCTTCGAATAAGGAGTTGGCCCATGCAACACCTTCACCATTCTTATCGGTACAGAATGGGGTAAGTGGAGTTGAACCAGAATAGATGGATGAACATCCTGTCGCGTTAGCAACGAGCATATCCTTACCAAATAATTGGGAAGCGAGGCGGTAATATGGGGTTTCACCACATCCTGCACAAGCACCTGAAATTTCCATATAAGGCATTAGATAACCAACGCCAGCAACTGTTGAGGTTGGAACAAGACCACTCTTATATTCGACATGTTTGAAGAGATATTGAGCGCCTTCTTCTTGTTTGAATTGTTCCTTTGCTTCTGCCATATAGAGGGCTTTTTTACCAGCTTTATTAGCAGTACATTCAGCAACACAGAGACCGCAGCCAACACAGTTTTTAGGCGAGATTTGCAGGCGATATTTGAATTGTTTGAGAGATGGAAGCTTGGTGTCAGCAACATCGTTTTTGACGATTTCAGGAGCTTCCGCTAATTCTTTTTCATTTAAGAGGAATGGACGGATTGTAGCGTGTGGGCAAACGAATGCACACTGGTTACATTGAATACAATCAGCCTTATTCCAAACTGGAACTTTATCAGCGATTGAACGTTGTTCTTTGAAGGTGATGTCATTTTTCATCGTGCCATCAAGAAGTTCGAATTCAGTAAATTTAGATACTGGTAAGGTATCACCATCAAGTGAACCCATAACGTTGACATAGGTGTCAAAATATTCATCACCAGTAGTTGTACGAACACGTTTGGCGTCTAACTTAATCCAATCAGGATTAACTTTGACTTCGCGCAATCCTTCGGTACCCGCATCGATAGCTTTCCAGTTAAGTTCAACAACTTCTTGACCTTTTTTGGCATAGCTCTTTTCAGCAAATTTCTTCATCCATTTATTTGCTTCATCATATGGCATAATGCCTTGATTTAAATAGAAGAATGAAGCTTGAAGAATTGTATTAGTGTGACGACCCATACCAATTTCAGAAGCAATCTTATTAGCATCAATGACGTAGAATTTAGCGTGTTTTTCTGCTAATTGATGTTTCATACGATTTGGAAGTGATTTCTCAAGTTGAGCATCACTCATATCGGTATTAAGTAGGAATGTTCCGCCTTCTTTTAAGTTCTTGATCATGTCAAATTTAAAGATATATGTATCAAGTGAACATGAGATGAAGTCGGCATTCTCAACATAATATGTTGAATGGATTGGAGATTTTCCAAAACGTAAGTGAGAACGAGTAACACCACCGGCTTTTCTAGAGTCATAGGCGAAATATGCTTGTGCATATTGATGGGTTGCATCACCAATAATCTTAATAGAAGATTTATTAGCAGAGACAGTTCCATCACTACCTAAACCATAGAATAAGCAAGAAGTATAATCGGCTTTAACATGGAATTTTTCATCGACTGGAATTGATAAGTGAGTTACATCATCGTCAATTGAAACGGTGAAATTATGGAATGGTTTTCCTTCAAGGAAGTCATAAACTGCTTTAATATGCTTTGGTTGAGTATCTTTGCTGGATAAACCATAACGGCCACCATAAACTTCGATCTTTTCTAAACCGACTTGCTTTAAAGCAGCGACAACATCGAGATATAAAGGTTCACCAGTAGCGCCAATTTCTTTTGTTCTATCTAAAACAGCGATACGTTTAACGCTAGCAGGTAAAACTTTTGCTAAATGTTTAGCAGAGAATGGTCTATAAAGGTGAACTTTAACTAAACCGACTTTCTTGCCTTCTTTTGCAAGTTCATCAATGACTTCGATAGCGGTTTCGGTTACAGAACCCATTGCCACGATGACGTTCTCAGCTTCTTTTGAACCATAATAAACGAATGGTGCGTATTCTCTACCAGTCAATCTGGTAGCTTCTTTCAAATACTTCTCGACGACTTCAATAACGTGATTGAAGTGAGCGTTTTGAGCTTCTCTAGCTTGGAAGTAAATATCGTCATTTTCAGCACCACCGCGAGTAACTGGGTGAGTGTGTGGATTTAAAGCGCGAGCTCTAAATTCTTCAACCTTATCCATTGGAAGAAGTTTGCGATATTCTTCAGCGTCGACAAATTCGACATTTTGAATTTCGTGAGATGTTCTAAAACCATCGAAGAAATGCATCATTGGTGTCGATGATTCAATAGCAATTAAATGTGCTATTGGTGCTAAATCAGCAATTTCTTGGACAGAATGTGAACAGAGCATGGTGATACCAGTTTGTCTACATGCATAGATATCTTGGTGATCGCCAAAGATTGACAAGGCTCTTGTAGCTAATGAACGGGCCGAAACATGTAAAACGGCTGGTAAAAGTTCGCCACACCATTTGTAGATGTTTGGAATCATTAAAAGGAGACCTTGTGAAGCTGTATATGTTGTTGCTAAAGCACCAGCTTGAAGAGCACCATGGACTGTGCCAGATGCACCAGCTTCAGATTGCATTTCAACAACTTTAACAGGTGTGCCGAATAAGTTCTTTTTGCCTTGAGAAGCATAGACATCAACTAATTCAGCCATTGGGGAAGATGGTGTAATTGGATAAATGCCAGCTACTTCAGTGAAATAATAGCTACCAATAGCAGCGGCAGTATTACCATCTACAGATAGAAATGATTTTTTAATTTCCATTTTTAAACTCCTTGTGCGCATATATTATAAACGCGTGCATTACGAATTTAAACAAAAAAATCGGAAAAATCCGATTTTCATGTTAAATTTAAATTCTAAATCTATTTTTTAGCCTTATTCTTAAGTTCATCCAATTCTTTTTGAACTAATTTCTTTAAGGCTTTAAGGTCTGCTTCGCTTAAGGAAGCGTTGCGGTCAACAAGACCATTGAAAGTCATTTTCTTATATAAAAAATCAGGTACAGACTTATATTCACTTAATTCTTTTTTGCTAACCTTTATAACTTCTTTCTTTTCACGCTTGGCTTCTTCGGCTTCAATATATTTGCTAATAGAAGGAATAAGTTCTTTCAAATCGAAACTTGGATCCATTGCTAACATAGGTTCAAAAAAAGACAATTGTTCAGCAATGACCTCTGGGTAAACGCCCATGATAGAAGAAAGATTCTCACAAGTCAAATATCTCTTTTTTGAATTCTCAATAGCGGATAAATATTTTTTAGCAGTAGTTTTATTCATGGCTATATTATAAACCCTTTAGCTCTTATAATGAAACTCATCTTTAACTTTTGAGGAAGAGAACCATTTCTCAATAACTTTATATTCATCAAAGTAAGATAATGTTTCTTCATCAGGTTCTTCCCAGGAATCATACATTCGTTCAATAACTTCATCAGGTATAATTCGATCTTCGCTTCTAAGTTTATTAGTCTCTAAAGTTTGCTCGATTTTTTTCTTAATAACAACGAGGACTTTTTTATCAAATCCTTCTGCTAGTTTTCCATAAAATATGCGGAATTTGTTAAGGATATTTGTAGAATCAGCAATTATAGTGACATCGTCTTGAAGGTCTCTATATTTCAAAATATCAGAGTTAAATCTTTCCCACATTTCCTTATCATGATCGAGGTTTTTGAATTCACCTGTTAACTCTTTTCTTAGGTTATCACTGGAGACGATGAAAACATTCTTATGGGTTAAGCGATATTGCTCCGCCCAAGTTGATTTTCCTGAGCCAGGGATCGCAGAGAGAAGGATAAAAGTTTTCATGCAAAAATATTACTTTAAACTTTATAAGTTTGCTAACAATATTTTATGAATGCGGTTACATAAATAAAACCACACCCGAAGATGTGGCTAATTAGCTAATGGTGCGCCATGTAGGATTCGAACTCACGACCCACTGATTAAGAGTCAGTTGCTCTACCAGCTGAGCTAATGGCGCATTGCTTTAATAATATATTATAAAGAATAAGGACTTTCAAGAATTATATTGCGCCCTTAATTATATTAATGTTTATGAAATTGCTCTTGGACTGTTTTTAGAGCAACAGTATCGAATGTAATCGTGTCGGCGTACGGAAGAACTTTCTGAATATCTTCCTCATTTTGAATCGTCCAGCAATTCATAAAATGTCGTTTTCCATATCTTCTAACACGTCTTTCATCAAATAGGACCTTTTCTACATCCAAGCCTTCAACTGTTCTTTTAAATAAAGTGAAGGTATATTCATCGCTCTTCGCCACTAAAAGTAAACGAATATATCCTTTTCCTTTAAACGGCCAAAGGGAACGTGGGTCAAAAGAAATCAAAACAATGTTCTTTTTATCTTTAATATATTTAGAAAGAACTTCTTCTGCTTTCTTCGCTAATGCTTTGTAATTCTTCTCGTATACCTTTAATTCGACAAGGATTGGAACTTGCTCATTCACTAGTTTCAAAACATCTTCAAATCTTGGAATGGTTTGACCATCTAAAAGATTATAATTTCCCTGCAATTCCGCAGTGGTTAGGTGTTCAACAATACCAGTTTTTCCTGTTAATCGTTCAAGTTTTTCATCGTGAATAACAACCAAATCATTGTCTTTTGTTAAATGAATATCTAACTCAATTGCGACATTATTTTGCAGAGCGAGTTCAAAAGCTTTTAAAGAATTTTCTGAAACATCTTTGTTCCATAAGCCTCGATGGGCAACACCCTTTAAAATAAGAGGATTTACTTGTTTAATTAACTTCTCTTTTTTCATTAAATTAATCGTCTTGATCTAACGCTGATAAACCTGTTTTTATTTGGGTTTTGCGCGATTTTACGTTTTTAACAAATAAGAATATCGCGATTGATACAACGATACAAATACCGGCATAAGCTGGTAAAGTATTCCAGTCAAACGAAGGGGCTAACAAGAGAGCACCAAAGGCGATTGGAGTAATAGTTTGAGCAGTCATTGAAGCGGCGTAATAATAACCGGTAAATTGACCAATCTTTTTGCCAGTGCATAATTCAACAACCATTGGGTAGGAGTTGACGTGAACAAGTGACATACCAAATCCTTTAACAAACCAAAGAATGTATAACCATAATGGGAGATTAAATAGCATAAAACCATTAATAATTCCTAAGGTTTTTGTAAAGATAAACCAGAATAGATAAGCTGCTACAGTGAGGAATAATCCACTGAGAAGAGTCCATTTACGACCAATCTTTCCAGCGATGATACCACCAAAGACGAAACCAATAACAGAACCAACACCGCCAACGATTGTCAAAATTCCGTGTTCAAGCGTGCTTCCGCCCGTATTATATTGAATGTAACTAGATAAGAAAGTCGAAACTCCGTTATCTGCCATAAACCAGAAGAATTCTGCGCCAAGGATTAAGAAGAGCATTATTTTGTTTGCTTTACTTAATGGAGCGTCATCATCTTCAGATAATTTTTCAGCAGATTCAGCGACTAATTCGCCTCTTGCCATTTCATCTTTAACTTCTTCAGCAATTTTGTTTTCTTTAACTAAAATGAATAAAACAACTGCTGAAACAAGCATTAAAACTGAAGCAATTAAGAAAGGAGTTTCAATAAGCCATGGGTTGCCGGTTTGAGGATCTCCTGCATAATCTTCGATTCCTAAATAACGTTTAAAGACGAAGATCATTCCGACGACCGAAGCAAAAGCTCCACCTAAATAGCCCATTATGTTAATTAAACCATTGGCTTTACTACGTAATGGCTTTGGTGTCATATCAGGCATTAATGAAACAGCAGGATTACGATACATCATCGCGAATAGAAGAATAACGGCCATCATAATGATTGTGCCTACAATGCTATTCATCATAAAGAAGACCGGAATAAACGGGAACGCGATGGCGCAAACAGCGGTACCAACTAATATGTAAGGCATACGTTTGCCGAGTTTAGTATGTGTCTTATCAGACAAACGACCGAATAGAGGCATTAATAATAACGCTGCTAAGTTATCCATTGCCATAACAATACCGACGATATAAGTAACTTGTCTTTCGTTATCGGTATTGAGAGCACTTTTAAATAGCTCGGTTAAGAAAAGTGGGCACCAAGTATCATATACTTGCCACAATAGTAAAATTCCAAAGAAGGCAAAACCAATGATAAGTGTTCGCTTATAATTGAGTTTAAATTCTTTGTTTTCAATTGCTTTTTCCATACATAATCTCCTTTATATTTTTTTAAGCAATTCAGGTAATTCTTTAATTGAATTAATAATATAGGTAGGACGATAAGAATATTTTTCCAAATCTTCCATCTTTGTTTCGCCAGAAAGAACCATTACCGATGTAACGCCAGCGTTAACTCCCACTAAAATATCGGTGTAAATACGGTCACCTACAACTACAACATCATTTAAATCAACATTAAACATTCTAGCGAGTGTATAGATTACTTCAGGATCGGGTTTCCCCATCACTCTTGCTTTTTTATTGGTCGCAAGTCTAATCCATTCAATCATCCCACCGCAATCAGGAATATAAAGTCCACCTTCGATCGGGCAGCGATAATCTCCGTTAGTTGCAATGAAAGGAATGTCTCTGGTCTCCAAAAATAGGCAAGCATCGCGCAATTCTTGATAAACTAACTCAGTCGAAAATCCCGCTAAAACTCCATCTATTTTTGCATTTTCCTCATATTTTGAAATGAGTTCAAAATCTTTAGAAAGTTTATCTTTTAAAGACTTATTACCAATTACAAACAACCGTTTTAAACCTTGTTTTTTTAAATAAGAAATCGCAACCTCGGTCGAGGAATAAAAATTCTTATTTCTATCGCATTTGATTCCGAAATTTTTAATCTTTTCGTAGTAAAAATCTAAATCGTGTGATGAATTATTGGTAAAGAAAACATATTCGACATTATCTTTATTTAATTGCTCAAACGCTTCTTTAGCTCCAGGAATTAAATCTTTTCCTAGATAAATGGTGCCATCCATGTCGAATATGACTAGTTTTCGCATAATTCTATTATATTGAAATAATTTCTAAATGATAATAAATTATGGTTTTTCGTTAAGCGCTTACATTTTCTTATTGACATTATTAATAATGTTGCATTATAGTAATGATAGATAAAGTATCAGTTTGAAAGTGAGACTATCATTATGGGCTTAAAAGATTTAAAAACTCAATATTTGGTCGATGTAGCTACAAAGCTGTTTTTAGAGAAAGGCGTTGTTGATGTCACAATTAAAGACATCGCTACGGAAGCGGAGATTGGTGAAGCAACAATCTATCGTCATTTCCAAAAGAAGCAAAACATTGTTTTAGCTTCGGCGCTTGTTCTTAAAGAGAAAGTATTTAAAAGTTATTTCGATCTTTCCAAAGGAAAAACTGGCTTTGAGAAGATTGAAATTTTTTATACTTCATATCTTAATGTCTTTAAAAACTCACCTGAATACTTTTACTTTATTAATGAATTTGATGCATATATGTGCGTTGAAGAAAATGTTTCCTTAGGCGAATACGAAAAAGAAATTGATTCATTCAAAGATGAATATTTAGAAGCGTATAACTTAGGATTAAAAGATGGTTCTATTAGAAAAGTTGATTCGATTGAAACTTTCTATTTCTCCACCACTCATTCTCTTCTCGAATTATGCAAAAAATTATCAGTGACTCATGCTCTTCTTAAGCAAGATGAAAGCAGTCAAAAAGCTGCTGAAATTGAGTGCTTAATCAAGATTATTCTTGATTCACTGAAACCTTGCGAGTCTAACGCAAGATGAAATATTTTAGGAAAGGATTACTAGATTAGACCTAGTATAGTTGTTTATGAAAAAAAGACTTAGTAAAAAACAGATGATTATATTCTCTGTTGGTCAATTTGGCTGGTCTTTACTCGGCGGCATCATTTCTGCTTGGTTAGTCACTTATTTCTTGCCAACTAAAGTTGATGTTGTTGAAAACGGAGCAGTTCAATATCTCATTCCAGGACTTGCCATTGGTGGTTTCTTAACCATTATTGGCCTTATTACAGCATTAAGCCGTATCTTTGACGCTGTCACCGATCCACTTATTGCTTCTTTATCTGACAGATCCAAAAATCCAAGAGGTCGTCGTATCCCATTTATGCAAATCGCAGCTATTCCATTTGCAGTCGTTACCGTTTTGATGTTTGTCATCGATTTCGGTGCTTATGATTCATCACTTGGTTGGCTCAATATTCTTTGGGTCTCTGTCATGATCGTTTTATTCTATCTATTTATGACAATGTATTGTACTCCGTACAATGCTTTAATCTCCGAATTTGGTCAATGCCAAGAAGATAGAATGTTTATTTCTACCGCAATTTCATTCACTTATTTATTCGGTACATTAATTGCTTATGTTCCATTCGTTGTCGCTCCAATGTTAAGAGGTGCTGTTGGCTTCGCTTGGAGCTATCGTATTTGCTTCATTGTCCTCGCAGCTATTGCGTTAGTCGGACTCTTACTTCCAACAATTCTTTTAAAAGAAACAGATTTTATCGAACCAAAACCATCAAGAGAAAACGTTTTCAAATCTCTTACAGCTACATTTAAAAACAAAGACTTCCGTGTCTTCTCATTCTCAGACATCATGTACTGGGTTGGTTTAACCATGTTCCAAACCGGTTTACCATACTTTGTCCGTGTCTCAATGGGCTTTGACTCCGGAATGGTCATGGTATTCATGGGCGGTATGACTATTTTAGCCGCTGTATTTTATCCATTCGTTACCGGATTCGTTAAGAAATTTGGTAAGAAAAAACTCGTTATTGCAGGCTTTATTGGTTTAGCATTTTGCTATGCAATTGCTGCAGTTTCCTCAATTCCAGGCGTTCTTCCAGAAGAAGGAACAGGCGGCAATGGATTAAGCTGGGCCTTTGGTATTGCTATCATGGTCATTTCAGCTCTTCCAATGGCTTTACTTGGAATTATTCCTCAATCAATCGTTGCTGACGTTGCGGAAGCAGAAAGTAAAACAACTGGTGAAAACCGCGAAGGTATGTTCTTTGCTGCTCGTACATTTGCAATGAAGTTTGGACAATCATTAGCAATGATTCTCTTCACCTCTTTAGCAGTTTCAATGGCTGCTGCAGGTGCTGGTGCTGATTCTGGTGAAGTTTATCCTTCTAAAGCTGGTATGATTATCGTCGCTGCTGTTGCAGTTGCCTTCTGCTTAGCAGGCGCAGCTATCTTATTCTTCTACAATGAGAAGAAAGTTATGAAGACCATCGCTAAAAAAGGTGATGAAGAATTCTTAAAAGCTGCTGAAGAAAATAATAAAGATAAATAATAATGAATATCCGTTATATTAAAAATAAAAAAGAATATTCGAACTTTGATACTTGTGAAGATTATCAAATTGATGTTGTTAAAACCAAAAATAGAACAAGCGTAACTCTAACCGCTAAATGCGATCTTGAATTAGTTAAGGCTATTGAATTATTCCCGCTTAAAACTAATAAAAAAGATTTATATTTCTTAAATGGCTACCAATCCTGGACAGACACTAAAGAATTTAAATTAGCAGATAGATTACGCAATATTAAAAAATCTCCACACATCATCTCACATATGTTTGCGATGCATGCTTATGGAGACAGCCATTTCTATAAATATTCAATTAAGAAATCACACGGCTATGATTTGTTTTATAGCAAAGGGGAAAACGAATCATTCATTTATAATCTCAATTTCGATGTTGCTTACTTAATCATTGAAATTATCAAAGATAAACGTTCGACAATTCGCCTTATTTCTGACCTCGAAGGTCTTAAATTAAAGAAAGGTGAAAGTGTCAAAATCTTTGATTATTACTTTTTCTCAGATTATAAAGAAGGACTTAAATCATTTAATGATCATTTCCCTTTAATAAACAAAGAGAAGATATTTGGTTACACATCCTGGTATAACTATTATCAAAACATCAATGAAGAAATTATCTTACGTGATTTAAAAGCGCTAGATAATAGATTCAATCTATTCCAAATCGATGATGGATATGAAACATATGTCGGAGATTGGTTTGATGTTAATAAAGAAAAATTCCCAAATGGACTTGAACCAATCGTTAAACAAATCCATGCGAAAGGCTTAAAAGCTGGATTATGGCTCGCTCCATTTGTAGCGGAAAGCAAATCTAAGTTATATCAAGAGCATCCAGATTGGTTTGCTAAAAATAAAAAGAATAAACCGATCATCGCAGGCGGTAACTGGTCTGGTCATTACGTCTTAGATTTGGAAAACAAAGATGCCAGAAACTACATCAAAAAGTCTTTAGAACATTATATGGAGATGGGATTTGATTTCTTCAAACTCGACTTCTTATATGCCGCTGGACTTCCTAGAATCGAAGGTAAGACAAGATGCATGGCTCAAAAAGAAGCTTATTGCTTCTTAAGAGAAATTCTTAAAGACAAAATTATCCTTGGCTGTGGAGCGCATCTAGCTAACTCCTATGGATGCTTTGATTATTTAAGAATTGGACCAGATGTCTCATTAAAATTTGATGATGTTGCTTATATGAGGTTATTCCACCGCGAAAGACCTTCGACAAAAGTAACGCTTCAAAATACAATTTATCGTTCGATATTCGATCAAAGATTTTTCGCAAACGACCCAGATGTATTTCTCTTAAGAGATGATAATATCGGGATGAGTTTCGAACAAAGAAAAGCATTAACTATCATCAACGCTTTATTCGGTTCAGTTTTAATGACTTCCGATAACATTGCCGAATATGATGAAAAAGAAAATGAAATTCTATCGGAAGCTTTAGATATATTCGAACATGCGAAAAATAAATCATTTGTTAAAAACGACAAATATATCGAGATTAAATATGAGCTAAACGGAAAAGAACATTCCTTTAGCTACAATGTAAAGAAAGGAGTTATGTCAAATGTCAGATAAAACCTCACTTATCTTTAATAACCCTATTGATAAAAAGACAATTAAAGGTGCTAATAAATCAAAGAAAAAATACATCAAAAAATATGGCGATGATTCTAATGCCGATTATAAGATATCATTTAAAGATATCGACACATTAGACTATATCAAAACCAGCAATATCGTTTTTGGTGAAGAAAATCAAAAATTTGATGAAAAAGCTCTCATCGTTGGTAATATCCGTATGGGATTTGGCCACTACCGTATTTCAATTGCGATGGCCAGTGCCGCAAGAGCGTTAGGTTTCAAACCATATTGGTTAGACCTTGCATCATTTGATGCAACAGGTTCAAAAATGATCCGTGAACAAAATGATTTATATTCACTTGCTTCACGTATCAGCCAAAAATCAAAATTATTTAATAAAATCGTTTGGGAACCTTTGAACTCTGAAGGTTTTAAGAAGATTACTTATAACGCGAAAGACCAAAGAAATAGCGAACTTCTTGTTCCAATATTCAAAAATATTGATAAAGAGATCCCTTATATCGCTACTCACGTTTGGCCTTCCCAAGCCGCAGTTCACGCTGGAATGAAGCATGTCGTCAATGCAATTCCAGATAACTGGCCAATGGGATTACACCTTTCCGAAGGAGCAATCCACACTGTTCAAACTCCATTTGCCTATTTTGGTTATAAAACATTGAATGGTTTTGCTAAACATCCATTAAATGGAATTCCTGAAGATCAACTTAAGATGGTTGGTTGTTATATTGATCACGAATTATTAGTGAATCTTGAAGAAGATAACAAACTACGTAAAGAAAGAATCGCAAGTGGTAAACCACTTCGTATCTTAATGACGGTCGGTGGAGCGGGCGCAGGATTTGATATGTTCCTCGCTATGGTTAAGCATTTAATTCCATACGTTAAAGAAAAGAAAGTTGCTTTATTTATTAACTTTGGTGATCACGTCGATGTTTATAATAAGCTTTGTAAAAAGATTAAAGGCATTGAAACCACGAATTTCTTCAATCAATATGCTGATTTAAAAGAATTTGTGAAAAACATTCGTCATGGAGAAGCTTCTGGAATCTACGCTATTTATAACAAAGATATCTTTGAAGCCGTTTATTCTACGAATTTATTAATGCCGGTCACTGATTTACTTGTTACAAAACCAAGTGAACTTGCTTATTATCCAATTCCAAAATTATTCATGAAACATATCGGTGGTCATGAAGTCTATGGCGGAATTAACGGTCGAGAATATGGCGATTCATTCCCAGAATGTCCAACCGCCAAAGAGATAAATGCCATGTTAGATAAGATTCTCGAAGATAAAGAGCTTATCCCACATTTATGTGATCGAATTGATCATCTTAAAAAGATCGGCCACTATAATGGCGCATACGAATGCGTTAAATTAGCCGCCGGACTAAAATAAGATTCAAACAAAATGGTAGAGTTTAATCTCTATCATTTTTTTATGTCTAATTTTTTGTTATTCTACTTCTATGGCCTGGAATATTAGAAAAACTGTTAAACTCACTGCGATTATTTCGCTAATAAGTTTTTTATATAAACTTTCGTTAGGCATTCTAAATGCTTCAGCCATTTTAATCCTCGCTTCAGTTTCCACTTTGCTAGTGTTCATTGCTAAAGTAGCGTTCTTAAAAAGCGCCACTAAAACAAGAGCGAAAAAGAAAAAAGCTTATTTAGTAATTACATTAGTGACTTTATTTTATTCGCTTCTATTCATCTTATTCTCAGCATTAAAAGCGGCGGGAATAGAACTTGAAAATCAAAAAACATACGAAGGACTTTATGGTGCGATTTTTATCCTCTTCATCCTTTTAATGTTTATTCTTTCACTCGTGAATCTAAGAAAAGCATTAGATAAAACCGATCTAGCGATGATTGGTTTAAAAGAAATTACTTTTGTTTCCGCTTTAGCAGATTTAGTCATCATTGAAGATTTTGTTTCAAGAATTATCCTTCAATACAACGATTTTGCTTATATGAGTAAAATTAATGGTTTCTTTGTCTTAGGTGTTTCACTCGTTATGCTCATCATTCCGCTTATCATGCTCGTAAGATTTATTCGTTACAAAGCGTAACGATTTAAGACGCTATTCTCATCTCATCAATAAAATAAACGTTATTAAGAATAAAGTGCCTCAAATCGCCTAAAAGTGGCATTTTTCATATATCTTAGTCGCTAATAAGAAAAAGGATTCGCTTTTTTACGAACCCTTATTTATTAGTTTTGCTTCTTATTAAAGATATTTAATGAAATCTTCTTTACGAGCCTTGACGTCAATCTTTACGCCTTCTTTACGGTAGCCAAGAACGATTGAGCCCACTACTCTATCTTCTTCGGCTAAACCTAAACGTTTACGAAGTTTAAGATATTTTGGATCTTTTAATAATTCATCTAATTGATTGATCCAACAGGAATCGACTTTAAGCGCGGTCGCTGCGACAAACATATTTTCCAAGATGCAGCTAGCGTCTTGAACTAGAAGCGGTTCATTTTCGTTTCCTTTAACTAAACAAAGATGAGGTGCTCCATAAAGACAATCGCGGTTGAATTTTTCTTTTAAAGCAAGACGAATCTTTTCTAAGACAGATTTTGATTTAATAACAAGAATATTACAAACTTGTTTGTTCATTCCACTTGGAGCGAATTTACCTGCTTCAAGGATTTGACTTAATTTTCCCTTAGGGACTTTTTTATCGCTATAGCTTCGACATGAAACTCGAGACGAGATAACTTGAATTACTTTATTCATATTTTTTCTCGTATTATCTAACCGTACCCGGACCTTGATTAGATAACATTTACTTTCTCCGGGTATAATTTAGTTACACTGTGAACTTGTCTCTATATTTC
>CACXKR010000015.1 GCA_902768335.1 uncultured Erysipelotrichaceae bacterium
GTCAAACGTTTTTTCTGCTTCATAAAAACCTCCTTTCTTAGAAGCAGTAGAACCATATTTATTTTATCTAAAATGTTGCAACGACTTTGTCAAATAACGTTTCTTCAAAATATTATTGAATAAAACATCTTTTAAAGACGTTTTAACCATTATAAAATATAAGCTACATGAGAGTTGTCTGTTTTTATACAAACGATATTAAAAATAAAGGACCATTTTTCCCTGCATCTCAGAATAAATTGAATTATATCTTTGGTTGTTTAAAAACAAATGTTGAAAAAATTGAGATTCTTTCCTTAACCAATGTTTCCCTAAATGGCAAAGCAAAAGAAAGTGAAATTTTCTATGATGAAAATACCACAATATATTATCCTAAGAGCTTGCCACGTAACAATATCATTAATAAATTAATCTATAAGATTTGGAACAAGAAACTGATATACAAGTTTTTGAAAAAATACCTCTCGAATTGCAAAAAAGGTGAAGTCGTTTATGTGTATCATATGGCCGTTTATCATTCTATCCTTTCAAAACTTTTACGAAAATTTCATTTAAAAATGATTCTAGAAGTTGAAGAAATTTACGGAGATGTCTTCAATAACAAGAAATTAAGAAAAAGAGAATTTAAGTTTTTTAATAAAGCTGATGGCTATCTTTTTGCATCCAAGGAATTGAACGCTTTGATTAATCATGATAATAGGCCTTATGCCATTTTGTATGGCCCATACCAATTTAATGATTTTTGTGGTCAAAGACGAAACGATGATTTGATTCATTGCGTTTATTCCGGAATTTTGGATTTAGAAAAAGGGTGTAATAACGCTATAAATGCTGCTTTATATCTTGATGGAAAGTTTCATATTCACATTCTTGGATACGGAACCGATAAACAGAAAAATGAAATTTTATCTCTTATTGAGAATGTTTCTAAACAAACGAAGTGTTTGATTACATTTGATGGTCTTAAAACAGGCAAAGAATACGATGAGTTTCTTAGAACTTGTGATATTGGTTTGTGTACCCAAAATCCAAATGCAAAATTTAATGGCACCTCTTTTCCATCCAAATTACTAGCATATATTTCGAATAATCTAAAAGTTGTTAGTGTTAAAACTAATGTAATTGAAGATTCACCTTTTAAACAATTTATAACTTTTTATGACATAAATAGTCCTCAGTGTATTGCTGACGCGATAAGGCGAGCAACTTTTGAAAATACACATGATGCAAAAAAATTTTTATCCACAATGGACAAAAGATTCAAATCGGATTTAAAAGAGCTATTTGGAATGGTGGAACATAATTGATATGAGTCGAAAAGTGGGTGTAATTCTATCTTATGCGATGATGATACTTGAGGTATTATCGACACTTTTACTAACACCTTTTTTAATTCGGACTTTTGGCCAGGCAGAATATGGCGTTTATAAATTATCTATTGCTATCACGACATATTTACTTCTTTTTGATTTAGGAATTGGTAATGCATTAATCAAATTTACATCCAAATATAGGATCAAAGGGGACAAACAATCGGAAAACCAATTCATTGGATTATCGTCTTTGTTCTACTTTATTGTTGGGTCTTTAGCGATAGTGGCTTCTATTATTATCATTATTCTTTTTCCGTATATTTTTTCCAAAGGTTTGACCTCAGAAGAAATATCTTTAGGACAAAGATTAGTTTTAATAAGTGGTATAAATGCTGCCCTTACTATGGCAACTGCTCCTTTTAGTAATATGCTTATTGCATATGAAAAATTTGCAGTTTCCAGAATCGCGTCGATAGTTCAGATTTCGTTGAGAATTGGTATTTCTTTTATCGTTTTAAATCTTGGTTTTAAAAGTGTTGGAATCACTATAGTTAATTTAGTGTTAACAGTACTATGCAGAAGTTTTTTTGTTTTATATTCATTCTTCGCTTTGAAAACAAGACCTACTTTAAAAGGCATTACCAAACCATTTGTTAAAGAAATAGTTGGTTACTCATCTTTGATATTGCTACAAATGATAGCGTTTCAAATAAATATCTTCGCAGGACAAATCTTGCTTGGAGTTTTGGTTGTTGGCGCTTCGACGATCATCGCCATATATAGTGTTGGAACCCAAATTATTCAATATTATCAATCAATTGGAACTGCATTTACCGACATAATGATGCCTGGCGTTGTTAAAATGATTGAGACAAACGATTCTTCGGATGCAATCTTAGAGGAAATGGTCCGTGTTGGTCGTTTTATTCTAATGGTTTTAGGCATCGT
Organism: uncultured Erysipelotrichaceae bacterium; assembly: GCA_902768335.1. Taxonomy (GTDB): domain Bacteria; phylum Bacillota_I; class Bacilli_A; order RFN20; family CAG-826; genus Fiminaster. The sequence goes on from CACXKR010000015.1 coordinate 2,262, forward strand.
ATTGGTGATATTTGCAATTTATGGGAACCAATTTATTACACTCTGGGCCGGAGAGGAGAATCGGGATGCATATTATGTTTCTATTATTCTCATGCCCGCCTATCTTCTCATATTAATTCAATCCATAGGCAACCAAATTTTATGGGCTAAAAATATGCACAAAGAACAATCAATCATTAAATTGTGCATCGTTTTGCTCAGCATAGGTACGACGATTGCTTTGATATATTGGAAGCCTTTAATCGGCGCCACAATCGGAACACTCATAGCGCTGGTTTTGGGAGATATTATTCTTTCCAATATCATTTTCAAAACAAAATTGAAGGTAAGAATTGGAAAATTGTTTTGGGGATATTTCAAAGGAATTGTTCCTTGTTTGCTGATTAGCGGTGCTGCAGGATATGGATTTTCTTTTTTAAAATTAGAGGGATGGGGCGGTTTGTTGCTAAATATTGTATTCACTTTATTTGTTTACATGGTTCTTATGGCTATATTCGGCTTAAATAAATACGAGAAGTCCTTTTTTAAAACCACAATCAAAAATATTTTTACAAGAAAGAAGGCCACAAAGTAGTTTTTTGTTTCCTTATTTAATAGTGCAAATATATCTCATATTTTGTAAAATATATAGATATCGAAGAGCTTAAATAGATATGATTGTGTACATTGTTTATATTGCTTTTGCATTATTTGCGGTAGGTTTAGTTACTTTAGAGAGTTTTCTAAAAAACAAAACAATTAAGCTTGTCATTTTTTTATCGCTTCTTATTGGCTATTTATCTCTTGGTATTTTAAAAGGTTCGAGCGTCGGTTTAGACACGGCCAATTACAGTCACATCTATGAGTCTGCTAAATTAGCAACATTTAAAGATTATGTTATAACAGACAAGTTAGAATATGGATATTACGCTTCAGCGTATTTGTTTTCAGCTTCACTAAAACTACCCGAAATTATTTTCAATGCTTTCAACTTTCTTGTTATTGGCGTCTTCCTTTTTTTGACTTTTTGTCATAAGGAAAGGAAGACTTTGTATTTGACATTGTTTTTGTTTGCCGGTTTCTTTTGTATGAGCTTTTCTGGAGTGAGACAATCGGTTGCTATATCTATTTGCACTTTTGCTTTCTTTTTCTACTTTGAATCCAAATCCAAAACCTATGTCAGATTGTTGGTTTTCTATCTTCTGGTGACTATCGCTTTTCTTTACCACAAGAGTTCAATCGTTCTTTTCATAGTTCCACTTATTACTTTGATAGATTTAGAATTTTACCAGACCCCATTCGTTCCGTTATTGCTACTATTATTTTTCCCCATTCTATTAAGCCGTATCTATATCATCGTAATAACGAATATCAATCAAAATTCCATAGTTTTTGATTCCAGATTATCTCTTACATTAGTTATGGAAGTGGTGTTTATTATCATAATGTATTTCCTTTACAATACTTCACTTGGAAAAAGAATTAGAGATAAGTTCAATATTTCAGATCTTAATTTTGGAAAAGTCGACAGTCGGTATATGTGGTTGGTGTATCTGGGGTGTGTATTTATGTGTTTGAATTACTCCTCCACGATAGCAACACGATTTAGCATGTTTTTCTATTTAGGAATCGTTTATTTTGTTGTTAAAATTACAGATACGATTCAAAAACCCGCCTTTCAGCGAGTATATATAATCGGAATTTCGGCCCTTTTAGGGGTATATTTTGTTTACAGCACGCCGGTGCTAGGATTGGTACCATATGTTTTTAGATAGAATCAAGAAGATACTAACATTAGTAAAAAACAATTGCTTTTTGCCAATCTCATTTTTTGTTTTTTCTTTCGTTAACATTATTGCGTGCCTAGTCAATCCAATAAACTATTGTTCTCTCCCCGAATTAGTTGCTAACGATGTTGCTCATGCATCGTCAGTTAACGGATTGGTTGAATTTGATTTTAAAAAAGGAGATGCCGAGTTCAACACTCTATATTCTTGGCAGTATTATTTTGATGATATTTCAAGTAAGAATAAGCTTGGCAAATCATACTTTGTCTTTGACGAAAAGGTAATTAATTATGATGCCATGTTGAAAAACGAAGATGCTCTTGATTATTCAATTGGTGTCACTAATATTGCAGATTTTGAAAAGCTCGACATAAAACTAGTTGATGGAGAAATTAAAAAAGATGATTACAACATTGATGCTAGAACCAATCATTGTATTTTGTCTCAAGCCTTAGCTGATGAATTTGTAAACAAATACAATTTAGAGAATCAAAAGGATCTAATAGGTCAAAAAACCAAGTATGTTGGCGTTGATTTTACAATTGACGCTATTGCTGAAAACAAGAATTTTGTTGGGCAAAAAGAAAATGCTGCAGGAGATAAGTTTATAGTGCTCCGCTATGGAAGAATTAATAGTAAAACCGTTTCGTATTCCTATCACCTGTATTTGCATAAAGACAGATATTACGACAACTATTCTGTTCTTACGGTTTTATTTCAAAACATCTACCGTTATTCCGATGATTCATTTCACACTTTAACAATAGTTGGAAACGAATGGATATATGCTGACATTAATTGGTATTTAGCAAATGTTTTAACACCTTTTGGTAAAGAGGAAACGAGGCTCTTCGTTGTTTTATCGATATCATCACTAGTTTTTGGGGTAATAATTGGTTTAATAAATCGATTTATATTCAAACCTTTTTCTTCTCTAAAGCATGGATTTTACGTGATGATAGCATCCGTTTTCTTGTATTTTGCAGGTTTTTATTTGTTCGCTAGCATTTTTAATAACAGATTTATTCGTTCCATTCACATCAACGTATTTTCATCCTTTGGATCATTGTTTGCAATTTTATATTTTGCTCTATTCTTTTTGGGTGTAATGCTGTTTGTCAAATCTGAAAAGAAACGAGTTGAAGATGAATTGATTGAGAAACCACTTGTGTCGATTGTTATTCCAGTATACAACGGTGCTAATTACTTAAGGTTCGCAATTGATAGTTCTCTAAATCAAACTTATGAGAATATTGAAATAGTTGTAGTCAATGATGGTTCAACTGATGGTGGAGAAACAGAAAAAGTCGTGAAATCAATCAAGGACAACCGTATTCATTACTTTAAAAAGAGAAATGGTGGTGTTGCAACAGCGCTCAATTATGGTCTTAAGAAATGCCAAGGAAAGTATGTTTGTTGGTTATCTCATGACGATATGTTGCCGCCTGAAAAAATATCTTATCAGTTGTTTGCAATCCAGCAATGGGGCAACAACGACAAAACTATACCTTATTCAGGAAGTCTCTTTATCGATGAACACGGCAAAAAGAAGAACGTTTTTGCCCAATTATTATCAAACGTTAGGAAATGTGGAGCTGCCTCTCCTAAAGATTACTTCAAATTGGAGCATCTTGTTTTTAGTTCGCTTCTTATTCCAAAAGACTTCTTTGATAACCACGAATTTAGAAAAGAAATGGAATATTCTCAAGATGTTTTTATGTTTTTCCAATTGCTTGAGAGCGGCTATTCTTTTAAATATTATGATTCTGGGCTGCCAATGTATAGAGTCCATGCAGAGCAAGGATCTTTTTTGAGGAGAGATGAGTTTAAAAAGGATGTTGAATTGATTCACAAAGAGTTTGTTACATATTTCGACAAAACCAAAGATTTTAAATTTATGAAAAATTATTTCCGATATTGTTCAAAGAAGGTAGCGGGTTTTGAAGAATATTCGTTAATAATCGATGATTTAACAAAAAATAAAGATAAATATGGGTTTAATAAAACATTCATGTTTTTGTCGAAGGCTACGACTCGCGTTTATCGATTCCTTTTCAAGATAAAAAGAAAGGTTTACGGTAGGTAACATGAAGGTTTTACACTTAAATACCTGGTATGCTTATGGCAGCACAGGTAAATTGGTCCAAAGTATTCACGAACGATGCCTTTCCAAAGGACTCGATTCCTTTGTTATTTTTGGCCGTGGTAAGGATTACTCAAATGCCAGAGATAAAAAACGCATATTCAAAGGTTCTTATACATTGGAGTCTAAATTCAACAGTGTATTGTCTCGTTTTAATGGAATTATGTATGGCGGTTGTTTTTTATCAACCAAAAAAACCATTCATTTAATTAACAAAATTAATCCAGATTTAATTCATATTCATTGCACCAATTCGTTTGTTCTTAATAATTATAAATTATTCAAATTTTTAGGACTAAACGGTTATAAAGTTGTGATTACTCTTCATGCCGAATACTTGTACACAGGTGCATGCTCACATACTTTTAGCTGTACCCAGTGGATTGATGGCTGTAAAAAATGTCCAAACTTAAAATTTGCAAATAGATCAGTATTCTTTGATCGAACACCAACATCTTGGAAGAAAATGAACAAGGCGCTTAGTTATATTAGGATAAACGACAGGAAAATTGTATCCGTCTCCGACTGGCTTAGAGAAAATGCGCTTAAGTCACAAACTTTTAGAAAAGACGACATCAGAATAATAGGAAACGGTATTAATACCAATATTTTTAATTATAGAAGAGCTGATAACCAATTTGGTTATCTCAGAGACAAATACTCTAAAATTCTCTTATTCATTACACCTGATTTTCATGCCGATAAAGGTGATTTAAAAGGTGGAGATTATTTTTTAAAAATAGCTGAACATTTTAAAAACAAAAGTGATTATTTATTTATCCTGGTGAGTCACAAAAAGACAAATTACAATTTTGAATATTTTCCAAATATAAAGAATATTCAAATCAAAACTCAAAATGAATTGGCACAGCTTTATTCAATCACCGATGTTACTTTAATGCTAAGTAGAAGAGAGACATTTTCTTTAGTTACAGCTGAATCAATTTCTTGTGGGACATTTGTTGCGGGATTTAAGAGCGGCGGTCCTGAATCCATAGCTTTGAAAGAATACTCGAAGTTTTTTGAACAAGGAGATTTAAAAAACTTATTATTATTTTTGGAGAATTTTGAAGCAGGAGAAAAGAGAAGCATCGACTATTATAAAGATGAAAAAATGGCTGATGAATATATCGCTTTATATAAAGAATTATTAAAAAAAGATGAAAGAAAATAATAGAAGATTTGCAGTCGCAAGATGGATATTAATGTCGTTGGCTATTTTGTCTAATGGTTTTCTTATCGCATATTCTTGTTTGAGTAATGAAGCAACGATAGAGTTGAATAGGATATTTACAAATTCTTTTACTGCTTTTATTAATTCTTTTACGAAAGGAAATGAAAAAGAAACAATCCCTCTAAACTCGTTAGAAATAGACTTTTCAAACGACAAATACAATGATGTGCCGGGTTATGATCAAAACGAGATTCCTTTAGGAAGCGCAAAAGAAATAGATTGTGATTTTTCACCAACAAATGCTACTGATAAATCAATATACTATAGTGTAGAACCAAATGATGCATTGATTTTAAACCAGACCAATTCAAAAGTGTCTGCGGTCGGAATGAAAACCGGAAAGGCTACAGTTACAGCGACCAATTCCATTAGTGGTCTATCATCGAGCGTCGATGTTTATGTTGTTGATACTGTTGCACCAGTTCAGTATGACATTTCTTTGTCATCAACAACGATTCCTATTGGAACAACTCAAACTATCGAATTCGATATTGATGGTGGAGTTTTAACTCATGATGATCTCATTAATTTTAGGTATTACGATACTAGAAAGTTATCTTTTTCATCTTCTGATGAACATATTGCCACAATTGATTCTTATGGAGTAATTCACCCACACAATATAGGTTCTACATTTATATCTGTTTCAAACGATAAAATTGTAAGAACACTAAATGTTTCGGTTTCAAGTGGCAGTACTCCGGCCCCAATTTCCGATCTATCTATTTCTGGCAGCAATGTGTGTTATGAAAATGATATGCTTCTAGATCAAAGAACAAAAACTAACCATTTTCAATTAACACCAAGGTCAAACGATGAAGATTTAAATCCTGAAGATTTTGTTTGGGAAAGCTCTAATGAATTGTTGGCCAAAGTAGATAGAAATGGCATCTTAAGAGGTTTTAGAAAAACTACTACTAATGATGAAACCGTTACTATTTCTGCCAAATCCAAGATTACTGGCGAAATAGCATATTTTGAAGCGGTGGTTAAGAGCCAGCTTCCTTCAATGATGGATGTTTATTTGGAAGCTGGTAGTCAATCTCCTTATAACCCAACAGAATATACCCTATTTGTTGGCGATAACATCACATGCAAATTCGTTTTCGATGTGAATAATTCAAATACCAAAGTAATCGCAGCGTCTTCTGATGACACCATCATTTCCTTAACAAATAGTGGAAATATCATTATCCTTCATGTTTTAAATGAAGGAAAATGCAGAATCACTTATACTTCGAGTTCAAATTCTAAACTTGTTCGAACAATTGATTTTACAGTCTTTAAAAGAGGGGCAATAGACTCTAACTCTTTTGGCGAAGTCGAATATTCAATTAGGAAAACTTTGGGGCATGCAGTATTATTCATGATTGCTCAAATATTCACGTTCTTAACATTATATATGTTTTTATACGATAAAAAGTGGTGGTTCTATACATCTATTTCCCTTGGCGTTGGTCTATCTATTTCATGTTTGTCTGAATTAATCCAATTCTTTATTCCATCAAGAACAGGCTCTTTCATTGATGTTTTAATCGATTTTGCTGGAGTAGTTGTGGGGGCTGCTTTGAGCTTTTTGGGTGTTTGGATTATTTTAAAACTAAAGAAAAGAGCTCAAAATAAAAAGATGTCACATAAAAGCGAATAGTTGATTATCAATCAATTTTTACTAAAATAATAAAACGATGAAAAATATTTTACTTATTTGCAATAGCTCGAATAATGTCATCAATTTCCGAAAAGAATTGATAATTCAACTAATTGAACAAAAATATGAGGTTTCAATTATTTCCTCAGACAACAATAGGATAAAAGAAATTGAGAATTTGGGTGCAAAATGCTTTGTTTGCAAGTATAACAACAGAAGTACAAACCCATTCTCGCTTTTAAAAACAATTAATAGGTTTACAAAAGTTATTCGAAATGTTTTACCTGATATTATTTTTACTTTTCAAATTACGCCAAACATTTTAGGGAATAAAGCGGCTCGAAAGGCGAAAGTATCGAATGTATTTTCTATGGTTGAAGGAACAGGTGATCCTTTTGAGGGAGATACATTTATAAGAAGAATTGTTAGGTTTTTTGTTTGCCACTTATATAGAAGTGCTTTTAAAAAAACAAAAAAGGTTTTCTTTTTGAACAAAGAATCTCGCGATGAATTTATTCAAAGACATATTGTAAAAGAAGACCAAACTATTTTGATTCCAGGTATTGGAATTGACGTTGATAATATTTCGTTGAGCGATAGTGTTCCTGTTGAAAAAAGTATTGTCTCTTTATCAAGGTTAAAGACCGGAAAAGGAATAATCGATTATTGCAAAATTGCCGAGGAAGTTAGAAAAACTAGAAAAGACATTTCGTTCCATCTTTATGGAGAAGAAATCGATATAACAAAAAAGGAATTAACCCCATTCATTGATAACAATTGCATTGTATACAAAAGGTATACAAATAAACCACTTGATGTTATTAGAAATAGCCGTCTGTTAGTTTTATGCCCTTATTATAAAGAAGGATTTCCAAGGACTATTCTTGAAGCGATGGCGGTTGGTAGACCAACGATTGCCACAAATATTGTCGGCTGCAAAGATGCAGTGGTTGACGGACAAACAGGATACCTTTTGGAACCCCACGACATTAAAGGTTTTGCAAACAAAATTATTGAGATTATCGATAATGACAAACTTCTTTTAGAACTAGGTAAGAACGCCAGAGAAGTTTGCGAAAAGAAATTTGATTCTAAAATAATAAATTCAAAAATTATCGAAATAATTAGCGAATAATCGCTTTTTTCTCACTTCCCATTTCACGTATAAATTTATACATACGTGTTTTTAGGTTAATATGTTAGAATTAACTTGTTAACTTTTGATATGGAAGAAAAAAGTGTGGATTATAGCTTCGAAGATGAACGAGATGAATTCGTTCCTTTAAAACAAGAAGATGAAAACCCTGAAGAATCGAAAAAGAAATCGGTTCTGAAATTTTTAATCTATTTCATCATCATCATTGTTTTAACTGGTTTAGCGCTCTTTCTATCTTTATATAAAGATTATGAATCAGTCTTAAATGCTTTGAAGCATTCTGACTGGAGATATCTTTTAATCATCTTTGGTATTGTCACGTTGACCTATCTAATAGAAGCCTTCACCGTGTTTATATTCTCTAGACTATATACGAGGAAATATAAATATCATCAAGGTTTAGCGGCAGTCATGGTCAATGCCTTCTATAGTGATATCACTCCAGGAGCGTCTGGAGGACAAATCATGGAAGCCTATACGATGAAGAAACAAGGTATGGAAGTTTCAACATCTGCCTCTATATTAATCATGTCCTTTATCGTCTATCAAATCTGTTTAATTGTGATAGGGGCGATCGGTATTGTTTTCTCTAACGGCTTACTATCTTCAATCGCGACCTTTGATTTAAATATCAATGGAGTGATCATTCCTGTTCCTACGATTCTTTTTACGATCTTGGGATTCTTATTAAATGTCATTGTTATCATGATGTTATTTTTAATGTCATATTCACATAAGATTCATAACTTTATCCTCCATAGAGGAATTAACTTTTTCGCTAAACTAAAATTAGTGAAAAACCCTGATGAAAAAAGAGAATCACTTCGTATCCAAGTTGAAAACTTTAAAATTGAACTTAGACGTTTAATATCTAATATTCCAGTCTTTGCTTTAATGATTTTATGTTGGTCAACTGTTTTAATTTTAAGATTCTCCATTCCTTTCTGGGCGGGTCTTGCTCTTAATGGATATGGATATTGTCTAAATAACGATGGTTCGCTTATCTTAAAGACTGTTTTAGATAATAGAAACCAAGTCATTGGAATCGCTCCAGTGATGTCCACTGGTGGACCAGATGTTGGTTCCTTCTGGCAAGCCGTATTTCTATCTAGCTATCACCAAATGGCAACCGGACTTGTTCCTATTCCAGGTGCCGCTGGTATATCTGAATATTTCTTCTCAACAATATTTTCTAAATATTATATTTCTAGCTACGTTACTACAGCCGCTCAAATCATCTGGAGATTTTCAACCTTCCATATCGTCTTATTGGTCTCTGGTATCGTCGCTGCGACATATCGTAGCTCGCCTAAAAATCAAGTTCATCACGCTAATAGAAGATCCTTTGTTACCTTGCAGTATCAAACCTATACTGAAAGAAAAGCATCCGCGGATACGATGTATAGCACTTCCTCTTTAAGTGCGAAAGCCGTTCAAGAAAGGCTTCGCTTCTTAAATAAGAAGGAAAATGAAGAAAAGAAAAAGAAAGAAAAACCACCTAAGAAGGTGAAGGAAAATAAACCTCCTAAAATTAAAAAGGAAAAAAAGAAGAAAACTAAAAAAGAGGATTGGGATGAGATTCAAGCAGGAGACGATGAATAATGCCCATCTCTAAAACGATTAAGAAACTTAAAATAGGGGAGAAGAAGGTAGTCATTGTTTTTTCTAATGATGAAAAGTTAGAGATCGCTCCTGATGTCTACACTGACTTCCATCTCTTTAAAGGAAAAGAAATCACTAATAAAGAGATTAATGAAATCAAAAGAAGAAATGATTTAGATAAATATCTTAAATATGCCTTTAAGTTAACTTCTGAAAGAAATTATTCAAAACATCAAATAAAAGAGAAGCTTCTTAAGAAAGGTGCAAGCGAAGATCAAATCGAAGATATCATCGATACACTAGTGAAATATAGCCTCATCGATGATAAAGAACTTCTTAAAGAAGTCTTAGAATACGCTGATTATAAGCATTATGGATTTAACCGCATCAAAGATGAATTATTTAAAAAAGGAATATCATCTAAATATATTGATGAATTAGCCTATGATGAATCTAGAGAATATAAGCACGCATTACTTTTACTTAAAGATTATGAAAAGAAATACTCTAAATATAATTATGCATCACTTAAGGAGCACATCTATCAAGCCTATCTTAGACAAGGCTACAACACTGATATCGCTTCTAAATGTTTAGAGAAGATATCACCAATGGACATAAAGAAAGAAAAAGAACTTCTAAAAGAAGATTATCAAAAACTCTTAAAGAAATATCAAAATAAACTCCCTAAAGGAGAACTTAAAGACAAGATTATTAATAGCCTTCTAAATAAAGGTTATAGTTACAAATACATTTTAGAGATAAAGGAGAAATAAATATGAAATGGATTAAAGAATTCTTAGATGGTGAAAGAATCATCGGACAACTCTTGGTTGTAAGCGCCACTAAAGGGGTCACTGAAAAAGGTATGAATTATATTAATGTCACCTTCCAAGATAAATCAGGAACTCTTGATGCTAAAAAGTGGGATGCCAGCGATGAAGATTTACAAATCTTAGTACCAGGCACTGTTGTAAATGTCGATGGAAGAATCAATGTCTATAAAGGTGCAAATCAAATGAAGATAAATGAAGTGAGCAAAGTCACCGATTTATCCGAAATTGATTTATCAAGCTTCCAAAGAGTATCACCGATACCTTTAGAATTAATGAAAAAGAAATTAGATGCTTATTTAAATTCATTTACTGATAAAGATGTTGAAGTAATAACTAGAGCAGTCATATCTCATTTCTATGATAAATATATAACCTATCCTGCTGCGGTAAAGATTCACCATGAATTCGGTAGTGGAATCATCCATCATTCTCTTGCGATGGCAGATCTCGCCGAAGATATCGCGAAACGTTATCCGGAAGTTGATCGAGATATCCTTGTCGCAGGTGCACTTATGCACGATATAGGTAAAACCATCGAATATGAAAATCCTTTGATGCCCGCTCAAACAACCGAAGGTAAGTTATGTGGACATATCGCTATTATGTATGCGGAATTTAAAAAGATTGTCGATAACTTAAATATCAAATCCGAAGTCCCAATCTTACTTGAACATATGATCTTAGCCCACCACGGCAAGCTCGAATGGGGTTCACCAGTCGCTCCTGCTACGAGGGAAGCATGGCTACTATCTCAAATCGATTTAATTGATTCTCACCTTATGGTGCTCTCAAAAGCCCTTGAACCAATCGAAGAAGGTAGCTTCACACCAAGATTATGGGTTATGGACGATGTGAGCTTCTATAAGCCTAAAAACCGCAAAAAATAAGATATTAAAGAATCAGACAAGGTGATGAACCTTGTCTTTTCTTATATTTATACTAAATATTGCTTATTTATTGATATTTGATAATCGCCATTTCGCCATTGGGTGATTTTCGATTTTGTTAGCAATCGGATCATCAAATAACAAGGATGGCTTATAATTGCCTTTTGAGAATTCGAATAGATATTGTTTTTCGTTTTCAGTGAGCACTAATAAATCTTTTAATAGATTAGTGACGTCACTTTTTGTTTTTTCTAAATCGATTCTTTCTTCCTTTTTTAAAACTGGCCACAATTCTTTCTTTACTTTGTAATACGTAACTGAGTCAATTCTTTTAAAAGAAGAATCGTTGAGTTCAAAGACATTATTTAATGATAAGTAGAAGACAACTGCTTTTCTTAACATATCTTTATCAAATAGTTTCATGTTGTTAACAAGAAAAGCAGCATCGTACAAGTCTCTTGGTTTACTTCTATCAATAAGCGCATTTATTTTCATTCCAAATAATTCTTCGATGTTTGGAGTCTTAAGAGTAACTGTTTTATCAAAATAACAAACAGTAGTCATCTTAATCGGATACGCATGCACTCTATCTAAAAAGTTAATATCCACCTTGATCGTGTCATTATTTCCAAATGCATTTTTGAATTTATAGATTCTAGAAAATAAGATAAAGGAACTTCTTGAATCATTGGATATTTCGTACTTTTCTTTAAGCATATATTTATCCAATTCTTCTTCGAGTATCTTTCGATCATTAAAAGTGACAGTCTTTTCTAAAGATCCACAGTAATCAAGGTCGATGTCTACAGACAATCTTTTTAAATTGGTATAGACCAAATTGATTGCGGTTCCGCCTTTCAAAATTAACTTATCTTTGAAAGAACTTTTGGAAAAAATGTAATTTAAAACATCGAGAAGTCTCACGACCTTCTCAACATAGTTTTTAATAAAACCAGTTTCATTAGAGTATTGTTCGATTTGTTGTTTAGAATAGTTCATTAGGTAGTTCTCTTTCTGTTGGCACCATCAATTTCCATTTTAATACTAATTTGGCAAAGCCAACGTTTGCTTCAAAGTACTGAATCCTATTACCTATTCGTGATAGGCATAACTGGTAGAAAGATTCTGGGACCCTATCCCTAAAATATTTCTCGAATAGATAACCCACCTTTTGATATAAAAATGCTTTATCGTAATATTCAAGCATCTTTATTACTTTATCTAGATACAAATCCCGGCATCCAGCTAAAGCATTTTCTATTTCTTCTAGCCCTCCAGCGTAACCAGGATTATCTATACAATCCACGATTGCGCGTTCTAAAGAAACGACCCGTGTTCCTTCAGATTCCATTTGATCAAGTATTTCTAGATCACAATTATCCTTTTTAGATATGTAAGTTACATCTTCAAACTCCAAATCATTCACATAGACATGTGTGAGATAGGTAAACTGCGATACGAATACTTGGGTGGCTAGTCCATAGTATTCCAAAGCTTCATGATAAGAAAAATAGGAATCATCAAATAGATGAGACGCTATTTGAAATCGCGAAGCATAGATTCCGCCTGTGGTACGATCCACTAAAGCGTATAACCCCTTTTTAATTTTCTTAATAGTTCCATTTTCTAGCGAGCGACGCAAAAAAGAATTGAAACTATCACGATTAGGATAGATATCCTTTACATCCTCATAATTGAAAAGCATAGGCAAGATTTTCATACCATAATTTAAGCACAAATGTTTGAAAACGACAAGTTCTACTTAATAATAGGTATAAAATAGCTATTTTGTTTTACATAAGGTTTTTGGTTTTCGACTAAATCGACAATGCATTGGTGTTTTAGTCGAAAAATTGAGAAGGAAAAAACTTAAAATATTCCTTCCGAATTTTTGGCATCAAAAAGGCCTCCACAAATGTAGAAGCCTCTTCTTATATAAATATAATTATTTAATTTCTTTTGAAATTGTCTCTGCAATAATAGGGAGAGATAAGTCCTTTAATTCAGAGGGTTGCTTAAATTCAATCTTAAGTCCTTCTTTTGCGCCATATCTAGGAATGACATGGACATGGAAGTGAAAGACACTTTGACCCGCTTCTTTATTGCAGTTAGAAAGGATATTGACACCCTTCGCTCCTAACTTCATCATTTGGACTTGTCCAATCCTTTGAGCGACATCCATAACCTTATGCATCACCTCTTGAGGTGTGGAAAGGAAATTGTCGTAATGTTTCTTTGGAATAACTAGGGTATGTCCTTTCGTGACTTGTCCAATATCTAGAAAGGCTAAAACATCATCATCTTCATATACTTTGTGAGATGGAATTTCGCCTCTAACAATTTTACAAAAAATACAATCTTTTTCGTTCATAATAAACTCCTTTTAAACAAAGAGGAGCGACATGCGCTCCCCTAGGTTAATTATTCAAATAAATCAGGATAAGTTTCCTTGATGTAATCGTAGACGGATGTATCGTGATAGGTGAAGGTATAGAGCTTGAGGTAGCTAGTATAAGCATTTGTCTTATACGTATCCTTGGTACCTAAGATCTTCGCGATATGTCTAGCGACTTCTTCACATTTGAATGGATTACCGCTATTGACGTATGATTTAGCGTTATCAACAGATTTAGTTAATTTAGATGTTGATGCAGCTTCTAAAATCTCAACGATGTAGAGGTTAGAACCATCTTCATCTTCGATAATGAAGTTATAATCGACGTCTTTAGCAGCCGCTGGAGTTAAATATTTGTGACCTTTGAGTTCATTGAAGTAACTCTTTTCACGGTCGTAGCTCCAGTCTTCTCTATCAAAATCGTTAGCGACTTTGATGTTGAATAATCTAGACTTGACTGTTTCAGGAAGTTTTTCAAGTGGGTTAGCGGTATCGTTTTTAACGAACCAACCTTCATCTGAATATTTCTCTAAAGCGAGTTCGGTAATCTTCTTGATTAAACCTCTTTCTTTAGATTGTTTACCTGAATCTGTGAAGTTTTGATATTGGGTGTTATCTTCATCGGATGCGAAACGTGTTGCGCCACCGACGACAGCCTTTTCATAATTCTTTAAGATTTCACCAAGTTTGGTGTTTTCATAGAATTTGAATGTGGCTGGATCAATTCCGTATGTGGTTAAAGAATCGAATAAAGTTGAGCCATCAAAAGATGGATCTTTATCGCATTTAGCCTTTAGCAAACGTGGTTCACCATAAATCTTAGTGAGTTCGGCTGTTGGCTCTAAAGGTTCAATGGTTGGATTGCTACCAACTAATGAAACACCTTTAAATCCTTTGAACCAGGAAACTAAGTCATCGAAGCTCACTGCAGTTTCTGCATCGATGGTATTAAGTTTTTGTTCAGCGAATAAGTGGACTAAACGATAAGCGGTGTTGCTATCATCGCCTAAGGATGAAACTTTAACATAGTTAATCTTACGTCCATAAGCACGTCCAAGTGCGCTGTAATTATTATCGATGATATATTCTTCGATTAATTTATCACGGTAGACATCTGGAATAATCTTTTTGGTGATGTAATCGCCATAAGTATCATCGAATTCATTGAAATAAGAACGAACATTCTTTTCAGTGAAGGTTGAGGTGATAAATTTCTCAGCAAAGCTGTATCCCTCTTCGACTTTGCCATCTTCGGTGAAGTGTTTGATATCGAAGTTAGCTTCGCGTTTAGCACGAGCATACTTTTCTTCAACGAATTTAGTTTTGTCTAATGAGTCACGATAATTTTCGGTATCGCTATTGATTTCGTCATAGACGACCTTGTCGATACGTTCATTTAAATCTTCAAAGAAGAGTTTGAATCTCTCCATTCTGATTTGATCGGCATTCATGCCTTTGGATTCATAGTTACCATCATCGTCATCCATGAATTCATGACCATATTTTGCAATGTGGGCTTTAGCCTTTTCTTCGATAACATTACCTTCGCTATCGAAACATCCTTTAAGCTCGGCATAAGTACCGAATTCTTTTTCAGCAATTTTTTCTAGTAATGTAGAGACAACTGCTTCGTTTTTGTTATCGATGAGTTGCTCGTAGAGATCACCATATTTGTTTTCTTCGTCATCAAAAGCATTGCCATCTTTATAGACGATTGGGTTTTGATAATTTTGAGGAATTGCTTCAACGTTATCGCACGCGGCGAGTATAAACGCGGAGGAAAGTGCGAATATACCAGTAAGCAAAACTTTCTTAGCTGTGTTTCTTGCCATTGTTGCAAACACCTCCTATTGAATCCCAAGCAGCAGCGTTGCTTGGATCTTCTGGATCATTACCAGTAGCGTGATTGGAGAAGTAAATACCACATCCTTTAGCAACTGCTTTTTTGGATTGGATGCTAGTCGCTTCTGTTAAATTTTCGATATATAACTTCCAGTTATTTTCCCATTTGGTTTGGCTGTTATAATCTTTGTTTTGTTCGGAGCGGGCCATCCATTTATTTAGACCAGCAGAAATCTTTTCATCTTTGATTTCGAGTTTGCCGGCTTTGAGATATTTTCTAAAGATAAAATGTTCAAGACCATCGGAGTTGAATCCTTTGATAGCGGTTAGAACATCTTTTGCTCTAGTTTGATATGTACTTGAGTCATTAGAGAAATTAACATAGTTAACTTTGACATCAGTTGGATAATCAGTTTCACCTGGGAAGTGAGTTGTATAGTATTTCTCTAAAGTTGCAACGGTTTTATCTGCTTCAACTTCAGATGCATTTCTAAACTCGAATGGTGAACGATTAACGACGATGAAGTGGATACCTTGATAGCCACCTTCACCAGCAGAACCACCTCTAACAACTAAGATTGGACGATACGCGATAGTGTTATCACCTAATCTAACTGTTGTAGCAAGGTACTCACCATCAAAGGTAACACCATCAGCAGCACTAAAGGTATGGAAACCAGTACCTTCCTTCTTGCTACCATCAGCATTTGGTGTGTCTAAATTATTGTATTTGTCAGAAGCAAGTTTGGTATCTGTGACATAATCGTAATAATAATCATCGCCAGCACCAAGTTTTTTGCCAGCTGCATATGGTGAGACTAAAGCGAATGAGTGTCTATTTAAGTAGTGGTTAAAGAAGATATTTCTTGGGAAATATTTTTCTTCGCCATCATTGACTTGTTGATCCATTGCGCCAGTTTCTCTTTCAGCGTTGGATTTTAAGATTTCAAATGCACCAAAAGGAACGATTGAGAAACCTTGGGCAGACAATGTTGCTGCATGGCCAGTTTCAGGTGTCTTGGTATCGTCATCGAGCAAGTGGTTAACCTTTTCGTAGGCTTCTTTTGTTTTGTCGTAATCTGCTTCGGTATCAATTTTGATATTTGATGCTTGAGCTCTATCGGTTCTACCATAGAAGTTCTCAAATGCATATAATGCATATTTGAATTCATTGATGTAGGTATCGGTCTTATCCATATCGACGAGACCTAAGTCTCCATCCTTGGTATCATCGGATAATTGAGCAGCACCTGAGAACGAACCACGATAGTTATTCGCGAGAGCATCTGCAACTGAGAACAATTTGTTAGCATTTGCTTTCGAAATTGTTGCATCAGCATAGTTTGTGGAACCAGAGTCATCAATTTTCACTAAGATGTGTGAAACATGATATGGAACTTTGCTTTCGAAGTATCCGGTGAATGGATTATCTTCGTGTTGATCAGTTCCAGCGGTTCCGCTTTTTAAGATTGATAAGTTTTCTTCGAGTGAATCGAAGTTGCTGTCGAATCTTTCTTTTTCATACGTATACAAATAGTATTCGTAGAGTTCATCTTCATCTTTACAATTCTTTTCGTTTAAGATTTTGGAGAATTCTTCGTCGTATGAAGTGCCATTCTTTTCACGATTCTTTTCAGCAGTTTCTTTATCACCAGTAACTGCTTGTTCAGCTTTTTTCTTTAAACCGGCGAGTTGTGCCTTACCATATGATCCATTGACGCCTTCTTCGACTTCAATGAAGTAGTTCTTAACAACTAATTTGTAAATGGTTTTGAAGACTGTATCCCACTTGGTCGATTCGTCTAACTGATCATAGAACAAATCTTCAGCGGTATATTCTTCTTTGACACCGTCTTTGCCAGTATAGGTTAATATGACGCCTTTTTCATCATAGGACACAGGACTACAAGCCGCTAGTGATCCACCAGCAAGCAAGCTGGTCATGAGAACAAGAGCAATTTTGGATTTTTTCATATTCCCTATTTTCCTCCTTTTCAAATATAGTGAGTATATCTTATAACTTTACTTGTATAAATACAACAAACATTTTCATCTAACATTAATAGATTAATCTATTGCATAGGATCAAAACTGGTGAATTAGGAAAATACTTCAAAAACTAAGTTTTTGTTAATATTTTTTACAATTTGATTTTACTTTAGCGTTTTTATCACATACAATAGTTGCACTTCGCTAGGAGGTAACTCATATGTCAAAACTAAAAATAAATGATCTGCATGTCGCAGTAAAAGAAAAAGAAATCCTTAAAGGATTAACAATCGAATTTTCTACCGATGAAACCGTCGCTTTACTTGGTCCAAATGGCAACGGAAAATCTACTCTTTTACAGACAATTATGGGTAACCCAAATTACGAGGTTGTAAGCGGATCAATTTATTATGATGATAAAGATGTATTAAAGTTAACGACTGACGAACGTTCTAAACTTGGAATTTTCCTTGGAATGCAATATCCAAGTGAAGTTCCTGGTGTTAATAATTCGGATTTTCTTAAAGCTGCTTTAAATGCACATCGAGAAAAACCAGTATCGTTATTTGAATTCTATAAGCTATTAAATAACGCGTACCAAGAAATGCATATCCCTTTTGAGATGTCCACTCGTAATCTAAACGAAGGCTTCTCTGGAGGCGAAAAGAAGAAAAACGAAATTCTTCAAATGCTCGTTCTCAACCCTGATTTAGTCATGCTTGATGAAATTGATTCAGGATTAGATGTAGATGCGATTCAAGTCGTCGCTTCAACAATTAAGAAAGAACAAGCTAATAGAGGTTTCCTCATAGTTAGCCACTATGCCAAACTATATGAGCTTATTAATATTGATAAAGTATATGTGCTTGTAAACGGTAAAGTCGCTAAGACAGGCGATAAATCATTAATTAAGAAAATAGACCAAGAAGGTTATGAATGGTTAAAAGACGAAGGCATCGAATTCCCAAATGAAGAGAAAATGAACACTACTTCAATCGGAACTTGTGCGACGAAAGAAGTTTTGAAAGGTAAATAATGAACGAGCAAAAAATCATTGTTAATAATAAAGAAAATAAGGTTATTGAATTAACCGATTTTTGTGATTTGAACATTGAAGTTTTAAATGGCTCAACTCTAACTTTAAAACTTGCAAATTTCTCTAAAAATGAAAAGATGAAATTTACTGCAAATGTTGGAAAAGATTCGACTCTTGCAGTGATTTTTGCAGATTTTGCTCAATCTAACATCACTTTTAAAAGCCAGGTAAATTTAATTGAAAAAGGCGCGAATTGCACTTGGCATTTAGCCACACTTTCTAACGCTAAATTTGAGAAGAAATTTGATGTCTCTTTTATTCATGAAGTTGGTGAAACAACTGCTCTAATGGACAATTATGGCGTCGCCAAAGATGAATCAAATATCGTTTTCTCTGGTGTGAACTATATTAAGAATGGTTCTAAGAAATCAAACACCAAACAAAACGCGAAAATAATTGTCTTTGATAAAGATGCAAAAGGCACAGCTTCACCAATATTAAAAATCGACGAAAATGATGTTCAAGCTTCCCATGGAGCGGTCGTCGGTCAACTTAATTCGGACCACATGTTTTATCTTATGTCGCGCGGATTAAATAAAGAAGAAGCAAGAATGATTATTACTCTTGGTTATTTAAAACCGATTTCAAATAAATTTTCTGAAGATATTCAATCAAAGATTGAAAATGCGATTAAGGAGGCTATGTAATGTTAGATCCTTATAAGATTAGAAAAGATTTCCCGATGTATCAAAATCACATTAAGATGCAGGGCAAAGATTTAGTGTTTCTTGATAACGCTTCGACTACTTTTAAACCATACTCAGTTTTAAAAGCTATCGAGGATTATTATTCTTTTTACACTTCAAACCATCATCGTGGTGATTATGATCTTTGTTATAACGTCGATGTCAAAATTAAAGAAACTAGACAATTAGTTGCAAAATTTATAAACGCTGATGTTAATGAATGCGTCTTTACAACTGGCACAACTCAATCAATTAATATCATTACCTATGGTTATGCGTTAAAGAATTTATCAAAAGACGACGAAATTTTAATTTCAATTGAAGAACACGCTTCAAATTCACTTCCTTGGTTTGAAGTCGCTAAAACTATCGGCTGCAAAATTAAATATATTGAATTAAATAAAGAAGGAAGAATTACTCCTGAAAATGTTAAGAAAGCAATTAGTAAAAGAACCAAGATCGTTGCAATTGCTCAAGTTAGTAATGTTTTAGGTTATTTAGTTGATATTAAAGAAATCGCGAGAATTGCACATGAAAATGGAGCTATTTTAGCCTGCGACGGCGCTCAAAGCGTGCCGCATCGCAAAACAGATGTTAAAGACTTGGATGTTGATTTCTTATCTTTCTCTGCTCACAAGATGTGTGGTCCAACCGGTGTTGGAGTGCTTTATATAAGAAAAGAATTATTTAATAAAGTTTCACCAGTCTTTGTGGGAGGAGGTAACAATGTCACCTTCAAACCAGAACATGATGTGACTTATTATTCAACTCCAGCAAAATTAGAAGCGGGAACGCTAAATATTGAAGGTATAATTGGCTTTAAATCAGCCCTTGAATATCTAATGAAAATTGGAATGGAAAATATTGAGCAATATGAGCAAAATCTTCGCAAATACGCGATAAATCGCATCAAAGAAGTAAAAGATTTGATCATTTATAACGAAGCTGCAGAAGAAGGAATCATTACCCTTAATATGAAAGGAATTTTCGCTCAAGATTTAGGAACTTATCTCAATTCAAAGGGTATTGCGGTTAGAACAGGGCAGCACTGCGCTAAAATGCTTCCGCTTTTCTTAAATACTCCTGCAACTGTTAGAGTTTCACTATACTTCTATAACACAAAAGAAGATATTGATATATTTATTGAAAATTTAAAGAATGGAGGAAATTTCTTAGATGCCTATTTCGCTTAATCCCCAAATGATGAGACAAATCATCATGGATCATTATGAAAATCCTCAATATAAGAAAACTCCTGAGGATGTTTCTAAATATGAACAACTTCATATGTTTTCTGATAACTGCATTGATGACATCATCGTATACGCTTTAGTTAAAGATAACAAGATTGTTGAATGCTGTTGGAGTGGTGTCGCTTGTACGATTTCAACTGCCTCAACAGATATTATGTGTAGCCTAGTTATTGGCAAAGACTTTGATGAAGCTAAATACATCATCGATCAGTATAACCACATGATTAAAGAAGAAAGCTACGATGAATCAGTTCTTGATGAAGCCATCGTATTTATGAATACATCCAAGCAAGCTGCTCGCATCAAATGTGCGACAATTGGTTGGGACGCATTAGAAGAAATTATCCATAATCATCACCATGAAAAATAAGAATTTTGAACAAGAATATAAATACGGTTTTAAAGACAAAGATGTCTCGATTTTTAATACTGGAAAAGGCCTTAATGAAGAAGTAGTTAGGGAAATTTCTAGACTTAAAAATGAACCTGAATGGATGCTTGAATTTAGACTTAAAGCATATAATGCTTTTAAAGAGCTTCCAATGCCTTCATTTGGTCCTGATTTATCCTTTTTAGATTTCGATTCTTACACTTATTTTATTCGTTCCTCTAAGAAGGTTGAAAAGGATTGGAATGAGGTTCCAGAAACCATTAAAAATACTTTCCAAAAATTAGGTATTCCTGAAGCCGAACAAAAATATCTTAGTGGTGTTACAACTCAATATGAATCTGAAGCTGTTTATCACAATATGCTTAAAGAAGTTGAGGATAAAGGCGTTATCTTTTTATCAACCGATCAAGCCGTTCAAATGTGTCCGGACTTAGTTAAAAAATATTTCAACACCGTCGTTCCTTATAGAGATAATAAATTCTCTGCTTTAAATGGTGCTGTATGGTCTGGAGGATCGTTTATTTATGTTCCAAAAGGAGTGAAACTAGATAAACCACTTCAATCATATTTTAGAATCAATAATGAAAAATCAGGTCAATTTGAAAGAACTTTGATCATTGTTGATGAAGGCGCTGATGTTCATTATGTTGAAGGGTGTACCGCTCCAATATATTCCAAGGATTCTTTACACGCTGCAGTTGTTGAAATTATCGTTGAAAAAGGTGCAAAATGCAGATATTCGACAGTTCAAAACTGGTCCAATAATATTGTAAATTTAGTTACAAAACGTGCCTTAGTTAAAGCCAACGGACAAATGGACTGGATTGACGGAAATATTGGATCTCAAACAAATATGAAATATCCAGCTTGTATTTTGGCAGGCGAAGGCGCTCGTGGAAATTGCATTTCCATCGCTGTCGCTGGAAAAGGTCAATATCAGGACGCAGGTGCTCGTATGATTCATTTAGCGAGTAATACCTCTTCGACTATTATTTCTAAATCAATTGTCAAAAATGGTGGAGTTGCTAATTATCGTGGCTCAGTCAAACATATGAAGGGTGCATTAAACTGCAAATCTCACGTTGAATGTGACACTTTGATTTTGGATGATATTTCAAAATCCGATACAATTCCGACTAATTTAGTGCAAAATAACACTTCATTTATTGAACACGAGGCTACTGTTTCAAAAATTAATGAAGATCAACTTTTCTATTTAATGTCTCGGGGAATTTCTCGTAAAGATGCCACTCAAATGGTCATTATGGGATTTATTGAACCGTTCTCCAAAGAACTTCCAATGGAATACGCTGTTGAACTTAATCAACTTATCAAGATGGATATGGAGGGTAGCGTAGGATAATGAAATATTATCAAGTAATTGTAGTGGGTGGGGGACACGCGGGTGTCGAAGCATGTGCTGCTTGTGCACACATGGGTTTAAGCACACTTCTAATTACTTTAAATAAGAAAATGATCGCAAATATGCCATGCAATCCTTCGATAGGTGGATCAGCAAAAGGCATTGTTGTACGTGAAATTGATGCTCTAGGTGGTGTGATGGGAATCGCAGCCGATCATGAGTATTTACAGATGAAAATGCTCAACACTGGTAAAGGACCTGGAGTGCAATGTTTAAGAGCTCAAGAAGACAAATTTTCTTACCCTCATTATATTCAAGAATTGTTGGAAAACACTGCAAATCTTGAAGTAATTGAAGGAGAAGTTACTAAAATTGATTACCATGATGACGTTGTTACTGGCGTTATTTTAAAAGATGGAACATTAATTAAATCCAAAGCTGTTGTCATCGCGACTGGAACTTATATGGAATCGAAAATTCTTCGCGGAAATAAAGCGATTTCAGCTGGACCAGATGGCGAAAAACCTTCAATCGGTTTATCTAAATCCCTTCAAGAAATGGGTTTAGAGATTTTTAGACTTAAAACAGGCACTCCTCCAAGAATTAAAAAATCATCAATCGATTTTTCAAAAGCAGTTATTCAAGAAGGGATGGAAGGCAATTTGGCGTTCTCTTACCTTACAAAAACATTCAAACCTTTAAGCGAACAACTGCCTTGTTATTTAATTTACACAAACGAATCAACCCATGATTTAATTAGGAATAATCTCGACAAAACCGCCACATATAATGGTTTACAGACAGGTGTTGGACCACGTTATTGTCCTTCAATTGAATCAAAAGTCATGACGTTTAAGGATAAAAAGCGACACCAACTATTTTTAGAACCAGAATTTAAAGATGGCGAATCGATTTATCTTCAAGGTTTTTCAACCGCTATGGAAGAATCAATTCAAGAAAAGATGGTTCATTCCCTAGAAGGATTAGAAAAAGCTGAATTTTTAAAATATGCTTATGCAATTGAATATGACGCTTTAGTGCCTACTCAATATGATTTAACTCTTAGAGTTAAGAAATATAAAGGTCTTTATGGTGCTGGTCAAATTTGTGGAACTTCTGGTTATGAAGAAGCGGGTGGTCTAGGTTTAGTCGCAGGCATTAATGCAGCCTTATATGTTTTAGGCAAAGAACCATTTATCTTAAAACGAAACGAATCATATATCGGTGTCATGATCGATGATATCGTTACAAAAGGAACGGAAGAACCATATCGACTTCTTTCCTCTCGAGCAGAATATCGTTTACTTCTTAGACACGATAATGCAGATCTTAGACTTACGCCATATGGTTATAAATTAGGATTAATTTCTGAAGATAGATATGCCAACTTTGTTAAGAAAAACGAGAATGTTAACAAAGTTAAAGAGATTTTAAATAACGTTCATTTAGGTAGTTCAAAACGCGTAAATGATTATTTAAAAGAACATAACTTGCCTACTTTAAAAGCAGGTGTTTCAGGTACTGAATTTTTAAAAAGACCTGAAATTCATTACGAAAATGTTCGTGATTTGATTCCTGAAATAAAGGATATTGAATTAGATTATATTGGAATTTCTCAATTAGAGATTTCAGTTAAATTCGAAGGTTATATCAAAAGAG
Source organism: uncultured Erysipelotrichaceae bacterium (assembly GCA_902768335.1). Taxonomy (GTDB): domain Bacteria; phylum Bacillota_I; class Bacilli_A; order RFN20; family CAG-826; genus Fiminaster. The sequence goes on from CACXKR010000015.1 coordinate 26,208, forward strand.
AAGAAAACGAAGCAAAATCATTCACCAAATTTGAAGAATATAAACTTCCAAATGATATTGATTATTTAAATATGCATGGTTTAGCCCTCGAAGCTAGACAAAAATTAAATAAGATTAGACCTACAACTGTTGGTCAAGCATCTCGTATTTCAGGTATTAATCCAACCGACATCTCGGTGTTAATATTAAATTTAAAGAGATTAGAAAAATGAAACTTCTAAAAGAATATGGTTTAAATGAAGAAGCAATTGCTAAATTCGATAAATATCGAAATCTTCTTTTAGAATGGAACGATAAATTTAATCTAACTGCGATCACTGATAAAGATGAAATCGAGGAAAAACATTTTATCGATTCCTTATTTTTAGATAAATACGTCGATTTAGACCATAAGTCGTTATTAGATGTTGGTTCTGGTGCGGGCTTTCCTGGCCTTCCTTTAGCGATCGTTCATCCTACAGCTCAAGTATATTTATTAGAGTCAAATGGCAAAAAGGTTAAATTTTTAAACGAGATGGTTAAAGAATTAAATTTAGCAAATGTCACAGTGATAAATGCTAGAGCAGAAGAATATTTAAAAAGAGAATATTTTGATATAGTTACTGCTCGCGCTGTTAAAGAATTAAATATTTTGTTAGAAATTTGTTTTCATTTCGTAAAAGTTGGTGGTCAATTTATTGCCTATAAATCTAGTAATGTTAATAATGAAATTGAAAATGCAAAACATGCTTACAAAGTACTTGATATTACTGAAAGCAAACTAATTGAATATCAACTCCCCAAGAGTAAAGATAATAGGGTTTTGCTGCTAATTTCAAAATCAAAACCCACCAAAAAGAAATATCCAAGAAATTATTCAGAGATAGTAAAAGCGCCCTTATGATTGGGCGTTTTCTTTTACTTCGTTATTTGTTCCGATTCTTTCAATTAAGATATGTAATCTCTTATATAAAAGTAAGACAACTGCGATTACAATTGCATCTTTGATTAGATTCATTGGTAAAACCATTATTAGAGCATATAGCCATAACCAGTTATCACCACTGATAGCCGGAATGATTGCGCTGCACATTCCTTCAAGACTTTCAATTGGCATTCCATATAAATATGAATAGAATGGCACCATGATATAAACATTAGCGATCATAGCAAACAATACATGAGCAGCGGTGGACAAACCTAAACCAACAAAGACTGATGAAAGTTTTCTTTTTCTTTCATAAATCATAACCGCAGGAAGAACGAAAACCATTGTAAAAACAAAGTCTCCTAATTCTCCAACTCCAGCAGTTGAGGTCATCGGTAACTTAATTGCAGTTTTTATTAAAGTGACCATTATAGCTGGAAGTGGTCCATACATATAACCAACTAGAAATATTGGTATTTCATCAAGATGAACCTTGAGCCACGGAGCGGTAAAACCGAGACCAAAATCAGGCACCAATACATAAAGTATTGTAGCAAGCGCTCCAAAGACACCAGTCACTGCGATAAATTTGGTAGGTTTAATGTTCTTTTTCTTATATTGAAAAATGGATAGAACAACTAAACCTGCTACTACTAAAATCATGAGTCCGATAAGTACCCACTTAAACCAACCCATGAACTCTTTTAGTTCTTGATTTGACATAAATAAAATCCCTCCATACTTCAGGTGGGATTATAAATAGCAACTACTTCTGCTATCCGGACTTTACCGTTGGCCTAGGACTTTCACCTAATCATGCTCTATTGAGCTCGCGGGCTATACCGCCAGTCGACGTAATTAACGTCACCCTGAAGTGTCTTTATTATATATTATTTAAACAAAAAGAAAAGCCCACAAAGTGGACTAATCTAATTAATCGATTGTATTATTCGACTTCGATTGCACCGAATGGACATTCAAATCCTAATTCATCGGCGATTTCATCGACAACAGCATGAGCTTTGCCTTCATCATCAAATTCGAATACTTCTGGGCGGGAACCAACGCATAAACCGCAGGATCCACAAGCATCAGAGTTAACTTTTACTTTTGGCATGTTTTCTTCCTCCACGTGAAATTATTATATAAAAATGAATTTAAACGTTCAATAAATCTTCTATATTTAACGTAAATAAGTAAGAAGTCCCCCATATCAATTAAATCATTTATTGATGGATACCCCTATAGGTGGGGGATGAATTGCAAAATATTATATTCAGTCGTTGTCGATGAAAAATAATGAGTAATAGTCTTTTATATAATTATTAATAATGATATAATATAGATGTGGAATTGAGAGGGAATAACCATTCAGTATTCAACATTCATTTTCACCTTATTTTGGTAGTTAAATATCGTAAAAAGGTGATTGATGAAAAAATATCTGAAAG
>CACXKR010000016.1 GCA_902768335.1 uncultured Erysipelotrichaceae bacterium
CTTTCAGATATTTTTTCATCAATCACCTTTTTACGATATTTAACTACCAAAATAAGGTGAAAATGAATGTTGAATACTGAATGGTTATTCCCTCTCAATATCACATCTATATTATATCATTATTAATAATTATATAAAAGACTATTATTCATTATTTTTCATCGACAACGACTGAATATAATATTTTGCAATTCATCCCCCACCTATAGGGGTATCCATCAATAATTGATTAATTGATGTGGGGGACTTCTTGCTCATTTACGTTAATTTGTGATATAGTTTTATTGCTCTAATAAAGGAACCTGCCACTCCTTTGGAGATGATGAAAGTCATCGTAGATCTGCGTTAAAGATCAATTAATTAAGTGCAATACAAAGTATTGAATAAGGATGGTACCGCGAAAGTTTCGTTCCTTAGAGATACTTTTTTATTTTATCTAGGAGGCCAAATATGAAATATTTAAGTGGTCAACAAATTAGAATGATGTGGTTAGACTTTTTTAAAGGAAAAGGTCATCATGTTGAAAAAGGCGCTAGTTTAATACCTTACAAAGATCCATCTTTACTTTGGATCAATTCGGGTGTTGCAGCCTTAAAGAAATATATGGATGGTAGTGAAGTACCTCCTTCAAGAAGAATCACAAATGTTCAAAAATCGATTCGCACAAACGACATCGATAACGTCGGTTATACCGCTAGACATCAAACCTTCTTTGAAATGCTCGGTAATTTCTCCATCGGCGATTATTTTAAAAAGGAAGCCATCGCATTTGCTTATGAAATTCTCACAAGTGAGAAATATTTTGCAATGCCAAAGGACAAATTATATTTCACCTATAACCCAATCGACGAAGAAACTCATAAACTTTGGCTAGCTCAAGGCGTCGAAGAATCTCATTTAATTCCTCTAGAAGGAAACTATTGGGAAATCGGTGAAGGCCCAGCTGGTCCAAATACCGAAGTTTTCTTTGACCGCGGTGAAAAATATGATGAAAATCACTTAGGCGTTAGACTTCTTAAAGAAGAAATTGAAAACGACCGCTACATCGAAATTTGGGGCATCGTCTTTTCACAATTTAATGCTGTTCCTGGAACTCCACGTAGTGAATATAAAGAACTTCCATCAAAGAATATCGATACTGGAGCAGGTCTAGAAAGAATTGCTTCAGTCTTACAAGAAACTGAATCCAACTTTGAAACTGACCTATTCATGCCGATTATTAAGGAAGTTGAAAAGATTGCTGATAAACCGTACAAAAAACCGTATTTAACAGCTTATAGAGTTATCGCTGATCACATTAGAGCGGTTACATTTGCTATAAGCGATGGTGAAATTTTCTCTAACGAAGGACGAGGATACGTTTTACGTCGTCTTGTTAGAAGAGCGATGAGATTTGCAAAACAAATCGGCATCAATAAACCATTCATGTATAACCTTGTTAAAACTGTCATCTCAATTTATCAAGATTTCTATCCAGAATTAAAAGGTAGAGAAAAACATATTGAAAAGATGATCAAAGCCGAAGAAGAGAAATTCTTAGAAACTCTTTCTACTGGCGAAGCTTTGCTTCGTGAAATGATTACAGGTAAAAAAGAATTATCTGGTAAAGATGCTTTTAAACTTTATGACACATTTGGTTTTCCAATCGATTTAACCAAAGAAATTTGTGCGGAAAATAATATTAAAGTTGATGAAGAATCCTTTAAGGAAGAAATGGATAAACAAAAAGAGAGAGCAAGAAACGCTAGAAGTGATGAACAAAGCATGCATAAGCAATCAAAAGACTTGCTCGAATTCGTTGAACCATCCAAATTCTTCTATGAAGAAGATCCTATTGACGCTAAAGTGATCGCTTTATTTAAAGACGGCGTTAAAGTTGACGTCATAAATGATGAAGGCGAAGTAATCCTTGATCAAACTAATTTCTATGCTGAAAGTGGTGGCGAAGTTGCTGATACAGGTTATTTGAATAATAAAGATACAATCGCTAAAGTTATCAATGTTCAAAAAGCACCAAATAAACAAAATCTTCACTTTGTGAAGTTAGAAAATGGCAGTCTAAAAGTTGGCGATAAAGTCCATCTTGATTTAGACATTAATAATCGTGAACTTATCAAACGTAATCACTCTGCAACTCACTTACTACAAGCCGCTTTAGAAAAAGTGCTCGGTGATCATATTAAACAAATGGGTTCATATGTCTGCGCCGATTATATGCGTTTTGACTTCACCCATTATTCTAAAATCACTCCTGAGGAGTTAAAAGCAATCGAAGAAGAAGTAAATCGTTTAATTTCCTTGAAGATTAAATCCGATATTAGAGTTCTTCCTATTGCAGAAGCTCAAAAATTGGGCGCAAAAGCTTTCTTCTCTGAAAAATATGGTGACGAAGTTAGAGTTGTTTCTTTTGGAAAAGAATCGATTGAATTCTGCGGTGGCTGTCATGTCGCAAATACTGCTGATATCGGAGTGTTCGTCATCGAAAGTGAATCTTCCATCGCTTCTGGCGTTAGAAGAATTCAAGGTCGCTCATCTCTTGGTGGCTATAGGCTTCTAAAACAAAGAGAAGATGTTTTACTTTCAATTTGTAAAGAAATCGGAGCATCTTCAATCTCTGAAGCTAAGGAAAGAGTCGAAGCCTTACTTACAAAAGTTGGTGAATTAGATAAGAAATTATCTTCACTTATGGATAAGATTTCCTATGCAAATGCACAAAGTGCAGCAAGTGAATTTAACGATATTAAAGGCTATAAAGTTTTAACTAAATATTTTGAGAATGCTTCGATTGAGAATATCAATTCAATCGGTGATGATTTAAAAACAAAATATCCAGATTATGCCTTACTTTTAGTGGGTGGAAGAGACGGAGATCTTCCTATTTCCATTTTCTTAGGTGGCAAAACTCTTAATGAGAATAGAGCTGGAGACTTAGTCAAAGAAATCGCTAAAATTTTAGGTGGAGGCGGCGGTGGTAGACCAAATATGGCTAACGGAAAAGGCCGTAACTTTGCCAAATTAAATGAAGCGTTTGAATCGTTCAAACAATTACTAAAATAATGAATAAGATTTTGGGATTAGATTTAGGCACAAAAACAATAGGAATAGCTATGAGTGACGAGCTTGGAATCGCTCATGGCTACGAGACTTTTCGCTTTGAAGAATTTAACTATAAAAAAGCGCGAGAATACGTTAACGAACTCTGTTTAAAATTCAATATCGTTGAGGTAGCCTTAGGTATCCCATATTACGCCAGTGGAGATTTATCTCCAAGAGCGAAATCTTGCTTACGATTTAAAGATGATTTACTTACATTAAATCCGAATTTAAAAATCGAAATGGTCGACGAATCGTATTCGACGATTGAAGCTGATGAATTATTAAAAGAAAGTAACCTCTCATACGCTAAAAGAAAAGAAGTCGTTGATGAGATGGCGGCTTTAGTCATTTTGAATCGATATTTATCGAAAAAAGGAGGCAAATAAATGCTACTTGATGATGAAATGCTCATTACCTTAGATAATGGTGAAGAGAAATTAATGAAAATTCTTTTTACTTACGATAGTGAACAAAGAAAGAAATCCTATGTTTTTCTCTACGATGAAAACGACGAAGAAAATGTTTTGGTTTTTTCGTATAACGAGAAAGACTCTTCTTTAGAAGAAATCGAAGATGAAGAAGAATACAAAGAGGCTGAAGAAGTGCTAAATGCCTTCTATGAAGATGAAAAAATCCAATCTATCAAATAGGTTAGATTTCAGTTTAGAAAAAATTGTTTTACTTTAGTGGAATAAAGTATAAAATCATTATTGCTAATTAGGAGAAATAATTATGGTTAACAAAATTGAATTAACAAAAGAAGGCGCTGAAAAACTTGAAAAAGAATATCGCCATTTACTTGATATTGAACGTCCTGAAGTTATCGAACAGATCAAAGCTGCTCGTGCTCAAGGCGACTTGAGTGAAAACTCAGACTTAGATGCCGCAAGAGATCGTCAAGCCGAAATCGAAGCCAGAATTAAAGATATCGAAAACATTTTAGCAAATGCTAAGATCATCGATAATTCCACAAAAAGTGGCAAGGTTGTCTCTTTAGGAAGCACTGTCGAAGTTAAAGATTTAAGCGATAATACAACCGCTTCATACACCATTGTTGGTACCGTTGAAGCTAACCCAGTTAAAGGACTTATCTCAAACGTTTCACCGCTTGGTAAAGCTATCGTTGGAAAACGTGTTGGAGATGAATGCGTCGTTAGAGTCGCTCAAGAATACAAGGTTCAAATCTTAAAAATCGACAATAAATAATAGAATTAATAAATATAAGAAATTCACCGCAAATCCGGTGGATTTTTTATTTTTTTAAAAATTTTCAAACTTTTTTCGAAAAATCTCAGTATATAGTTTGTGAAGAACAAAGGAGGTTTATTTATGAAAAGAGTACTTAGCGAAAAAGAATGCAAAAACATCGTCACTGGCGAAATAACTCTTGCGGCTGTCATGGCCATATGCGCAATTGCGATTGTTGCAGTTGTTGTTTACCGCATGTTCATGTCTAAAGAAGGCAGTTCATCTATTCCTGGCGGTTGGAAATTCTCTTGGAAATGAAAATTAGAGAATTACCACGTGAAATTAGGCCGAGAGAAAAGGCGCTTCACTATGGGATTGAATCTTTGTCCGACGAAGAACTTTTAGCCCTTTTAATAGCTTCTGGAGTAAAAGGGTGTTCGGCGATGGATATCTCAAGGGATCTATTGACGACTTATCTCACTTTATCCTCGCTTGCAAACGCAAATCTTTCTTCTCTGGAAGAACATTTCGGATTATCCAAGATTACGGCTTTAAAATTAATGGCGACTTTTGAATTTCATAATCGCCTTAATTCACCCTTATATCAGCATCGATATTTGATTGGATCAAGTCAGGATTTATATGAAAGATATCGCTACCTAGAAAATTTCACACAAGAAGTCCTAGCGATCGTCATGATCAACAAGAAAAAAGAAATCATCAAAGAGAAGATTCTCTATCGAGGCACAAACAATGATTTGAGCATTAGTCCAAAAGAAATCTGCTTAGAAATCATCTCTTCAAGATGTTCGCAGTTTGTTCTAATCCATAATCATCCAGACGGAAGCCCAAATCCTAGCGATGAAGACATCTATGCGACAGAGATAATAAAAAAGACGGCTGATTCACTTCAAATTAGGCTATTTGACCATCTCATCATTTATCCTGGCGGGTATTATTCATTTAACGAAAAGATAACTTAGTAATACTAAAGATATAAAACAAATTCTTTACAAGTCACTTAGATAATATTAATATATTAAACGTTGTTGCCTCACCAGCTACAACCGCCTAGAAAAGGTGATTAACTTATTGCCAAAGGCAATAGACCTTAATAGCGAGTCTTGAGTGAGAAAGTAGAGGTATTTACATGTACGCAATTATTGAAACAGGTGGAAAGCAAGTCCGCGTCGAAGTTGGACAACAAATTTTTGTTGAAAAATTAGATGTTAAGGCTAACGAAAAATACGTTTTCGATAAAGTTCTTCTCGTTGCCGATAAAGCGGTCAAAGTCGGTACACCATATGTCGAAGGTGCCAAAGTAACTGCCAAAGTCGTCAAAAACGGACTTAGCAAAAAGATTCGCATCTACAAATACAAAGCTAAACATAACTCTGCACGTAGAACAATTGGTCATAGACAACCATATACTTGCTTAGTTATCGAATCAATTGCTTAATATGATTCATATTAACGCAAATCGTAAAGACGGAAAAATAGTTTATTTATCCGTTAAAGGCCACGCTAATTACGATGCGGAAGGAAAAGACATTGTCTGCTCCGCTATCAGCGCAATATCAGTTGGAGGTATCAACGCTCTAACGAATCCAAAAGATTTCAATCTTAAAGTGGAAAAAGGAGACGTTGAAATATCTCTTAAAGCGAAGGCCAGTGAACACGATTACGAAGTGCTCGAAACAATTCTTACCCAGCTTAAAACTGTGGCAGAGACTAGTTCCAAGTACGTCGAGGTAATCGAGAAAGGAAATTAGTTATGTTATTTAAATTAGATCTACAACTCTTTGCTAGTAAAAAAGGTGTCGGTTCTACAAAGAACGGTCGTGATTCTAGATCCAAACGTTTAGGCGCGAAATTGTCCGACGGACAATACTGCACAGCTGGCAGCATCATCTATCGTCAAAGAGGTACAAAAGTTTTTCCAGGAGTCAACACCCGTCGCGGTGGTGATGATACAATCTTCTCAACCATCGATGGTATCGTCAAATTCGAAAGACTTGGCAAAAGCAAAACTCGCGTTTCTGTCTACGCTAAATAATTAGATAGATATTAATTAGACCACAAAATAATGTGGTCTTTTTTATATCTTCACGTATATAATATGTGTGTATGTTTATTGATCGAGTAATTGTTGAAGTTCGTTCTGGCAAAGGTGGAGATGGCATGATTGCCTTCCTTCACGAAAAATATGTTGCCAAGGGTGGACCTAGTGGTGGTAATGGTGGTCGAGGTGCCTCCATTATTTTCCGCGCTAATAAATCGATCAACACTTTATATAACTTTAGACACTCCAAAGTATTCATCGGACAAGATGGAGAAAAAGGTGGAACCAAAAACAAATATGGTCGTGGAGCAAATGATGTAATCGTCGATGTACCTTTAGGTACAATTGTCTATGATGAAAAAGATGGTCATCTAATTGCTGATCTTTCTACTAACGGAGAAAGCGTTGTCGTTGCCAAAGGTGGTAGAGGCGGAAGAGGTAACGCTGCATTTAAATCGGATAAGAATCGAGTTCCTCGCATCGCTGAAAACGGACTTCCAGGTGAAACTAAACGTTTAATTCTTGAACTTAAACTTCTCGCTGATGTCGGTTTAGTTGGTCTACCAAATGCTGGTAAATCAACACTTTTAAGTGTTGTTAGCAACGCTAATCCAGAAATAGCTGATTATCCGTTCACAACGATTGAACCTAATTTAGGCGTAGTTAATGTTTCAAAATATGAAAGCTTCGTTATGGCGGATCTTCCTGGTCTAATCGAAGGAGCGCATACTGGAAAAGGCTTAGGTTTAACCTTCCTTAGACATCTTGAAAGATGTAGACTTATCGTTCACGTCGTTTCATTAGAAGAAGAAAACCCATACGAAAACTTCAAAATCGTTCAAAACGAAATTAAATCTTATGGAATGGGCTTAGATAAACGCCCATTAATTGTCGTCGCTTCGAAAATGGACGATGATTCTTATGAAGATAAATTTAAAGAATTTAAAAAACATTATAAAGGTGAAGTTATCAAACTTTGTAGCATAACTCACCGAGGCGTGGATGAACTTATTAATAAATGTCGTGAAATTTTAGAAGTTACTCCTCCATTCCCTCTTGGAGAAGTGTCTGAACAAAAAGATATTAAAGTCTACGATGCTTATAAAGAAGCCAAGCCAATCTTTGAAATCGTTAAAGAAAAAGATCATGTTTTCCGCATCGTTGGTGAATCTATTGAAAGAACATATTCTTTAATTAATATATCCACTGATGAAGGCTTGATGCGTTTAATCAATTATTTAAGAAAAATCGATGTTGAAAAAGCTCTTAAAGAAAAAGGCGCAGTCGATGGCGACTCTGTCTTCCTTTGCGATTTTGAATTCGAATATTTAGAATAAAATTATGAAATTAGAACAATATCTAAAAGAAATCGAATCATTCCTAAAAGACTATCTAGAATCTAATCACATGGACTCATATGTTTTAGGTTTAAGCGGTGGAGTGGATTCTTCTTTAGTAGCCGCTATCGCAAGAAAAGCCGTGGGAAAAGATAGACTTTATTGCTATGCAATAGATATTGAATCAAACCCTCAAGATATCATCGATGCCAAACGTGTTGCTAAAGAATTAGATTTAAATCTTGAAGTCGTTAATTTAACTGGTACATATCATTCATATTTAAAAGATTTAAGCGATGAAGATTTTATTCGCTTAACAAAATCGAATCTAAAAGTCAGAATGCGTATGGTCGCTTTATTTGCCTACGCTCAAGAAAAGAAAGGCCTAGTGCTCGGCACCGATAATGCTGATGAAAGATATGTTGGCTATTTCACCAAATATGGTGATGGAGCAGCAGATGTTCTTCCAATCGTCCATTTAACTAAGAATGAAGTTAGAGATGCCGCCAAAATGTATGGCTTAAGCGAAATACTTGCTAACCGCGTTCCATCCGCTGGATTATTCGAAGGACAAACCGACGAAAAAGAGATGGGAATATCTTATAAAGATTTGGACGATTTCCTTTTAGGAAAAGAAATTGATCCAAAATCAAAAGAAAGAATCGAATATCTTCATAAAATCAGCGAACATAAACGCAAAGCGATTCCTGAACCAATTCCGTTTAAAAGGGACTAAGATTGCTCAACAAAAGAAGTTAAATTTACTCTTTTAATATGAGCAATTTTTTTATACAATAAAAAATATGGAAGAAAAGAAAATCAATCCAGCGATGATTAGCGCTCTTATCTCAAGCGTTATTATCCTTGCGATCATCATTCTTTTCATCATCACTTTTCATTAATTATGTATTTTTCATTTAAAGGACCTATCACTTATCTTGGCGAAGATTATATCGTCATCGAAGTTAATGACATCGGTTATCAAGTATATGTGCCGCATGTTAGTGACTATTCTTTAGGCGAAGTTACAAAAATATATTTATATAATGTTGTTAGAGAAGATGAACAATATCTCGCCGGTTTTTCTTCAATTAGAGAAAAAGAAGCATTCGTTTCTTTAATCTCAGTTAAAGGTATTGGTCCAAGAACTGCTTTAAATGCTTTAAGTGCGACTAACGCCAATGATTTATTTAACGCGATTGCCGCTAATAACGTCACTTATTTAAAGAAGCTTCCTGGAATCGGTGGAAAAGCAGCAGCCCAAATCATTCTTGACCTAAAAGGTCAACTTACGACTGGAAGCGCTGCTAATCCAGATCAATATGATGAAGTTAGAACCGCTTTAAAATCTTTAGGCTTTAAAGTTAAACTTATCGATGATGTTTTGTCGCAAATTTCCATTCCAAATGCCACCAACGAAGACATTCTTCGTGAAGCATTAAAAAGATTAAGAAAATAATATGGCTAGACTTGTTGATGCAAATAGATCAAAAGAAGATGCGATTGAGATTTCTTTACGCCCCCAAACATTAAAAGAATATGTTGGGCAAGAAGCGCTTAAAGAAAATCTAAAGATTTTTATCGGAGCGGCTCGTCATCGTAATGAAACGCTCGACCACGTCCTTTTATATGGTCCACCAGGCTTAGGTAAAACAACTTTAGCTCATGTCATCGCTAATGAGATGCATGCTCAAATTAGAATCATCAATGGACCAGCGATTGAAAAACCAGGTGATTTAGCCTCAATTTTAACTACTTTAGAACCAGGTGATGTTCTTTTTATTGATGAGATTCATCGTCTACCTCGAGTCGTTGAAGAAGTGCTTTATGGAGCGATGGAAGACTTTAAATTATCGATTATTATTCCTCGTGAATCTGGAGCCTCATCTCTCAACCTAGATTTACCGCCATTCACTCTTGTTGGAGCGACCACTCGAGCAGGTGATTTATCTGCGCCACTTCGCGCTCGTTTCGGTATAACCGAAAAGATTAACTTTTATACTGTTAAAGAAATTGAAGATATCGTCAATAGAACCGCTAAAGTTTTTAATACTGAAATTGATCCAAAAGCGGCATTAGAAATCGCCAAAAGAAGCAGGGGAACACCTCGTATCGCTAACCGTTTGTTTAGACGTGTTAGAGACTTCGCTAACTATGAAGGAAAAGATCATATCGAATATAGCGACGCTCTTAAAGCATTAACAGCTCTAAAAGTGGACTGTCTTGGACTAGATGATGTCGATATTAAATATTTAGAAACGATTGCTGATCGCTTTAACGGTGGACCGGTTGGTCTAGAAACAGTCGCTTCCTCAATCGGTGAAGAAGTTATGAACCTCGAAGATGTTTATGAACCATTTTTACTTCAAATCGGCCTAATTAATCGCACTCCTAGAGGAAGAGTTTTAACCGAGGAAGCATATCAACATTTAGAAAAGAATCATAATCACAAATTGTTTAGCTAATATTTACTAGTAAATATAAAATGACTGAAATTAGAGGAAAAAGACCTCTTTTTTCTTTGCTAAAATATTAAGAATTTTTTCATAAATTATGAAAATTTTAACTAATATAAATAGAAAGTGATTTTTCGTTTCCTCTTTACTTAATAAGTAAGAAAGAGTATTCTTTAAAAGACGCTTAAATTAATATAATTTAGTGATTTAGAAAAGGAACTATTACTATGAGACGATTTATTGCCTACATCTTGATGGCCTTATCCATCTTACTTGCAGTCGGAGTTTCTGCAACGACCGTTTTTTCACGTTTGAATGCTGGTCGAGAATTCACAAACTCTTATGAAGTCTTATATACCGTAGAAGGAAGCGAATCCCAAGTCGAAGATGTCGCAAAAGAATTCCGTAAGAGATTAGATGACTTTGCGGTTGAAGATTATTCGGTTGCCATTCAAGAAGACCAAACCACCAATGCTGGTGATAAAGGTCGTAAATTCGCTATCGAAGTCAGCTTTGCCGCTGATCAAAGCGAATTCGAATATATTTCAAAATATTTACCATATTCTGGCGGTAGTTTTTCTCTTATAGGCACCAAAGATGATCAATTCGTCGATGATATTTTTAAAGATAGTCAAGCTTATATCACTAAAGTTCAAGATACAATTCCTTATGTAATCATTCCGGTTCCTGCATCTGATAAAGAAAAAGTTGAGACCTTCTTAAAAGGTATCGAAGATGCTAGTGGTGATTCTGGTAATCCAGATGTTCCAGCTCAAAATAAATTTACCCGCTTAAACGCTGAAGGCGATAGTGGTGAAGGTGAAGGTGAAGAAGAGGACAACACTCCAAACATCTTCCTCGTCCACGATTGGAACGATGGTGATTCTTATGAATCAGTCAGTAAAGATCCGCATATCTCTAGCAAGATTTTAATGGAATTTAATAACAAACACTTCTGGTATGAAAATAGCAAAGAAGAACATACCGAAATTCAATATCTTTGCGGCACTCCTGATGAAGAAGGAAATTACGATTTAAAGAATTTAAAATTTGCTAACTTGAAAGCGACATATTTAAAAAATATGTTTAACGCCTCTAAATACGAAGCTGAAATTTCAACTGTTTACGTCACTGAATCCGCTAGTGGAATTACAAACAATTACAATACACTTCAAGCTACAAATGAAAACTTGTTAGTGCTTGGTAGCGATGTTAACTTAGCTTGGTCCACAACGCTCATCTCGACTTTAATTGCTTTAGCAATTGTTAGTCTACTTCTCGTTGTATTCTATCGTTGGAGCGCGCTTGCGGTTATCGCTAACACGGTTGGAACTGTTTTCTTAACCTATGTCGTCTTTATCTTCATGGGTTCGCTCTTCAATATTCCAGCAATCGTTGGTGGCGTCATATTAGCGGTCGCTTCTTTATTTAGCTCTGTTTATTATCTTTTCAAATTCAAAGAAGAAGTCCTTAAAGGACGCACCATTAAGAAAGCCAACCAAGAAGCTTCCCGTAAATCAAATTTACTTGTCGTCGATGCTTCCGCCGTTCTCGCCTTTACAGGTCTAATGCTCTTCGTTTTAGGTGGAGCAGCCTTAAAACCAATGAGCGTAATCTTATTCTTTGGATCATTATTCGCTTTAGCGATGAACCTCATCGTCTTCAAAATCATGATGTATTTACTCACAAATACAACTTCATTCCAAAACAAATATTCATATTTTGCAATCGATCCTAAAGATGTTCCAAATGTCTTAGAAGAAAAGAAAACCGACACCAAGAGTGGATACGAAAACGTTAATTTCACCAAACATAGCAAATTAACTTCGATTATCTTATCTGCTTTACTTGTAGCATCGGTTGCTGGTATCGCAGTCTTTGGCTCAATTAAAGGCTCACCACTTAATGTTGATGCCGCTACAAAAGATCATTCCGTGCTCTACGTTAATATTAACGCTGAAAATAAAGTCATCACCGATGCTGAAGCTTTTGAAGAATATGTTCTAAAGAACATTAAAGTTAATGACAAAGCTTTAGAATACGATTCAAAAGATGGTGTAACTTATCAAAAGATCACCAAATTTGATTCGGATACCTTAAAAGAAGAAGTTCTTCCATACAATTATTTCGCTGTCGATTTATCTAGCGTCTTAAGTGTTAACAAAGTTGAATATTCTCTTGATAAAGGTAAAAGCTATGAAGTCGCTGATGAAGGCTTAGGTTATGCTTTTGAACAAGTCATCATCTCTTTAGAAGGTATCGAAGCTGAAAAGATCGATTTCTCACTTTTAAAATCTCACGAGACAATTTCCACACCAAATCAAGGATTTGTTGCTTTAGCAACAGGTATCGCAGTTTTAGGTGCTGGATTATATATCGCTATTAGATTTAGAGTTTCACGTGGTATCGCTGCAAGCATCGTCGCTGGTGGTTCAGCTGCAACTGCTTATGGCTTACTTGCTTTAACTCGTCTTGGAACAACAGCCTTAAGTTCAATTACGATGCCTGTCGTCGCTGTTCCAGTTCTCTTATTCGCTATCTTATTTGCCGCGAAAGAAAAAGAACTCGTCAAAGATTCTAAAGAAGAAATTACTTTAGAAAAACGCAAAGAAATAATGCAAAAAGCATTATCCTTATCCGCAAGCGGTATTATTATCATCGCAATTCTTTCAATCTATTTAGTTATTAACTATTTCGGATTCGGTTTAGCGTCAACCGCTTATATGTTTGCTGCATCTCTTGTTGGTTTAGTTGTTGGTCTAATCGCTGTTTTAACTGTGATGGGTCCATTAGGTTCTCTTTTAGACAAAGCCTTTAGTAAAATTAGACTTCCAAAATTCCAAAAGAAAGAAAAGAAGCAAAGAATCAAACTTCACGAACAACCAAAAACCAGTGAACCAGAAGAAAGAATCTTCATTGGTATTAACGATTAATTAAATTAGGCTACTTTTAGTAGCCTTTTATTTTATGAACGATTTTAGAGCAAAAATTTTAAACTATTATTCTTTAAGCGAAGATGATTACGCTTCTTTAACTAAACCTATTGAAGAAGTTAGACTTCTTGATCCGGATTCAATCGAAGGAATGAAAGAAGTTAAGGAGCGAATTTTTAAGGCTATTAAGAATAAAGAAAAGATAATCATCTATGGTGATTATGACTGCGATGGGATAACTTCGACATCGATCATGTTTGAAACGTTCAAAAAACTTGACTATGAAGTTTCTTATTATGTTCCTTCAAGATATATTGATGGATACGGACTTAACGTTGAAAACGTTATAAAAATAGCTGAGAATAGATTTAATCTCATCATCTGCGTCGATAACGGCATATCCGCGAATGAAGCGATTGATAAGGCAAACGAGTTAGGAATAGATGTTATCGTTATTGACCATCACGAAGTACCTGAGAATAGAGTTAAGGCGGTGGGAATAATTCATCCAACCGTGTCAAATATTTCAAACATCATCGGCTCTGCGGGTTATATGTCCCTTTTTGTTTCAGCAGCTTTACTTGGTTATTATGATGATTATTTGCTCACTTTGGCAGGGCTTTCCGTCGTCTCAGATATGATGGAATTAAAAGGCTATAATCGAGACGTAGTTAGACTCGCTATTGATAAGCTTAAAAAACATCGTTATCCAAGGCTCATGGATCTAGTGGAAAATGAGCTAATTAACGAGAAAACTTTTGGGTTAGAAATCGCTCCAAAAATCAATGCTATTGCGCGAGTGGTTACAAACAAAAATATCAACCTTCTTGTTAAATATTTAACAAGTGAAGATGAAAATTACGTTAAATCTCTCCGCGACTGGATCTTAGAAAATAACGAGCAAAGAAAGCTACTTACAAAGCAAGCTGTTGAGCTTATTCCAAGTGCTGATTTAGTTAATAAAAGTGGCATTGTTTTAAAGCTCGATATTTTAGAAGGTTTGATTGGTTTAATCGCCAATAGATTATTAGGAGAATATAACGTTCCAATCCTCATTTTCACCGAAAAAGAAAAGAACCCAGATGTTTTAAAAGGTTCGATTCGTTCTAAGGAGGGTTTTAATGTTGTTAAAGCCTTTGAATCTCTTTCAAAATATATTATCGACGGTGGTGGCCACGCTCTAGCGGGCGGATTATCAATTAAAAAGGCTGATTTTGAAGCATTTAGAGCAGATTTTGAAAAATTATGCGCTGCTTATCCATTCGATAATGATGAAAAGCCATCGATTGAAATCTCTTTAGTGGATATCAATATGGATAATTATCGTGTTCTAGAAACATTTTCACCTTTTGGTGTCGGTTTTAAAGAACCTCTATTTAAAGTTAGTAATCTTCCAACTAGAGGCCTTGAATTTATTTCACAAGGTAAGCATTTATCTACGCCTTTATCAATTCAAAGCAAATTGCTTGGTTTTAATATGTCTGAAAGCGTTATTAAGAGCAATTCTCACATCGATATTTTCGGAACTTTCTATTTAAATAGCAAATTTAGAACGACTCTTGAATTCAGAATTAGCGATTTTATCGCTAAATAAAATTATATTTTAAATGAACAAGCATATGCGCGCTTTCGGGTGTGCATTTTTTTAGATATTGTTTTATAATTTGTTTGGATACTTCGTATTAACTGTCCCGGAGGTTAATTATGAAAAGACTCAAAGCATTATTATTAATGAGTTTGCCCATCGCAAGCTTAATTCTTTCTGGTTGTAATTTAACTCGTGGTGGAAATAAAAAGAAGAAATCTTCGTCCACCGATACGAGTACAACACTTCCTTATATTCCGCCTGAGGGTGATCCAGATGATCCAGGCAAAGCTGACAATCACATCACCAAGATTTCGATGAAATACACCAAAGATTTCTTTATGCAAGTAGGTGATGAACTCGATTTCAGCGTAACTTTCACCGGAGGTGGCCCAGAATCCGAAAAAGGAATTCAATGGGAATCATCCAATCCAAACGTCTTAAAAGTTGAAACTCAAGTTAAGACTAGTCAATGCGTCTTAACCGCCCTTAGAGAAGGATCTTCAACTTTAGTTGCTCGTTCAACATTTAATAGATCTTTGACTGATGATGTCACTATCACAGTCATCGATAATTCTGATTACACCTATTTCTGGGAAATGAATAAAACAGGTGAAACCAAGAATGATAATAAGTTATTTAATGGCGACGATGGAAAGACCAAGACCGATGGCACAGTCCAATTGGGTTATGGAAACCGTAAATTAGAATGGGAATATCATTTCGACACTCCAACTAAAAATGTCGGTGGTGGTCAATCCTTAACTTTTGGTTCTAGCTCCGCTCCATATGGAAATGTTGATTTAGTAACAAAGAACACGAGAAAGATTCGCTCTGTTTCAGTTTTATGCTCTTCATCTGGTTCTCATATTGATGATGGAAGCCAATATGGAACAAGTACCGATTATGGTAGTTCTTACATATCTATTACCATAGGTAATACTAAATATATCGATAACATTCACACTCCAAAATATAGCACCGACCAGCCTCTTGATACAGTAACTGGAGGAATATTTAACGACGGTTCGTTAACCGGCGATATTCATATTCATTTTTCACCGACAATTAAAAACGTTGCTGAACCCAATGTTCAAGGTGGTGCGATTTATTTAAAAGCAATCATCATCGAATATTTCCGTGGTGATTTAACTAAGATTGAAGTCGACAGCGAATCAACTCACGAGACCGACTTCTTCGTTGGTTCTAAATTCTCTAGTGATGGAATTGTCATCAATGCCTTCTATAGTGAATCGCCAGAAACAAAAGTTGTTGTAAATATTTATTCAACAATTGAAACAGGTAATCGAGATGCTCAAGGCAAGTTCGTTAACGAAGCAGCAAGCCAAGATGTGAATATTTCATATTCATTTAAGCGTAGCGATAGCGAAACTCAAACTAAGACAACAACATATTCTATTGCGGTTCATAAGCGACTAGTTAAAGTCGATATAAGTGGATCGATCACTAAAAATACATATTTGGTTAATGAGCCAATTGATTATACAGGTTTAACAGTCGGTTTAATCGCAGATGGCTCAGAAGAACCAGTTAAAACCTATAATTTAGGCGATTATGCCACTCCAGCCTTCGGCAATGTCTTTGACACTACCGAAATGCTGGTGACTGCTACAAAAGCATATCAACAAAGTGGCTTTAGAATCGGTGTTAAACATAAAAATGCTGAAGTTAGAGGCTATTTTAGCTTTGCCGCTAACGATTTAGTAGTCAAAGTTGTTGAAGGTATTGAAATTCAATATCAAGATGGTACAGGCGCATATACTGCAACTTTAGTTGCAAACCAAGAAATCGATTATTCAGACTTCAATGTTATCGTCAGTTATGATAATGGCGATAATGAACAATTCACCTGGGCTCAAATGAAAGCTAATAAATATACTGATCCAGTCACGAAGAAACCGGTTGCAACATTTGAATGGAACACAGTTACTCCATTAGTAGCTCTTGAAGAATTTGATGAAAATGGTTTTACCATTTCCGTTAAATCCAAATTAGCGAACGTCACTGGAACATTAGAAATTCCAGGCGATCAAATCATTGTCGAATCTATCGCCGAACTTGAAATTGAAGGCGAATTAACCAATAAGAATTACGATGAATTTGATAACATGAGTTATGATGGTTTATCTCTAAAGATAACCTATGATACAGATCGAGCCGAAACTCTTAGTTACGAAGAAGCCAAAGCTGCCGTGGGATACACAACTGAGCTAGATGATAAGGCCGGTGGCTATAAAACTGTTAAACAACCATTATTTAGTTTTGATTCTCCTGTTTCGGCTTTGGAATCGATGGAGCAAGAAGGCTTTGAAGTTACCGCTAAACACGAATTTTCAGATATAAGTACAACTTTAGAAATTCCTGCTCATACATTAAATGTTTCCGAATATATTGCAAAGACATATACGAGAGTAGATTCATTTGATGAATTTGATGCAACCGGTAATTATATTATTACCTCAATCGATCCTGATAATAGCTCATTTGTTAGAGTCTGGAATGGCGCGTTAGACAAAGACCATATTTGGGATACTCCTAAAAAAGGAGGTAACTACGTTACCTATCAACACGATGGAGTCATTGGAAAATCTTTAGTTATAGATGGATTGGAAGGATCGCAAATCGAAAAATCGGCATTCTATTTCGTCAAGAACGAAAGCACAGTCACCGTTATGTTAATGGCGACCAAAGATGCTGCAAAACCGCTTAAACTCACAATCAATTCTGGTGCTGCTTCCTTTGTGGCAACAACATCAACAAACGCTGCTAAACAACAATTATTAACAATATTTGATCCAAATATCACTGGTAATGTTCAATTAGGTTATAATGGTGGATCATATCAAAAATTCATCTATTATAACAAAGATTCTGATTCGGATAGATTTGCTAGCTTCAATACTGGAACTAACACAGTCCCAATTCAAATTTACAAAGTAACTTCTCCGAGTGCCTAATATGAAAAAAAGATTTTTGTTTATTCCTTTAATTGCTTCTCTAGTTTTTGTTTCAGCATGTTCACAAGGTGGCGCTAAAAAGAAAAAGAGCCCAACCAATACGATCAGTGAACCAGATGAAGACGAAACAACTTCCAGCCCAGCTATTAAACCAAGAGCAGAAACGGTGGAAGAAGGGGAAAATCACACTCTTCCATGGACTTTAGATTACGACTGTTTTAAAGATCCAGGAAATTCACCAAGTTATCATGCTTATAACAAGACATATGATTTTGATGGAACAAATATCTATTGTTACGGCATGAGAGCCACAACTGATATCACTGTTAGTATCAACGGTGCAGGCATTCCATTTTCTGGTTTTAAAATCATCCATTTAGCGAAACTCGGCCACGATACTTGGGTCGATGGAGGACAACTTCAAATCTCGAAAATCGCTCCATCTAAACTAATTCTAGAAATAGTTTCATACAAAAATTATTCTTATAATCCAAACCGAACAGCTTCGGTATATGTTGGGGATACTTTGCAGGTTAATCCAAAGACCGCTGAAATAAGTGTTTCACCAATCCATGAAGAATTTAATATTCAAACTCTTACTTATGATTTAAACGCTACATCTCCAGGTCTAATCAAAATTCAAAATCGCAACAACAATGCGATGTATTTCCAATCTATAAGATTTGAATAATAAATTGATCCTAAATTAGCAACCCGTCGTGGTTGCTTTTTCTTTTCTTTAATAAGTAAAGATACTCATATATAATATATGTAGAAATTTGAATGAAAAACGTACGATTTCATTTAAGTTTCCTAATAGGAAAGGAGATAAAAGATGAAAAAAAGTTTAATTCTAATACCTTTGGCAGCAATGGTATTAGCAGGATGTACCACAGGTAAAAGCAGTGGCAAGAAGAAAAAATCAACTTCTGTCACTGATACCGCTCAAGTGTCTGGCTCAAAAACCAACACCAACACAAGTGGTGCCGGACCAAGTACTCCATCGACTGAACCTGGGCCAAGTGGCGAAGCTGTCGATTTCGATCTTACTCCAGGCAAACATACTGCTATTCTAGATTTTGAAGGCGAACCAGATAGATATACCTATCCGCGTGCCGAAGAAACTGATACCGAAGGTAAAGAAGGCGAATTTGGAGGAATGAATTGGTTAATTTTCCATTCTTACAGAGGGTCTTATGAGGGCGCCTACTGGCTCATGATGAAAGACAAAGACAATTGGGATGCAACAAGTACTGCTTGGTTTGCAAACAAAGATAGTCTAGGTTCAATCGAGTCATTAGAAGTTGTTGTTAGAACCGGTGCTTCTGCCAAAAAATTATATGATTTGAGCGTTGGCAACACTGCTTATACAAGCGCACAAACAGGCGGAACTGAATTTAGTGTCAATACATCAGGTAAATACACTGGTTCAGGCAATGGTTTCTTCTGCGTTTCGACAAAGAAGGATTCTGGCACAAACAAATATAATGGCCAAATCGCCAAAATAACCGTAACTTATACAATTAGTTAATGGTTGAAAACTTTATTCCTATTATGAAGGTGGGACTTCGGTCTCACCTTTTTTGTTGAATTAATATAACCAATTTTCTATAATAAAATTGTTAAAGAGGATTTTAATATGAAAAAAAGCTTACTTATCTTACCTTTAACCGCTCTAATCTTAGCCGGTTGTACAACAGGCGGAAAAGGCGGTAGTAAGAAGAAAAAATCAAGCAGTGGTGCTGAAATCAGTTCAACTTCTAGAAAATCAGGACCAGTCGGCCCATCCGCTGAAAGCGCCACAAGCGTTAATCCTGGACCAGATACCTATCAAGGTTATAAAAAGGTATTAACTGCTCCCGAGAACGACAAAGAATATATTTATGGTATTTATCAAGCAAATCTTGATAAGATGATCTTCCTAAACGGTGATCATCACCGCGATGATAAAGGCGAATATCCATATTATCTAACAACTTCTGGTGATCCAACTAAAGCTGTTAAAATTCAATGCCATTACACCGATGCAACTCACTTCACAATTAAGATTGTTGGTGGTGGTGAATATCAAACTCATGACGGTCAATATCTCTCGGTCTATGAAGGACAAAAGAGCGATGGCACAAAGGTCACTTCCTTACAAGCTAGCGCCACTCAAGGATCATGGTATTTCTTAGAATCTTATGAATATAAGAGTGAAACATTCACCGTTAAAACCAATGTCATGGATTTAGCTAGTGAAGGATACGCTTCTCAACCAGTCACAATGGCGACATATGAAGAATATGAAACATTCTCTGCTTGTACTCCAAATCACTTCGCTGATAACTTCATCTCTCATCTCTGGGAAAAAGAATAAGATAAACTAAATTAAATAAGGATTGCTTAATTGCAGTCCTTTTTTCTTTCAAAGAAAGTAAAATAATGTATAATTAACGCATATGAGCGAAAAGGACAATCAATTAAAGCTACACACTTTCGATGAAGTGAAAGAAGAATATTTCGTCTATATTCGCGACGCGAAAACTCGTCAACGAATTGAAAAGGCGTATCTTTTTGCTAAGGAAGCTCATAAGAATCAATTCCGTAAATCTGGAGAGCCTTATATCCATCATTTAATCGAAGTTTGTTATATATTAACAACTCTTCAATGCGGACCATCGACTTTAATCGCTGGTTTACTTCACGATACAGTCGAAGATACCGATGTAACTTTAGATGATATAGAAAATGAATTTGGAGAGGATGTTAGAAATCTCGTCGATTCTTTAACTAAGATCCAAAGACTTAAATTATCCCATCGAAGCGAAGAAGATTTCGTTTATGAAGATCACCGTAAAATCTTCCTTGGAATGGCTAAAGATGTCCGCGTCATCGTCATTAAACTCGCTGATAGACTTCACAATATGAGAACATTATCTTCACTTAGTGAAGAAAGGCAGCAAATCCTCGCTAGAGAAACTCTTGAAGTATTTGTACCAATCGCACACCGCTTAGGTATGAATAGCGTCAAAACCGAACTTGAAGATTTATCTTTAAAATATTTAGAGCCTCAGAAATATGAAGAGATTGTTAAACTCGTCGATAACAAAGTTAAAAATGGCTTAAGGTCCCTTGAAACCTTTTCTAAGAAGATTGCGGATGACCTCTTTAAAAAAGGCATTCCATTCGAACTTAAATCGAGAGTCAAATCAATCTATTCGATTTATCGAAAAATATATAAAAAGCACCATAAATTCGAAGAAATTTTTGATATTCTGGCTTTAAGAATAATCACCGAAACCGAATTAAATTGCTATGAAATATTGGGAATTATCCACGCGACTTACACACCTGTTTTAGGTCGTTTTAAAGATTACATCGCTACTCCAAAACCAAATATGTATCAATCGCTACATACTTGCGTCTTAGATGGAAACGGTAACACTTTTGAGGTCCAAATTCGAACCAAAGAAATGGATGAAACCGCTGAAAGCGGTATTGCTGCTCACTGGCGATATAAAGAAGGTACCAAATACGATCCAAAGAAAGAACAAAAAGAGATCGAAGAAAAGCTTTATTGGCTCCGCGATTTCGTCAATATGAGTGAAAACAAAAATGTAGACGCTAAAGAATATATGGACACGCTTTCTCATGATATTTTTGAAGCTAATGTCTATGTGTTTACCCCAATGGGTAAAGTTATCAATTTACCAAGTGGAGCAACCCCGTTAGATTTCGCTTATAAAATTCATACTGGCGTGGCTGAAAAAGCCGTTGGAGCGCTCGTTAACAATGTCATGGTGCCTCTTTCAACCGAACTAAAAACTGGCGATATCGTTGAAATTAAGACTTCAAAATCTTCGCCAGGTCCAAATGTTGATTGGCTCAATATTGTCACAACTAGCTTTGCTAAATCTCATATCCGTAAATTTTTAGCGAAGAAAAATGCTGAATTTATGCGCGATGATATGATTGCCAAAGGAAAGACTAGCGCCATCGAAGCATTTAAAGCGTATAACATCAATGAAGTCGAGATGGAAAAGCTCATCTCCCAGAATAGTGTTTTAGATCGTTTTGAAGTGTCTTCATTAGAAGATTTGTATATTAAGATTTCCAATAAGAATCCTACCCCTGGAGCAATCATCGATTTCTTAAATATTAAACGTCCATCTAACGATATTTTATCGTCGGAAAGAGTTGCTAAAGATTCGGATAAAACTCCAGTCTATATTCCAGGAGCAGGCGATAAGGTCGCCATCACTCTTGGCAACTGCTGCACTCCGATACCAGGAGACGAGATTGTTGGTTATATTACCAAAGGTAAGGGTGTCACAATTCACCGTAAAGATTGTCCAAATATTGCTAACGAAAAGAAGCGATTAATCGATGTTTATTGGAAAGAAAATTTAAAACAATCAACTTATCCAGTCGATCTAAAAATTGAATGTCATGATCGCTCAAATTTAATCGTTGAAATCATGCAGGTGTTCGCTCAAAAGAAAATTCCAGTCACTTCCTTAAACGCTATTTTCCACGAGCAGACTCTAACCACGACAATCGCTGTAACAATTTATGTTCAAAACGCAGTAGCGTTACAAGATGCAATCAATGTTATAAGTGGCATAAAATCAATCTACGAAATTACTAGAGCCACCCATTAATTAGGCATAAGAACTTACTTCTATAATAATCATTTGCAGTTATAGTTTTTATTAACTATAATATCTTTGATTAATTTAGGAGTATTTTTATATGGAAATATACCCAGTCAAAGGCACTCACGACATCTACGATAAAGATGCCTATATCTATCAAGACATTGAATCTCGTCTCATTTTTGTGGCGAGCATCCATAACTGTAACGAAATTCGCACTCCGATTATCGAACATACTAATCTGTTTGTTAGAGGTGTTGGTGAATCTAGCGATATCGTCAATAAAGAAATGTATACTTTCGAAGATAAGGGTGGTCGCTCAATCACCCTTCGTCCAGAGCTTACCGCTGGAATTATGCGTAGCATAGTTTCAAATAAACTATATGCTAATGCTGATTTACCACTTAAATATTTCTACCGTGGTCCATGTTTTAGATATGAAAGACCTCAAGCAGGTAGATACCGTCAATTCCAACAATTCGGTGTGGAATATGTCGGTGTTTCTTCTTATTTAGAAGATGCTGAAATTATTGCTCTTGGTTACCACGCTTTAATGGTGCTTGGTTTAACAAATGTCAAAGTCTATATCAATTCTTTAGGGGATGAACAGTCACGTAAAAATTACCGCGAAGCTCTTAAAGAATATTTCGCTAAACATATCGATAAGATGTGCGCTGACTGCAAACGTCGCTATGAAGTAAATCCACTTCGCATCTTAGACTGCAAAGTCGAAGCTGATCAAGAAATCATCAAAGATGCTCCAAAGATGTCAGATTACCTTTCTGAAGACGCTAAATTATATTTGAATAATGTTATTTCCTTATTAAAGGAAATCGGCATCGAAGTTATCGTTGATAACAACCTTGTTAGAGGCTTAGATTATTACACTGGTGTCGTCTTTGAATATCACGCTGAAAAGATTGAAGGACTCGATAATGTTGGAGCCTTAGGTGGTGGTGGTCACTACGCTAAACTTCTAAAGGAAGTTGGTGGCCCAGATCTTGAAGGTGTCGGTTTAGCCTTTGGTATTGAGCGACTCGCTTATGTCTACACTCATGTCCATGGCTCAAAATATGCAAATATCGGTCCTGATTTTTATCTTATAGGTTTAAATCAAGAAATTATTGATAAAAATTTCTCTTTAGCGGATATGTTACGTTCAAAAGGATTTGTGATTGATACTAATTACCAAGTTAAATCAGTTGGTTCACTCCTTAAACTAGCCGTTAAAAAGAATGCTAAATTCGCGATTATTATCGGCGAAGAAGAAATGGAAAAAGGCCGCGTTAACGTTAAAAACTTGCGCAGTCAAACTCAAACCAGTGTTGAATTAGAAGATTTAGCTCAAACGCTTGAATCGCTAATTATCGAATATGAAGAAGAAAGCGCAAAGCTTGCTTTGGAGGATGTTAAATAAAATGGAAAGAACATGTTACAACAGCGATTTATCTTTAGATAATGTTGGACAAAAAGTCTCTTTAGTGGGCTGGGTTGCTAAAAAAAGAAACCTTGGCTCGCTCGTATTCATTGACTTAAGAGATCGCTCTGGCATTATTCAATTAACAGTGCAAGAAGGCGTCGAAATTCCTGATATTCGTAATGAATACGTTATTTCAGTGCAAGGAAAAGTCGCTAAAAAAGACGTTCCAAACAAGAATCTTAAGACTGGCGATATCGAAGTCATCGTTTCCAAAATTGAAGTGCTTAGCAAAGCTAAACCAACTCCGATGATCATTGCTGATGAAACTGATGCCTTAGAGGATTTAAGACTAAAATATCGTTATTTAGATTTACGTCGTCCCTCTTTACAATCAAACCTTATTAAAAGAGCGAAGATAGTTTCAATCGCTCACGATTATTTTGATAAAAATGGTTTTATTGAAGTGGAAACTCCGTGTTTGACACTTTCCACTCCAGAAGGCGCTAGAGACTATATCGTCCCTTCTAGAATAAGCCATGGAGCATTTTATGCTCTTCCTCAATCTCCACAATTATTTAAACAACTTTTAATGATTGGTGGAATGGAAAGATATTACCAAATTGCAAGATGCTTTAGAGATGAAGATTTACGTCAAGATCGTCAACCAGAATTCACCCAAATCGACTTAGAAATGTCATTCCTTGATCAAGATCAAATTCTTTCAATTATGGAAGGATTCTTAAAAAGAGTATTCAAAGAATGCGTAGGTTATGAACTTAAAACTCCACTCCGTAGAATGGATTATGCTGAAGCAGTGGATGTCTATGGAAGCGATAAACCAGATACTAGGTTTGAATTACATCTCAAAGATGTAACTAAAATCCTTAAACAAGGTGATTTTAACGCCTATAAAGACGTTGAAACAATTAAAGCCTTGGTAATTCCAGGCGAAGCAGTTAATACGAGCCGCAAGGTCATCGATTCATTGACTCTTGAAGCCAAGAAATTTGGTTTTGGTGGCATCGGTGTCTTTAAAGTTTTAGATAGCGGTGTTGAATCTTCGCTTCTTAAATTCTTCAAAGAAGAAACTATTCAAGAATTTGTTAAAGCTGTCGACGCTAAGACAAATGATTTAGTGCTCGTTTTAGCAGGTAAACACGATCAAACTTGCTTCGCTTTAGGAGCCTTAAGAAGTCAATACGCCCGCAAACTTGGTTTAATTAAACCAAATACATATGATTTATTATGGGTTGTCAACTTCCCATTATTTGAAAAAGATATTCATGACGGTAGCTACAAAGCTCTCCATCACCCATTCACAAGACCAACGCCTGAAACCGCTAAATATTTAGACAGCGATCCAAGCAAGGTTTTGTCCGCTGCTTATGACATTGTCATAAATGGTTATGAGGCTGGTGGTGGTTCGCTTCGTATTTACGACCAAGATATGCAAAACAATGTGTTCAACATATTAGGTTTTTCAAACGAAGATATCGTTCGTAAATTCGGTTACTTTGTAAAAGCATTTGAATATGGCACTCCTCCACATGGTGGAATTGCCTTCGGGTTAGAGAGATTATCTATGATAATTTGTGGAACTGATAATATCCGCGATGTCATCGCTTTCCCGAAAAACTTAAGAGCAGCGTGCCCAATGAGCAGCGCTCCTCAACCGGTTGATGAAGCTCAACTCGAGGATTTAGGAATCGAAATTAAGAAAGAATAATTTATTAATAAATTAAGGAGATTAAATTATGAAAGAAATCGACAAATTAAGCGTTAACGCGATTCGTGCAACATGTATCGACGTTGTTAACAAAGCCAAATCAGGTCACCCAGGTATGGCCTTAGGTAGCGCCCCAATTCTTTATACTTTGTTTACAAAGCATTTAGTGGCCAATCCTAAAGAACCAGAATGGTTTAACCGCGATCGCTTCGTTTTATCGGCTGGACATGCTTCATCTTTACTTTATACGTTGCTTCATGTTTCTGGCTACGAAGTTAGCCTTGATGATTTAAAATCATTTAGACAACTCGGTTCGCTTACTCCAGGTCATCCTGAATATAAACACACCAAAGGTGTGGATGCGACCAGCGGTCCACTTGGACAAGGTATTGCTCAAGCGGTTGGTATGGCTATGGCTGAAAGAGCTGTCGCGCATCAATATCCTCAAGGTAAAGAGCTTTGCTCGCATTATACCTATGCACTTTGTGGTGATGGTTGCCTTCAAGAAGGTCTCTCTCAAGAAGCTATTTCTCTAGCTGGTCACCACAAATTAAATAAATTAATTTTATTCTACGATTCAAATGCTGTTACCTTAGACGGTGGTCTTGATTTATCATTTTCCGAAAATGTTAAAGCTCGTTTCAAAGCTTCAGAATGGAACGTTTTAGAAGTATTAGATGGAAATGATGTCGATGCTATTGATGAAGCAATTAGCAAAGCTAAAACCTCTAAATCTAAACCAACTTTAATCATCGTTCACACCATCATCGGCTATGGAAGTGAAAAACAAGGTACTTCCAAAGTACATGGTAGTCCACTCGGTGAGGAAGACGGCGCTAAAGCCAAGAAATTCTATGGCTATGATTATCCAGAGTTCACCATCCCAGAAGAAGTCTATTCTCACTTTAAGAATAGCTTTGCTAAACGTGGTGAAGAAGCTTATAAAAATTATCTTAAAGTTGTCGAAGAATATAAGATTAAACACGCTGGAGCGTATAAGAAATTTGAAAAAGCCCTCAGCGGCGATGTCTCATCATACTTTAAAAAGGAACCAAAATTCGATCCTTCTAACAGTGATTCAACCCGTGTTAGTTCAGGAAAAGCCTTAAATGAACTTTATAATAAAGTTCCATTCTTAATGGGTGGTTCAGCAGACGTTGCTGGTAGCGTCATGACTAAAATCACTGACGGAATCAAT
The DNA here is from genome assembly GCA_902768335.1 of uncultured Erysipelotrichaceae bacterium. GTDB lineage: Bacteria > Bacillota_I > Bacilli_A > RFN20 > CAG-826 > Fiminaster. Next base: position 26,617 of record CACXKR010000016.1, read on the forward strand.
TTCACTTACAAAACTCCTAAAGGAAGAAACATTAACTGGGGTATCCGTGAATTCGAAATGGCAGCCGCTCAAAACGGTATGCTTCTCCACGGAGGTCTAAAGACCTATGTCGGTGCTTTCCTCGTCTTTGTCGATTATATGAAAGCGGCGGTTAGAATGGCGGCTTTATCTAAACTTCCAGGCATCTATTTACTTTCACATGACTCACTTGCAGTAGGTGAAGATGGTCCAACTCATCAACCAATCGAACAATTAGCTATGCTAAGAAGCATTCCTAATGTCAATGTTATTCGACCCTCTGATGCTAGAGAAACTTATGCCGCATGGCAAATCGCTCTAGAATCAAAAGAAACTCCAACCTGTTTAATTCTTTCTAGACAAAATCTACCTTTACTAGCATCAAAATATAAAGAAGTCCAAAAAGGTGCTTATATTATAAGCAAAGAAGCAAAACGACTCGATGCGACCATCGTTGCAACCGGTTCGGAAGTCTCTCTTGCTATCGAAGCTCAAAAGGAACTTGCTATTAGAGGAGTGGATGTTCGTGTTGTTTCAATGCCATCAACTTATCTATTTGATAAACAAACAAAAGAATATAGAGATGAAGTTATTGGCACAACAAAAGACAAAGTCTTTGCAGTTGAAATGCTCTCATCATTTGGTTGGTATAAATACGCTGATCACGTCATGGGAATCGATACCTTTGGTACCAGTGCACCTGCTAAAGATGCAATTAAAGCATTTGACTTCACGAGCGAACATCTCGTTAAATTCGTATTAGCAAATTTATAAAATTTGAAAGGGGGATTATCTATGGCAGATTACGTCCAAATAAATCCAAATTCCAAAAATGGTAGTCTCATGATTTCAAGAGCTGTTTTCGAATCGATCGCTAGTGACGCTACTAATAAAGTTAGTGGTGCTAGCGTCGCTAAAAAGAACTTCAAATTATTGAAACCAGTTCAAGCTACATTCCAAAGGAGTGGAAGAGTTAAAATTACCATCTCAATCAACCTTAAAAAAGGAGTGAAAGCTCAAGAGATTTGCTCGAAGATCGAAGAAAGTGTCGCCAATTCCTTAATGGCCTACACCGAATCGGTTCCTTTTGATGTCAATATTAATATTGTGGAGATTAATTAGTCGATGATTTCACGTAACCAAGAACATGAACTTATTATGATTAGCATCTATGATGCTCTCATCCTACAGAAACATTGACAAAAGCACGATTAAAACAAAAGTAGATTACGCTACTGGCAGTAAACAATGGGAAAAAGGTCAGTTCTTTACTCTGACCGTATCTGCCAAAATAAATACAGGAAGTCCTTTCGTCAGCAGGGTGTACTCCAAAAAGGTTCTTATGATGATTGAAAGGAATGTTCCTCAGGATGAAAGCCT
>CACXKR010000017.1 GCA_902768335.1 uncultured Erysipelotrichaceae bacterium
TAATTTAGCAGGATAACGGCATATATCGATTATACTTGTTAGATAAAAAGAAAATCTAACCAAGTACATGGCTAGATTACATTATTTGTTAAACAGATACTTTAATTCTATCTCACTTTTAATATTTGTTAAGAATTTTAAACTGTTTTTTCGACGAATAATACCTTGTATAAGGTAATAGTTATAACTAACTCATAGAAAGTCATAGATGACTTCGTCTAAATTTTCTTGACTATTTTATAAATATATTCCAAGAAGACCACGACCACAATCCTTAAAGCAATCGTAGATGGCTTTATCTCTGATAATGGCGGAGCAAGCTCCTCTAGTGGAGACCAAACCTTATCTTACCTTAACCTCTCATATGCTTCAGCATATAAGACCGCTTGGGAAAATATGGCTTCTCAACTTAATTCGGTTGTCACGACATCGAACAAGTCTTCATTTAACAGCGCAATTACATCAAATGTTAAACATTATGCGGATAGTGATTACGATTACTTCTGTACTTTCGATGCTTGGGACTTTGTTGATAAGCTAGCAAATAACTCAGCTTTCTCATCATTTAGAATCGATTCAAGTTATACGACTGCGGTTAAGAACGCTCACGCTAACTTAGTCGCCTATAACCTCGCTCAAAAGGGTGCAGGCGTCTCTAAAGGCTTATGCATGTATTGGCCTAATAGCTCGCAGTATAGTGATGTCTCAACTTATTACACTACTAGTGAAACTAGATTCACTACTTGGAGAAGTTTCTGTGTGAGTAAAGGTATACACGCTTAAGCGTGAATCTCTAAAATAAATAAGACCATCGATTGATTTCGATGATTTTTTTATTTAAATCATAAACGAAAGAATTTATATAATAAAGAATTGTAATGTATCGCAAAGGTGATACAATATTATTGAGGATAAAAACATGGCAAAAACAGAAACCATTCATACGAGAGTAACCCCCGAAATCAAAGAACAAGCCGAAGCTATTTTTTCAAAGTTAGGATTAACAACAAGCCAAGCAATTATGCTGTTTCTAACAGCATCTGCTAATCATGGTGGTTTACCTTTTGAATTAAAAGCACCGGTTGAGGAAGATGATGATTTAGCAACTATCACATCTATTGTGACCGTTGATGGTGTCGCTCCTTCTAAAGAAGCGCAAAAGATTATTCGTCTTTATTCTAAAGGCGACATCGATTATGAAACAGCTCAATTTGCCATTGAAAGGATGTATAAACAAGCATGAAAGATCCTTATGTTTACGAAGGAACAAATATCCTTATTAATAGACTCAATGTAAAAGATCATACTGTTTTAGATAAAGCAGAATCCGCGCTGGCTGGTTTAGCAATGAGTCGTTTGATGAAAGGTTCTTTCCAATTTAATTCAATTCGCGATTGTTTATTGATTCATAAAATGCTTTTTTCATCCCTATATTTGTGGGCTGGCACGCCAAGAACCATAGATATCTATAAAGGCGAATCTGTTTTAGGAGGGAAATCAATTGATTATGTTTATGCCTCTTATATAGATCAAGCCATAAATGATCTCCAAAAAGAATTTGCATTAGTTGAGTGGGATAAGTTAGAACCAAAAGAAAAGATTAACAAAATTTGTTATTTTGTCTCCGAGTTTTGGCATATCCATCCGTTTAGAGAAGGAAATACTAGAACAACTGCTGTAATGCTATATTTTCTTATCAAGAAAGCCGGATTACATATTAATATTGGTTTCTTATCCAAAAACAGTAAATATTTCCGTAACGCTTTGGTGCTTTCTTGCTTATATAGTTCATCGAAACCTGAATACTTGTTAGGGATTGTTAATGATTCAATTACACTAAAAAACGTATCGAGTAAAAAATACGAAACAATCGAAGGCATGGAAGTCGATAAATATGAGTACACTAATCACACGATGGAAAAACTCAAAACTATTGAAAAGCCTGCTGACTGGAAAAAATAAGAAAAAAGGATGCCGATGGCATCCTCTTCTTTTTAGTTGAACCAATTATTCTTCAACAAATTTTAGTTTCTTATTTGAATAGATAATTGCTTCATTTGCGATGAGCATAAATAATGAAGTTAAGATTCCACCCATTGATACATCGCTTAAGAAATGCGCACCCACTAAGATACGGGTGAACGAGACAAATAAACACCAGGCAAAGCCACCATAGAATAATGGAAGAGTAATCTTCTCATATTTCTTATCAAGAAGTGGTAAAGCGATGGTGGCAAGCATAAAGACCGCACTTGCACCCGCATGTCCAGATGGGAAGGATTTAAATTCTTCTTTTGAGAATCCTAAAGCGATATAGTCTTTATAATTTGAACAGCGATCATACCAAGGATGGAATTCAATAAAACCACCCGAAACAAGTTCACGATATCTTGGACGATGGAAGATTGACTTTAATAAAGTCACGCCTGGCACTAAAGCCATAAAGATACAGAACGCTAAAATCGCATAGATTAACCATATATATGGTGTGTTGCTCTTTTTGGTGATCCAGTAGCCAAGGAAAGTGCAGCCAATCGCGATTGGTAAAACGATGAAATAGCCAACCCATTTAATATCTGGGTTATAGAAACCATTTTCACCAAAGAATTCTCTTCCGGTGAAGAAGATCGCGCATCCTGCGCAAGCGACTGTTAAGACATATAGGACTACTTTGTAGCCAACTTTATAATCCTTGTGCATCGCTAAAGCGAGGAAACCTCCGCCTAGCATCGCTAAAATCATATATCCAGGGATTGTTCCAACCGCGGACATAAAGATACCAAAACCATTCCCTTTAGAGAAAATTGCTTCTGTTAATTTTAAATCTAAAAATGTTCCAAGAATAAATCCAACGAGGAATACTCCAAGCACAATATAGATATGTAATCTCATTTTTTTCATAGATTAACTCCTTTTTCTAGAAATATTTTACCAGCAATAAGTTTAACTTCTCTACCAACTCTAGTTAGAATTTGAGTCAACTTTCGGTTGCAAAACCAATTATATCATCTTAACTATAAATAAGAAAAAATTAATGGGTTATTGTATTTTTTATCTTTTAAGATAAAATATATAAGCGAAAGGAGTTTAAGAATGGAATTTATTAAAGAAAGATTAGGCAAATGGATTCAAGCTGCGATCATCATCGTCATCGGTATTCTCTGCATCGTCGCTGGGGTTAAATTCGGTGGTAATGCCTGGGAAAACGCTATGGTGGCAGATGATGTCGTTAATGCCATTTCATTAACTCTTGGTATCACCATGATTGTCGTTGGCTCTTTATCCTTAATTTTAGCATTCCTCACCATCGCCCTTACCAAAGGTAAAGGATTTGCAGCAGTTGCTCTTCCAGGAGCTGGCATGCTCGCTGTTGGTGTTTCACTTGTGGTTGTTAAATACGCCTTCACTTTGATTTCTTTGCTAATCGCAGTCGTCCCTTATACTTTAATTGCCGTCGGTGCAGTCATCTTCCTAGATGCTTGCTTTAGCTTAGTACGCGCTATTAAAGCTAAAAAGGTTAGCGCTGTCTTAGTTAGTGTCATCGCTAGCTTTGTTGTCGCCGCAGGTGCTATCGTTATCGGTGCTCTTTGCGTTGGTGATGATCCAGTCATCAAAGCTAATGTCCAATTGATCGTTTTCGGTGTTATCGTTACTCTCGTCGGAGCGCTTCAATTGCTCGCGACATTTGTTAAGATGCCAGACACTGTCGTTGTTGTCGAAAAGAAATAAACAATTCTTAACATAAATTAGACGGACTTGCTCCGTCTTTTTTATTTGCCTACTTTGTTATAAAATAAGTCTAAAGGTAGGCTAAAAATATGAAAAAATTTAGTTTTTTAGTTGTTTTGTCTGTTCCGTTTTTATTAATGAGCTGCAATAGCTCTTCAAGTCGTAAACCAAAAGTAAAAGTTTCTTCTAAAGATTTTGTTACTAAATTAGTGAGTGAGGCTAAAGAAAACGACATCCTTAAAGGTGAAGGTCTAAATTCTTCTAAAGAAGCTTTTGCTAAATATGAAGTAACTTCTAATACCTATGTTACTGTTTCAGGCACTAAAACTACTTTAGATCCAACCAAAATGGAAGGAAGTGTTAATGCTGGCTTAGATATTGAAAATAAAACCATGCGTACTGAATTAAAATCTAAAGAAACTTTAAATGGCGAAGAAAAAAGCACAAGTCAAACCTTCTTTGCCCAGCAATCGAGCGAGGGCTTTGTCGAAGGCGATGTCACTAATAAGACATATTCTCTAAATAGCGATATACCTTCTTTTGAAGACGCTATTAAAAATATAAATAAACAAATTACGAGCTTTGATCTTGATTCGTATGTCAATAAGGTTAGTGAAAACTCTAAATTGTTAGAGATGCTTGATCAAAAATTTTCATTTTCAATTGTTGGTAGCACTTATCTAATCGAGATGAAAGACACAACAATTAGTTATGCTGATATTTTTGGTGTTATTAAAGAATTTGTTCCTGAAGCCACCTACAGTTTTCCTTTCGATGGAGATATTCATTTAAATGGAAAAATTAGTTTAAATCTCACTAGTGGCAAAGAAAGTGCGAATGTGGATATAAAGGCGACTGCTACATTAACGGCAAATAAAGAGGCATATGTCTCTGTAGATTTAATTAAACTACAAAGCGGAGACACACTTGGTGGTGAAGGAGTAATAAAAGCTGAAGCTTCGATTAAACCCTTATCTTCTCCAATTAAGCCTATTGACTTAAGTGGATACACTAAAATATAAACAATAAATCGAGATGACAAAGTCATCTCTTTTATTATCTCTTTTCTATTCAGCAAATTTTGCTATACTTTTAGTAGCGGAGTTCGGCCTCTAAATCCTTCGCTATATAAATAAAAACCAAGGAGAATTTTTTTATGAAATCTATATTCTTTAAAGCCAAGACGGCTTTGAAGGAAAGCGTCGTTTTACTAAGAAGTATCCCTTCGCCAGTAGTGGCGCTTTTCGTCGTCTCGGTTATCACGATGAACATCCTCGCTAACAAAACCATCTTTCAAAACGAATATCTCGCTATCGATGGAGGCATACTTGTCTCATGGCTATCTTTTTTATCGATGGATGTGGTCACTAAACATTTCGGTCCAAAAGCTTCAACTAGAATGTCGATATTTGCCGTGCTTGTTAATTTATTAACATGTCTTATCTTTTATCTTGTTAGTATCATCCCAACTTCAACGGATTATGCTGCATTTAATTCAATCATTGGAGGAACATGGTTTATTCTTCTTTCTTCAACGGTAGCCTTCATTTGCTCGGCAATTATCAATAATTTTCTAAATTATGGCACTGGTCTATTATTCAAAAAGAACCCAAATGGTAAATTAGCTTTTATCACTAGAAGTTATGTTTCAACTTTCATTGGTCAATTCTTTGATAATTTAATCTTTGCAGTGCTTTGTTTTATGGTGTTTGCTCCAATATTCTGGGACGGCTTTAGTTGGACCTTGATTCAATGTGTCACCTGTTCAATTTTAGGAGCGATGCTTGAACTAGCGATGGAAATCTTCTTTTCACCAATCGGCTATAAGATCACTAAAAACTGGGAAAAGAATGATATCGGACGAAATTATTTTGATTTAGTAGGGGAGGTAAAAAGATGAAAATATTGATCACAGGCTCTTCAAAAGGAATCGGTTTAGCGTTAACAAAACGCTTCATTAACGAAGGTCATGAAGTATATGGAATTGATATTCTACCTTCTAACTTTAAAGATAATAATTATCATCATTATCTCGCGGATGTTTCTAAAAAAGATAGCCTTCCTGATATCAAAGATATCAATATCTTAATTAATAACGCAGGAGTGCAAAATCAAAACGATATTGAAGTTAATTTAATCGGTTCGATTAATGTCACTGACAAATACGCTTTTCAAAAGGAAATTAAAGCAGTTTTATTCAATGCTTCAGCCTCTTCTAGAAGTGGACAAGAATTTCCAAATTATGTCGCCTCTAAAGGTGGGGTGGTCTCCTATATGAAAAATGTTGCGATTAGACTCGCTAAATATAAAGCAACTGCTAATTCAATATCCTTAGGAGGAGTATTAACTGATTCAAATAAACCAGTCATGGAAGATGAAAAGCTTTGGAAGAAGATTATGGACGTCACTCCACTTAAGAAATGGATGAGTTTAGATGAAGTTTCAGATTGGTTTTATTTCCTTGCTATTAAAAATAAATCGATGTCTGGTCAAGATATCTTGATCGACAATGGTGAGATGAATCTTAATTCCACATTCGTGTGGCCAAAATAAAAGCTGTCTATGACAGCTCTTTTCTTTTTAGCCCATTTGTGGCCACATCGTCACGCACTACGATAACGGATTCATTTTTATCTTCCTTGAATAATATCTTTTAAATAATTCGCTAATTCTGAAGTGCCTTTATCTTCTAGCGCTGAAACTTCAAAAATCTTTGCGTTTTGATTTCGTTTATGGATGTTTTGCTGGCATTTTTGAAAATCAAAATCAAAAATATCAGCAGTTTCAATTTTGGTAATTACCGCGATTTTACTCACTTCAAACATAAGTGGATATTTAAGTGGTTTATCGTCTCCCTCTGGTACGCTAAGAAGCATCATATTAATGTTTGCGCCAGTATCAAATTCAGCAGGACAAACTAAGTTACCAACGTTTTCTAAGAACAAGAGATTTAAACCATCGACATCAAATTGTTTAATAGCGTCATTAACCATTTGAGCAGTTAAGTGACACGCTCCAGAGGTATGAATTTGAATCGTTTTAACTCCCGTTTCTTTGACGATACGAGCAGCATCGACATCTCCATCAATATCCGCCTCCATAACTCCGATATTAAATTCTGTTTTTAATTTATTTATAAGATTGACTAAAAGAGTGGTCTTACCTGCTCCAGGAGAGGCCATGACATTGATGAAATAGATTCTTTTTTCTTTTAAGACTTTTCTTAACTCATCAGCCTTTTTAGAGTTCTCAATTAAGATATCTTCTTTAACTTTAACAACTTCAAATCCCATATTTTTTCTCCGTAGAAATCATATCACAAAGTGATGAAATAAAAAAATGTTATGAAAAAGTAGAATACTACTTTATAATATCAGCATGGAACAAGTTAGGACTATACTCCTCCATCGCTCGGTATATGCTGATAATGATAAAGAAGCTGATTTATTAAGAGCATATCTAAAAGATAGAGGAGTTTTTGTTGTCAACTTGATGTCTTCACCAGGAGCTGGCAAGACAACAACCTTAACTGCTTTGATTAGCAAAATCAAAGATAAAGTGAGAGTTGGTGTAATGGAAGCCGATATCGATAGCGATGTCGACGCCATTAGAATCGCTGAAAGAACTGGTGTCAAATCCATCCAATTACATACGGGTGGAATGTGTCATTTAGATGCAGGAATGACTAAGACTGGTCTAGACGAGATTGATATTTCTAATTTAGATATCGTCTTTCTAGAAAATGTCGGTAACTTAGTTTGCCCTGCTGAATTCGACACAGGAGCAAGTTTAGACGTGATGATCCTAAGCGTACCAGAAGGTGATGATAAACCACTTAAATACCCTTTGGTGTTTGAGAAATCTGATTTAGTCATCATCAATAAGATTGATGCACTTAAATATTTCAATTTTGATTTAGAAAAATGCATCTCTTATATTAAAGCGAGAAATAAAAACGCTACAATCATTCCAGTCTCTGCTAAGACAGGAGAAGGAATCGATGAAGTAGCCAAATATTTCTTAAAGAAAATTGTAGATTTTAAGGAGTGTTAAAATGGAACAAAACAAAAAGATTATTTCCAAGTTCCAAAATGAGAAGGACTACGAATACGCTAAAGAGTATCAAAAACTCGGTAAAAAGATTACCGACGTCGTCCCTCATAAGTTATTAGGAGTAAAAACAAACGATCCAGAATATTGGGGATTAAGAGAAGTTCTCAATATCGATCAAGTTCGCGTGCTCAATAAAATGAAGCAACGCAAATGGTATTCGATTGAAGACCTCATCAAGATGAACAAGGAACACGAACCAACCAAGGTCGTCGAACTTGTTGATCAATTAGCTTATATTGGCTTTATCGAATATGACTATGGTGACAATTATGCTCACGAAGCGCCAATTGAAGATGCGCCAAAGATCAAACGTTACCGCATGTCTTATTTTGTTCCTGGTTCAGCCGAACTCATGAACTCTTCTGTTGATAGAATTGCCAAAAATCCAGCCGTCGCTTCTTTCTTTGAAAGAATGACCTTCATTCCTCTCGCTGGCGTCACCGAGATGCTTGGGCCGGGTGGAAATGGTGTTGGCATGCATACTATTCCAGTTGAAAAAGCTATCGAAGGTAACTCCGAAGCTATCGATGTCGAAAAGATTTCTCACTGGTTAAAGAAATACGAAGGACATATCTCCGCTGGTATATGTTCATGCCGTGCTTCACGTGCTGTGTTAGGTGATGGCTGTATCGACGATGTTAACGACTGGTGTATCCAACTTGGTGATATGGCGGATTATACCGTTGAAACTGGTCGCGCTCACTACATCACAAAAGAAGAAGCTCTTCGCATCATTGAATTATCGGAAAAGAATGGTTTCGTCCATCAAATCACCAATATCGATGGTGAAGACCATATCTTTGATATTTGTAACTGTGACGTTAAGATTTGTAATGCTTTACGTACTTCGATGTTATTTAACACTCCATATCTTTCACGTAGTGCATATACCGCTCAAGTTACAAAAGATAATTGTGTTGCTTGTGGTCAATGCGTTGAAAATTGTCCAGCAGGTGCAGTTAAACTTGGTCAAAAACTTTGTAAGAAAGATGGAAGCGAAGTCGTTTATCCAAAACACCCACTTCCAGATAAGATTAAATGGGGCAAATACGCTTGGGATGAAAACTATCGTTCCACAGCTAGAGCCCAAGATACATATGATTCTGGTACCGCTCCTTGTAAAGTGGCATGTCCTGCTCACGTTCCAGTCCAAGGCTATTTAAAACTTGCCAAGGAAGGAAAATATCAAGAAGCTTTAGCTTTAATCAAAACTCAAAACCCACTTCCTGCTGTTTGCGGACGCGTTTGTAATAAGCGCTGCGAAATGGCATGTACCCGTGGAACAGTTGATGCTCCAGTCTCAATTGACGCGGTCAAGAAATTCGTTGCTGATTTTGATTTAAAATCAGAACATCCATATATTCCTGAGAAAATCATTCCAAATGTTCATGGTGAATTCTCCGAAAAGATCGCTATTATCGGTGCTGGCCCAGCTGGTTTAAGCGCTGCTTACTATTTAGCGGTCGCTGGCTTTAGACCAACCGTCTTTGAAAAGAATGAAAAACCTGGTGGTATGCTCACATACGGTATTCCATCTTACAAACTTGAAAAAGATGTCATCGCTAAAGAAATCGAAATCATCGAAAAACTCGGTGTCGAATTTAAATGCGGTGTTGAAGTTGGTAAAGATGTCACCATCGAAGAACTTAAGAAACAAGGTTATAAAGCCTTCTATATCGCCATCGGTTGCCAAGGTGGTGCTCGTCCAGGCGTTAGCAATGACACCGCTAAAGGAACCGAGATCGCTGTCTCTTATTTAAGAGAAGCTCTTGGTAAGAAGCAAAGATTCGAAGGTGAAGTCGTCGTTGTCGGTGGTGGTAACGTCGCAGTCGACTGTGCTCGCACCGCTCATCGCTTAGGCGCTAAGAAAGTTTCAATGGTCTGTCTTGAAGACCGTGAATCAATGCCAGCTTCTAAAGAAGAAGTTAAAGAAACCCTTGAAGAAAATATTGAAATCGTTAACTGCTATGGTCCAAAAGAACTCGTTGTTAATGAAAAAGGTGAAGTTACAACCGTTATCTTCAAGAAATGCTTAAGAACAATTGACCCAGAAACACATAAATTCTCACCATTATATGATGAGAATGACACCATTGAAGTCAAGGCTGACAAAGTCATCTTTGCTATCGGTCAAAAGATTGAATGGGGCAAATTACTTGAAGGCACAAAAGTTACTTTCTGGCATGGTAATTATCCAATCGCCAACTCCATCACTTATCAAACCGCTGATCCAGATATCTTCGTTGGTGGTGATGTCTTCTCTGGTCCAAAATTCGTTATCGATGCTATCGCAGCCGGACATCAGGTCGCTGATGCCTTAGCCCGTCACGCTCGTCCAGATGCTCACCCAACCATCGCCTTCAATCAAAGAAGATTCTTCCAACTTGATAAAGATAACATTTCTTTACCAGGTTACGATGTCTCTCCAAGACAAGAAGAAGGCATGGATGAATCCATCGATTATAAGAACTCCTTCAAAGATGCTCATAGAACACTAAGCGAAGAACAAGTTCACATCGAAACCAGCCGCTGCTTATCTTGCGGTGCTGCTGTTGTCGATCCAAATAAATGTATCGGTTGTGGTATTTGTACCACAAAATGTAAATTCGACGCTATCCATCTCGTTAGAGACCATCCAAAATGCTCAACGATGAGATTCGCCGAAGATAAAGTTACTGGCTTACTTGGCTATCAACTTAAACGTGCTGCTAAGATCGCTTTCCATAGCGGTTCTAAAGAAGCTCGCATGATGAGAAAGAAACGTCACGAATTTAACCGTGAATATAAGAAGGTTAAAAAGAGCCAACCATTTACCGGTAACAAAGTTCCTGCTAACAAGGAATTAGGTGACGATACCTATGCATGAGCTAGGAATAGTCGTTCACGTCATTAAACAAATCGAAGAACTTGCTAAAGAAAATAAGGTCAACAAAGTTGTTGAACTAACTTTAGAAGTAGGTGAAGTTTCAGGCGTTGTTAAAGAATATTTTATCGACGCCTTTGAATGGTCTAAAAAGAAGACTGAGTACATGAAGGAATGCAAACTTAACTTTGTTATGACTAAAGCCTTCTCATATTGTGAAGATTGTAAAGAAACTTATCCGACCGTCGAATTTGGTAAGACCTGTCCTAAATGTGGAGGCGCTCACACCTATTTAGTAACTGGTCGTGACTTCATGATTAAAGACGTTAAAGTAGTTTGATTTATATGAAAAAAATAATTCCATTTTTGTCTATATTTTTACCTGTCCTTCTTTCGGGCTGCATGAATAATCAAAGCGGCTCTAAAAAAAGAGGCACATCATCTAATGAAGTAAGTAGCACAAGTAAAGGTTCCTCCAAAGGAGGTAGTTCACTTTCAAGCGAGCAAATTACTTCCACTAGTGGAGGCTCTTCCTATATCCCAACTAGTTCATCTAGTGAAGAAATACCTCCTGAAGATTGTCCAATTATTTCAATTTCTTTAAATGTTAGAGAACTCGATGTCGTTAAAGGTGAACGTAGTAGCTCTATAACGGTTAATTATAACCTCGCTAATCCTAGCGATACGAGCGTTAACAAAGATGTCGTTTGGACCTCTTCAAATGAAAATATTGCTACTATTGACCAATATGGACGTGTTACTGGAGTTAGTTTAGGCCAGACTGTTATTACTGCAACAACTGTCTTAGGCTATAGAAAAGCTAGCTGTGCGATTTATGTTGTCTCTTCTAGCGGTGCTTACACGATTGAATATCAAAAAGTCACATCAGAAGAATCTTTAGCACCCGGCGATATTTTAATTATGGGTTGCTATCAAGAAGGCAAAGTCGCGACAAAAGAAAATACTGGAATGTATTTACATTCTGTAAGTTCCACTTTTAATAGCGATGGCTCAAAAATAACTAATCTATCTTCTCAAGCTGAAAAATTTATTTTAGATGGAAGTAACGAAAATTGGACTTTAGAGAATGAAGACGGCTATTATTTAGCCACTACAAATACATCTAAAGTTACCTTTATATATAAAACTGGCAATATTTATTGGGATATTTATTACCGCGATGGTTATTGCTTAATGGAATCAACATCAAATGTTGCTGGCTTATTTATGTATAATGTTCAAGCCGATCGCTTCACAACCTACGATGTCGATAGTGAAACGACCAATTTATATGCAATTAATTTATATAAAGAGGTTAAAATTCGTAATTGATGTCTATTAATCAAGTTGAAGAAATTATCATCGATGCTCTTAGGGATTCACTCCTTGTTTTCATCTTTGTATTTTTGGTTCATCTCATCATTTCTTATTTTGAGAACAATTTATCAAACTTCTTAGTTAAAAGAAGAAAAACAGGACCATTGTTCGGTTCGCTTTTCGGTTTAGTTCCTCAATGTGGGACAAGCGTAATTGGTGCAGATTTATATATTAAAAAATATATAAGTTTAGGAACATTAGTCGCTATTTTCCTCTCCTGCAGCGACGAAGCTTTCATAGCTATTCTCACCTCGGGAAGCGATAAGACAATCATGATTCTCCCTCTTATTGGGGTTAAGTTTTTAGTTGGCTTAGTTGTGGGAATTATTATCGACTTAATCTATCGAAAACAAGAGATCGCAAGAGCGGAAAAAGAACTTGAACATCATACCTGCCATGTTCACGATAAAGAAAATACTGATTTACATCAGCATTTAATTCATCCTCTCCTTCATAGCGTGGAAATATTTGCCTATGTTTTAGTGATTAATTTAATTCTTGGCTTTGTTATTGGTTTTATTGGTGAAGATACATTTAAATCATTTCTTGATTCAAATCGATATTTGACACCTCTATACTCATGCATCGTTGGGCTTATTCCTAATTGCGCTTCTAGTTTGCTTTTAAGTGAATTATTTGTTGAAGGTAATTTATCATTTGGTGCTTTAGTGGGTGGTTTACTTGTTAATTCTGGTTTAGGCATGATGGTGCTAATAAAAAATAGGCACTCCGCGAAGAATGTGTTTTTAATTCTTGGGATATGCCTATTTGTCGCGATTATAAGTAGTTATTCAATCTGTTTAATTATTGGCTTTTAACTTCTAAATCGATTTTTTTCACTAAGTCATCAACTTTAATTAAGATGGACGCTGGTCCATTTTCTTTTTTAGATTTGACATAAATCGTTAATTGTCCAGCGAGCAAAGATTGTTCTTTTGGTCCGATTAATTCAATTGGCCCATTAGTTTCAATTTTAACGATTCTAGAGGAATATTCAGCAACATTTTTATGCTCATCAACGTGTCTAATTCTAACCATTAAAGTGTCATATGTATCTTCATTAATTAGAGTTGTTTTACTAGACTCAATTTCTAAATCAAATTTGTTAGATGGACCAACTTCGGAAGTTAAAACTAATTCATCGTTTTTATAGCCTTTAAATGTGTAGGTCATCGCCTTTCCACCCCAGGCTCCAACATACTTGTTCCAATAGTAAACTAAGTCGCTATAGTTCATCTTGTAGCGAATCATGCAATGCGCTAAATATAGCTTCGTTTTCAAAGGTAGATGATTGAAGCCATGCATTGCAGCATAAGAGAACATTTTTGCAATTTTTAAATGGATTTTGCGGGGAAATCGCTCTTCATTGAAGGTTAATCCGACGATGTCATCGATTAAAATTGGAGGGTGTTTAAGATATTTAAATTGTTCGTGATTTGGATAGAATTTATTCACTAATTCTCCGTTTTTATATAGCTCAACATAATCGCAATTTGTCGCGACATAAATATCGGAAAATATCGCTTCTTTAACATCACCTGGTTTCATGTTAGAAAGTACCTTCATGACTGGGAAATTATCCTGTTGAGAAGCGTAGACATATGAACTATATTTTGGGTTGCGGTATAAATCAAAAACACCATGTGGACAGATGTGATCTCCACTTCCGAAATCAGTGTGAGTTTGATAATCGGCAAAACACCAACCTATCGCACCGCAGGTATTGGTATATTTAAAGTTATCATCGATGACTTTTGCGTGTCTAAGAGCGACTTCAATTTTCTTATCTTGGTCGCTTGTAGCTTTAAGTGGATCCATATGACCCATATATTCGGTAACTAGAAGAGGATGGTTGCTTGTTTTAACTTTCTTTGGATTCATTAAACCGATGTTTAAAGAGTCGCAGCTAAAATCGTTGAAGCCATAAATGTCTTCAAGACATTCGCTTCCAGTAAAGTTTCTAACCCCAATTGTAGGTCTAGTTTCATCTAATTTATGAGCGATCTCATTTGTTTTTGAATAAAGTTCATGGTCATCAACCGATTCATCTATTCTTACTCCATGAGCAATTAAAGAAGGATGATTTCTTTGACTTTTAACCATCGCTTCAGTGAATTTGTAGACATTTTCCCTCCACTCTGGTTTTTCGGATAGATGTTGCCAGCCTGGAATTTCATTTATATTTAATAACCCGATTTCATCGCATCTATTAAGGAAATGTTCGCTTTGCGGATAGTGGGAAGTTCTAACAATATTGACCCCAATTTCGTTTTTAAGGATATCGGCATCGCTTTCTTGAAGAGATTTACTCGCCGCATAGCCCATATATGGATAACCTTGATGACGGTTTAAACCAATCAATTTAATCTTTTGATTATTTAGATAGAAACCGCTTTGATCAAATCTAATTTCTCTAAAACCGAATCTAGTTTCGTAGATTTGTCCGCTTTCTTTGATGATTGTTTTTAAAGTGTATAGATTAGGATTGTCTAAATCCCAAAGCTCTCTTTCAGGATAGTTAAATTCATTTTCTTCTGAGGTAAATACTTCCTTATCATCTTTAAAAAGATGATGTTCAATATGGATTATATCGTCTCCGATTTCATCATAAGAAACTTTAATGTCTCCATTTAGATTTCCTCTAACAAAGATATTTCTAAGATAAGTTTGAGGCTCATCAATTAAATATACTTCGCGGTATATTCCTGAATAAATTAAATAATCTAGAGCAAATCCAAAAGGAGGAATGTTTTCATCTTCTTTACCATCTAGACACACTAGTAAACGGTTATTTTTATCTTTGATAAATTCTGTAACTTCAATTTCAACTGGTAGATAAGTTGAAACATGAATTCCTAAGAATTTTTCATTGAGGTAGATTGAAGCTTTCACCATGAAACCATCAAATCGTAAGAAATATCTTCTTTTTGGATCATATTTTTCAACATCAAAATATTTTTCATAAGTTGATTTAATTTGATAATCTTCTTCTGAAAAATAATTATAAGGCATCTCTTTAACTGAATGGGGAATGTTAACCATTTCTCCTTCATCCATTCTTTTTAAGAAAATGTCTTTAAAATACGGCGTAAATTTCCAAGAATAATTGAGTGATTGTTTCATATCGACTACCTCAAGATAATTATAAACAAAATAAAGAAAATGGTGAATATTCACCAAAATCTCTATTTATATTTTAATTAATTAGTCAGTAAAGTCAGTGTCCTGTACGACATAGTAGTCGTAATTAGGATATTTTTCTTTAAGCTCTTTAGTGATCGACGCGATTACTTCTTTAGGATTTTCGCATTCAAATTCAAACACCAAATCAAATGTAATTAATTGTTTTTCATCATCGACATAAAAACCGTGAATTTGTTTGATGAATTTATTCTCATTAACTCGCTTCATTACCGTTGACTTAATCTTTTTGATTTCATCGTTAGCTTCGTTTTTAGCGTAAACTCCAACGGTAATAATTGTTCCGGTAGCGGCAAAAACTTTTTCAGAAATTTGTCTAGATAAATGATGAATGTCTCTGGCGGTTAAAGAATCATCGACCTCAATATGTACGGAAGCGATGGCTCTTCCATTACCATAATTATTTATAATTAGATCATAAGCGCCTTGAACTTCTTTAAAGGAGCAAACGATTCTTTTAATATTGTTAACTGTTTCTTGATCTGCTCTTTCACCGATAATTAAAGAAGCTCCATCACGAATTATTTCAATTGCACTTCGTATGATGAATAAGCCGATTAAAATACCGATGTAGCCTTCAATATTAACATTCCAAACGAGAGTTGTGACAATACCTATAATAGTTGCTACTGAAAGTAGGGCATCAAATAGGGCGTCTTTACCAGATGCTTTTAGTGGTTCGGAATTCGTCTTTTTCCCAACGATTTGGAAATAAATACCTAATCCAATTTTCACCACTATCGCTGATGAGATGATGATGATCGAGGTGATATCATAACTTGCTTGAGTTTTATTAATAAGAGTCATGATTGACTCGTAAATGGCAGTTATACCTGCCACTAAAACGAGAATACCGATAATTAAACTAGTTAAATATTCGATACGACCATGACCAAATGGATGTTTTTTATCAGGTTTCTTTCCAGATAGTTTGGTGCCGATGATTGTAATTGTGCTTGATAAAGCATCGGATAAGTTATTTAAAGCATCGGTGATAATTGAAATAGAATTCGCTAGTAAACCAACGAAAGCTTTTGCGGCGACGAGCAAAACATTACCGATGACTCCGATAATGCTAGTTTGAATAATTTTCTTTTCTCGATTCATATTTAGAATGTATCGTCGATTGCGTGTGCTGCTTTAAAAGCGACGACATCATTAATTAATGATGAAACAAAACCAACTATTAACATTAGCGGAGCGTTAACGATAAAGATGAATAATGCTTGTTGCCAACTTAACGGATCAGTTCCTCGAACTGCAGGAAGTACAAAAGCATTAATGATCGTTAAAACTGGCGAAACAATGCTAAAAAAGATAAATGAAATTATAAGAGTTGCTAATAAGCGATATTTAATATTGTTTTTGTATGTATCATTTGGTACCCCGAATAATCCAGTGAACCATCTTCCGATTGCAGTTAATGGAATAAAGTTTGAAATTAGAAGTGATAATATTAGGGCAATAACAAAGTTAGTTGCCATATTAAGCCAATCAATTGTGACAAAAGAAATAGTCAAAACTCCTGATTCAAAGTCTGATTGTGCAGAAATAGCAGATGCTAAGCACAAAAAGAACGAGACAGGGATATCACAAATTAAACTATAAACAAGTAATGAAAGTCTAAATTTCATAGGACTCAATTATAGAATTAAAAAAATTCTTTGCAAGAATTATTTTGTTGAATATAGGGCAGATGCGAAGGCCCAGGTCAAATTATATCCGCCACAAGGACCGTCAATATCGAGGACTTCACCAATGAAAAATACACCATTTTCTTTTTTCGATTCTAAGCTCGGTTTTAATTCATCGATGTTGAGGCCTCCAACACTAATTTGCGAGAACTCAAAATCATAAAAATCTTGGAAGGAAAATTCGAGCTTTTTGACTGCTGCAATTAATCTATTATCACTAGTAAATCTATTCCTAAGATATTCTCCTAGTTTAGGATTAAAAAATCCCTGCAAAAATCCATTAACTGAGTGCAATTTGCAGAAATTTTCAATCTCATTTTGAGTAATATTTGGCAATAAATCTAGGACAATTTTATCGACTTTTTTGTTAGCGCTGGCAATGACTCTAGATGCATTGAAAATGACAATTCCAGAGAGACCGTTTTTCTTAAATAAGACCTCGCCATTTTCATCAAAAATAACCCTTCCGTTTTGATAAATTTTTACGTTAGATTTATTTCTGATGCCATCAACTAATTTTGTGTTTTCATTTACTTCGATTGGACATAATGCCGGATAAATATTTTTTATTTGATATCCGTGCTTTTCTAAAATCGAAAGAATGCTTCCATCGCTTCCGAGATTAGGAGATGATTTTAAAGCGGTGGCTATATAAAGACGATCAACAAGATATTTTGATTTTGAGGTGGTGACTTCAATTTTTTCACCAACTTTGTAATCTAATAATTTTTCTTCTAATTTAATATCCACGCCTAAATGTGCCGCTTCTTTTAACAAGGCATTTTTAACAGTTAAAGCTGATTCACTATATGGATAAACTAAACCATCAATTACTTTTGTTTTAACGGAAATCGATTCAAAGAAGCTTTCATAGTTATATTCTTTTAGAATATTTTTAACAAAGCTTGCGTTTGAATAATTATTTACGTCTAAATTAGCATTTCCTAGATTGCATCTTCCGTTACCGGTCGCTAATAGTTTTTTAAGAGGTTTATCAAGATGCTCAATAATCAAAACATCATCATTTACATGATTTCTTTTGTAATTAATCGCTGCAACGACTCCTGAAGCTCCGGCACCAACAATTAATATTTTCATCGCAACAATTCTATCATAACAAATTGCAACAATTCCATTTCCTTTATTACCTTGAGTAATTAATTATTGTTTATATTTAAATAGAATAATTTGACAATAACTCTATAAGATAAGAGTTTATTATTTTAAAAGTTGTTTAATTTATTAGATAAAAAGGAATGGTCAATATGAAAATTAAAAAACTCATGTTATTAGCTCTTCCAGCGATAGCTTTATCGGTTGGAATTGTAGCTTTAAATAGTCCAGCGAAGAATAATTCTTCAGCTGTCAGCGCTGCTGATTATACTCCATCAAATAGAAAACTTACCTTTAATAACGATGGTTCGGTTAGCGCCACTTTTAGTGTTAACGATAACGTGTTAGATACGAAAGGTTGGCTACTTTGTTTATTTACTAGCAAACCATCATTTGATCCAGTCACTCATAAAACTATAGGATCAGAAAATTTACATCCATATTCAACAGCTGCATGTGCTCATTACTTCTTTGCGTCAAACACGACTAAAGAAGGCAATATTTCTGTTACATGGGATGCAAATTTTGCTGACCAAAAGGAAAGCTGGAGCAAAGCTGAAGCCATAGGCGAAGCGGGTCACACTTTAGCTGATTATCTTTCTCAAGAAATCGATTGGTATATTGCTGTCGGTATTCGTCATTGGAATAATGGTTGGGCTAAAGATGGAGACGAACCTGGCGAAGGAACAGAAGGATGGTGGGAAAATGCTGACTACTACGCTGGTAGAGAAAGCGTTATTAGAGGCGGCTTCCCATATGGTGAAATCTATTTAGATTTATACGAATTTAGTAGTTGGGAAAACAGTAATGCTAAATTTGCTGTCTATTTCTTTGATGGTGAAGGTAACCATGATTTCTCTGATTTCTCTTCTTGTGTGTCAGCAACCGATCATTTGCATATTGTTTCTTATGAATTAGATTTTATTCCAACAAGCATGATTGGTTATAGATATGATCCAACAACTGAAACTCCAAGTACAGATGTTAAATGGAACCAAACTCAAGATTTGGATTTCCATGAATATGGTGTTATTGGTGTCACTGATTGGAACTATGGATGGTCAGATGGCCTTGCTACAGTGAAAATCACTAGAGGAGTCGATGAATTTGATGTTGTCTTAGACAATTACAAACGTAATGCTGAAAATAAATCAGAGCATTATAACGATTATATCGATTTACAAGAAAACGACGAATTTGTTATCGACTATAATTCAACTTCTTATCATAACTGGGATTGTCTTGAATTATTTAATGATAACTTTAGTGATGATGCCCTAACTAATAAGATTAAAGTCAATGTTGGTGGCACCTATTCATTCTATTTCAAAGCATATGAAACAGAAGAAGTTCATCACGATGTATTCATCAGTAAACCAGAAGTCGCTTTTGCTGATGCATGGGCTCAATCTTTCCTAAGTGGAAATTGTGAAACAACAAAATCCAATTGGTCAGGCTACGAAGATGAATTTGACAAGTTACCTCATAGTGCACAAACATTCTTATTAAATGTTGAACACGAACCTGACCCAAATGTTCATTTTGAAAACTATTTTGCTCAAGCAATTCAAAGATATGACTATGTCATTTATCTTTATGGTACCAGTGATTATTATGACTATATTGGTAGAGTAGATGCTGGAAAATTCACCCCACGCACTCCTGATTCACTTGGTAGTGCAGTCTCAAACGATAGTTCCGCTTCAATTGCTTTAGTAGTCATTGTCTCGGTTACTTCCTTGACGGCTGTCGTTGGTTGCATTGTTCTTAAAAGAAGAAAAGCAAACTAATTAATCATTTATAATAGGCTCTGTGATTTATCTTCCAGGGCCTTTTTTCTAAGTAAAGAATAACTTTACAATTTATTTAGATTTTAGATATTGATATACTTGTATATAACTCGCCCCAATAGCGCAACTGGATAGAGTATCAGACTTCGAATCTGAGGGTTGAGGGTTCGATTCCTTCTTGGGGCGCCATTTGTAAAATAATAAAGGCATTTATGCCTTTTCTTTTATTCCTCAAAGTGACATGTAAGCGCTTACTCTTGCTTTTCGCATGCAGTTATATAAAATATACATTACGTGTAAAGGAGGCAAATATGGAAAAGATCAATCTAATTCTATTAATTTGTGTACTCGCAATAGCCGTAATCACTATTGGATATGTCTTCCTTATTTATCATAAGATTAGACGTATTAAAGTGTTAAATCCTAATGTGGCTGAAAATGCTAATTACATTCGTAGCGGTGCTATCACATTTTTAAAACGTGAATTTAAAATCATCGTTCCGTTTGTATTAATTATGGCAGCTGTATTTGTTGCCCTAGGATTTATTCCGGCGTTTAAAGATGCCGAAGGTGTGGGATGGCAGTCCGCTATCTGTTTCATCGTCGGTGCCGCTTTCTCTGCTTTAGCAGGTTTAGTTGGTATGTTAAGCGCAACAAATGCGAACTCACGCACAGCTGATTCAGCAAATAACTCAGGTTTAGGCGCTGCATTACGTGTCGCTTTCTCCGGTGGTGCTGTCCTTGGCTTATGCGTTGTCGGTTTTGGTTTAGTCGGTTTAGCAGGTTTATTTTTCGCTGCTTTTGCTATTATCAACGCTACAAATGGTGGAAATACCTTTGGAGCATTAGTGGAAGCAAGCAGCATCATCACTGGTTATGGCCTTGGCTGTTCAGTCGTTGCTTTGTTCGGCCGTGTCGGTGGTGGTATTTATACCAAATGTGCTGACGTCGGTGCAGACATCGTTGGTAAAATCGAATCCGATTTAGAAGAAGATGACGCTCGTAACCCAGCTACAATCGCTGATAACGTTGGTGACAACGTTGGTGATATCGCTGGTATGTCAAGCGACCTCTGTGAATCATATGTTGGTTCCATTGTTTCAGCTATGACTCTTGCAACCGTCTTACTTCAATCATTAGCAAGAAAGAGTGCTGCAAGTATCGATGCGATCGATTATCGTCTCATCGTTTTCCCACTTGTTCTTGCCGGTTTAGGCATTTTAGCCTCAATCATCTCGGTTATTATCATCCGTTCAAGAGAATGGAAAGATCCACAAAAGACACTTGATATTGCAACTTATATTGCAGTTGGAATTGTTGTCGTTGGTGCGGTCTTCTTATCCGTCTTTTATCTTAGAAAAGGCGATGGCTTTATCGAAGTCGAAGGTCACGCTGCTCCATGGGCAATCGGTGCAATTGCAGCTGGTTTAGCCTGTGGTATTGCCGTAGGCAAGATTGCTGAAATCTATACTTCTGCTGACTATAAGACAGTCAAACAAATCGCTAAAGAAAGTGAAACTGGTCATGCTACAAATATCATTGCTGGTTTTGCCAGCGGAATGAAATCAACTGCGGCAACAGTTATTGCTTTAGCAGCTGGTATCATCATCGCTTACTTCTGCTTTGGTATTTATGGTATTGGTTTAGCCGCTGTTGGCATGTTATCAACTGCTGGTATCACTATTTCTGTTGATGGTTATGGACCAATCTCTGATAACGCTGGTGGACTTGCTCAAATGAGCGGACTTCCACATGAAGTTAGAGAAATTACTGACCACTTAGATGCAGTTGGTAACACAACTGCTGCAGTCGGTAAAGGCTTCTGTACAGGTTCGGCTACATTTACCGCAATCGCTTTAGTGTTGTCCTACGGACAAGTTAGTGGACTTATCGAAGATATCACTGAAAATACAAATCGTACGATGATGAGTGTTGACGTCACTCCATTCATCATCGGTATTCTTGTTGGAGCGATGGTTCCATTCTTATTCTCTGCACTCGTTATCAACTCTGTTGGTAAAGCTGCGAACAAGATGGTTCTTGAAATCCGTGATCAATTTAGAGAACATCCAGATATTCTTAAAGGTACTGAAAAGCCAGATTACAATCGCTGCATTGATATTGCGACAAAAGCATCCTTAAAAGAAATGATTCTTCCAGGTGTTATCGCTGTCGGTACTCCAATTGTAGTTGGTATTCTTCTTGGTAAAGAAGGTTTAGGCGCTTTATTAATTGGTGCTTTAGCTTCATCCATCATGTTAGCAATCTTTATGGCTAACGCTGGTGGAGCGTGGGATAACGCAAAGAAATATATCGAATCAATGGGTATGAAAGGTACCGAAGCACATCATGCTTCTGTTACCGGTGACACCGTCGGTGATCCATTAAAAGATACCGCTGGTCCAACTATGGATATTCTTATTAAGATGATGTCGGTTATTGCTCTTATCATGGCACCGATGCTCTCAAGTGGATTCTCCGTTTGGAGCCTCATTGTTAAATAAAAACGTATATTAAGAATTGACTCGCTTTGCGAGTCTTTTCTTTTAATAAAAAAGTTATCTATGATATAATTAATTCAAATATGAAAGTTCTCCTTTATTTTGAAAAAGAAGAGAAGATTAAGACTTCTGGCATTGGAAGAGCGCTTCGACATCAAATAAGCGCACTAACTTCTACTGGAATCGAATACACCCTTAACCCAAAGGATGATTTTGATATCGCTCATATTAATACTTATTTCCCAGCCTCAAAACGCTTGGTAAAAAGACTAAAAAGAAAACATATTCCTGTTATTGTCCACGGCCATTCCACTAAAGAAGATTTCAGATATTCTTTTAAAGCGTGGAGACTTATGGCCCTTTGGTTCAATCCGAACTTAATGTGGTTTTATTCTCACGCTGATTTAATTATTACTCCTACGGAGTATTCTAAGAAACTAATCGATTCATATCATAAAGGCGTGGAATGCATTCATATTTCAAATGGAATAGATCCAAATGAATATGCATATGACGAAGAAAAGATTAAAGCTTTCAAAAATCATTTTAATATTAAAGACGATGATGTGGTGGTGATGGGCGTTGGCTTCCCATTTAACCGCAAAGGCTTAAAAGATTTCTTTGCCGTTGCTAAAGAAAGACCAAATATCAAATTCATTTGGTTTGGTTATCTTCAACCAATCTTAGTGACTCATGACATCAAAAAGGCGATAAAGCATCGTCCAAACAATGTTATCATGCCTGGCTATATTGATAACTCAATCATTAAAGGCGCTTATCGCTTTGCAAAATGTTTATTCTTCCCTTCGCATGAAGAAACTGAAGGCATTGTTGTCCTAGAAGCTTTAGCCTCATCTTGCCCAGTTCTCATCCGTGACATCGGGGTTTACGCTGATTGGCTAGAAGATGGACGCGATTGCTATAAAGCAAAAGATAACAAAGAATTTTTAGAAAAACTTGATTATTTAATCAATAATGATAATTCAAAGATCATCGAAAACGGTCTAAAATTAGTGAATGAAAGAACGCTTGATAAAGTTGGTCTTGAACTTAAAGCGGCTTACGAATCTTTACTTACAAAACGAGGCAAATAAATGAAAAGTGAAAAAGCAGTCGGTGTTTTAGTTAATATTGCTGTTTATATTTTGGCGTTTGCTATCGGAATTATTCCTTACTATTTTTTAGTTGAGAATAATGCTCACCCTCTCATCTCAATGTTCATCTTTACTTTGAGTGCGACACTTGTGATGTATATTTGCTGCGTTATTTTTAAAAACACATCTATTTATGATCCATATTGGAGTGTTGCTCCACTAGTGATGGCTATCATCCATATGGTTACATATAAACTATATAATCCAAACGCGATTATCTTTGCAGTTCTCGTCTTTTTATACGCTTTTAGGTTAACTCGTAACTGGTATTTGACCTATAAAGGATTAGATCCAAAATATGAAGATTGGAGATACGCTAAATTCCGTAACAAACTTCCAAGATGGAAATTTGAAGTAGTGAATTTTGTCGGTCTAATCTTCATGCCTACCTTAGTGGTCTATGCTGCTCTTATTCCTGGTCTTCTTTTTATGGAAATAGTTAGTTTTAATCCATTTACAATATTTGGTTTGATTCTTATGATTATCGGACCAACTCTAGAACTAATTGCCGATTATCAAGTCCATTCCTTTATCAAAGATAATAATGACCATAGCAAAGTGTGTGACCGTGGCTTATGGAATTATTCAAGGCATCCAAATTATTTAGGTGAATTAACCTTCTGGTTTGGCATTGCTTTAACTTTGTTAATCGCTAAAGTTGAACTGTGGTATTTCGCTTTAGGCTATCTTCCAATGCTTTTGTTATTTATTTTTATTTCGATTCCACTAATGGAAAAACATAACATTGAAAGAAGACCAAATTATTTAGAATATAAGAAGCACACATCAATGCTCTTTATTCTTCCAAGAAGAAAATAGATATGAAATATAAAGCCGTTATTTTCGATTTAGATGGAACACTTTTAGATACGCTTAGAGGTATCACTGATGCTGTTAATCTAACTTTCGAAGAACTCGGTTATCCTTTAAGACACGATTATGCAACTGCTCGACATTTTATTGGAGCGGGAGCGATGGAGTTTGTTAGACGCGCTTCAATCGGCTTAAATCTAAATGAAAAACAAGCAGCAGAAGTTGGACAAACCTTTTTAAAGAACTATCTAATATTACAAAGAAAAACGACCGTTCCATTCGATGGAATAAATGATTTATTAAAAGATTTAAAAAAGGCTGGCTATTATGTTTGTTTAGCCTCAAATAAACCGCAGCATCTCTTAGAAGATATCATCGATAAAACTTTCCCTGATGTTAAATTCGATCTAAGATTAGGACAAAGAAATGGCATTCCTGAAAAACCAAATCCACATTGTATCTATGAAGTTATGAAGGAATTTAATTTATCAAATAAAGACTGCCTTTATATCGGTGATTCTAGTTATGATTATGAGACTGCTAAAAATGCAAATATCGATTGTTGCATCGTTAAATATGGATATGGATTTTACGACCAAGATTTCGTAAAAAAATCCACTTTTGCGGTGGATTCTGTGTCTGAATTAAGAAATTTATTACTTAAATAACTAAGTATTTTCTTTTGCAATTTCGCCTGCTTTAGTGAGGGCGATTTTTGTTATTAGAGGACCAGTAAGCTCATAGACTAGAGTCGCGGTTAAAACGACCGCTAAAATGATTGAACTTTCGTTTTCTAATCCAAGATTTGCAAGGGTTTGTGAAGCTGTTGTTGCTAAACCGATTGCAACACCAGCTTGTGGAAGAAGCGTAAATCCTAAATATTTTTGAACGGTTGGTTCGGCTTTGGTAATTTTGGCAGAGACAAGCGCTCCAGAATATTTGCCAAGGCTTCGCGTGAGGATGTAAACCAAAGCAACAATAACAACAATTAAAGCGTTTTTAGAAGCAAAGATTGTGATATTTAAATTTGCACCAGAAATAACGAAGAAAAGCATATATAGTGGTGGAGTAAATTGATCAATTCTTTCAATCGTCCTTTGAGCGTCTTGCCTAAAGTTAATAAATATCGCACCAATCATCATGCAGGAAAGTAGAGATGATAAAGAGAAGTCTTCATCAAATAACTTCCAGCCTAATGTATTCGCTAAAACATTTAAACCAACGACGATTAAAATTGAAGCGATAACAAGAATCATTCTATTTGCTCTAGATTTAAAAAATCTACAAGCGAAGGAAATAATGAATCCTAAAACTGCGCCAAGAGCTAAAGAAATAATGATTTCAAGAAGTGGAACAACGATAACTCCGACAAATGAAAGATTGCTCGCACTCGCTAAAGATTTTGAAATTGAAAATAAAACAGAGAACGCAATTAAAGCAACAGCATCGTCAAACGCTACTACTGGAATAAGCGTATCGACTACTGGTCCTTTAGCTTTATATTGTTTTATGACCATAAGGGTAGCGGCCGGTGCGGTAGCGCAAGCAATAGCCCCTAAGGTTAAAATAACTGCAATTGGTAAAGTATCTTTTAAAAAGATATAAGCAATAAATAAACCGCCGATTGTGACAATTGCGCCACCTAACGCTTCAAAAATTGTGATGACAACAACGCGTTTTCCAACTGCTTTCAAAGAAGATGCCTTGAAAGAACAACCAATCGTAAAAGCGATAAAACCTAAAGCGATATCACTGATCCAAGATATAGCGGCTAATGAAGTTTGAGAAGTTGGATCGCTTGACCATCCTCCAATATATTGACCTAAAACATATGGACCAAAAATAATTCCAGATATTAGGTATCCGGTAACGTTAGGAAGCCTAAGCAACTTCATTAATCGTGATGAAAGTAGACCCGCAACCAACGCGATTGCTATGCAAAGTATTTGATTCATTAACTAAAAACTACCTTCGTATGATTCAAGTGGGAGAGCAAACATGCCACCTTTGGTGTTCTTAAATGATTCGGTCGCATCTCTAATTTCTTTTTTGACTTCCTCTAGTTCGTCATCTTCC
>CACXKR010000018.1 GCA_902768335.1 uncultured Erysipelotrichaceae bacterium
TGCCTCCCGTACGCTGGAAGGTAATGCAGATTTATTGCGAGGGCTATCCTACCCTGTTCCAGGACGGCATGGTGAGCGAGGTCATTGACCTGACCCAGAGCCTGAAGCCCGACACCATGAAATACGAAAAAATTTATTATGACGTAGATAAGCGTCGTGTGGTGAATCCACAGGAAATTTATAATGCCCGCTATAACCGTATTTACCATGCTCCTGTAGAGATTACCTACGAACAGGTGGGATATGACAGCATAGCCTACTTCGGTGACCGCTTCTACCAGTGTATGACAGCCGATGGCACGAAGGTAGATGTGCCCCTGGTTTATCCTGACAGCTTAGGCAAGGACTATCCCGTACACTACACCTTCGGTGCTCCTGTGTTCAGTCTGGAGCGTCGCTACCCCATCAAGATTGCCGTAGTAGAGCGTTACCCATGGAATGGCTCAACCCGCAGCACCAAGATAGACAAGGTGAAGATTGGCGGTGGAAAGGTGACCGTACATAATGGCATGAAGAACGGTATGCATCAGGAATAACCGCTTACTTCTGAACGGAACACCGATTAAGTTTGTATTAGCTATTTTGCGGAGCCAATTTATGTTTATTGCTTTATTTGAACGATAATGGAAGGAGTGTTCATGCTTGAATACGACGATATTCCATTATTCTCCAAAGAAATTGTGATTAAATCGCTAACTAATATCAATGATATTAAGCAGGTCTATCAAGCCAACATGCCTAAATGGAACTTCGACCGCCTCAATGCGGTGGAAAGAGCCATCCTTCTAATGAGTTATACTCATAGAAAAGTTATTGAAGACTCCCAAAAGAAAGTCATAATCGATGTGGCGGTTAGACTCGCTAAAAAATATTTAGATAAAGACGATTACAAATTCGTCAACGCTATTTTAGATCGAACTCTATGAACGAAACGATATTCTCTGTCACGGCCCTGAATAGACATATCAAACAAATGTTTGATAATGATTTCATTTTACGTGGCTTAAGACTCAAAGGAGAAATATCGAACTTCAAACGTTATCCAAGTGGACACATCTACTTCACCCTTAAGGACGAAGAAAGTTCAATTAAAGCGGTGATGTATGTCTCATATACCAAATTTATGCCTTCAGGCATCAAAGATGGTGATGAAATAGTCGCGACTGGATACGTCTCAGTTTATCCTCAAAGAGGAGAATATCAATTCTACGCTCAAGCAATCGATCTATTTGGTAAAGGTAATCAACTCTTGGAGTTGGAACTACTTAAAAAGAAGCTCGCAAGCGAAGGCTTATTCGATGCATCGCGCAAAAGGAAGATTAAACCGTTTCCAAAATCAGTTGGTGTAATCAGCGCTCCTAATAGCGCAGCCTTAAGCGATATTAAAACAAACCTTCTTAGAAGAAACCCCCTTATAGAGCTCAAAATATTCCCGTCCCTTGTCCAAGGTAGCGATGCTCCAAAAGCGCTCTTAAAAGCCCTAAATGAGGCCAAAATGAGCAATATTGACACCTTGATCATCGGTCGTGGTGGCGGTGCTAGCGAAGATTTATCAGCATTTAATGATGAAACTTTAGTTAGAGAAGCTGCTAAATTTCCAGTGCCGATTATATCGGCAGTTGGGCACGAAATCGATTTCACTCTCATCGATTATATCGCAGATGCGCGTGCCTCTACTCCAACAGGTGCAGCAGAACTTGCAACCATCGATAAAAGAGAAATATATGATTCTTTAGCGAATTATGAAACAAGAATGGAGGATGTATTAATCAATAAGATTAATAATCTCAAGCAAAAAATCGATAGCATCAAATCTAGACCATTCTTCATTAATCCCAAGGCAATGTACGCGGATGCGCTAAAAGATGTGGCTCAGCTAAAAGAAAGAATGGATTTAGCGATATCTCATCTTATAAAGATGAAGAAGGAAAAACTTACTTCTTATATCCCAAGATTAAATTCTCTTAGCGTAGATGCGACTCTCAATAGAGGCTTTGCAATCATGATGGATGAGAATAATAAAATCGTTAAAGATATTGATGATGTAAAACTTAACACTAGTGTTAAAACAAAAGTTAGTGGTGGCATAATAACTTCAACAATCACCAAAAAGGAGAAAACAAATGGCAAATGAAAAGATTGATTTTGAAAAATCACTCTCTGAATTAGAGAAGATTGTTTCTAAAATCGAAAACGAAACTCTTCCTTTGGAAGAATCCTTAAAACTCTATGAAGAAGGAAAGAAACTAATTTCCACTTTAGAGAAAACTTTAAAAGAAGCTGAAAAGAAAATTGAGGAACTACAAAAATAACTATTTATAGTTAATAAAATAATATTAGTATTTATTTAGTAGTTTTATGGTTAAATGAGTAAATCCAAGGTTAACAAAGTTAAACATATTGAACTAGGCAGAATTGAAAATCCGCTATTTTTAAAAGATCTTTCGTACAAAGAACTCGACGTACTTGCGTCTGATATACGCGGCGAGATTTTAAGAGTAACTTCAACTTATGGCGGACATCTTTCCAGCAACCTTGGAGCGGTGGAACTCACCATCGCTTTGAATCGTTCCTTTGATTTTTCAAAGGACAAACTCATTTTTGATGTTGGTCACCAATGTTATACTCATAAAATTCTTACAGGTCGAAGCCTTGAACATCTAAGAACTAAAGATGGACCTTCCGGCTTCCAAAAGAGAAGCGAATCCATCTACGATTGCTATGAAGCAGGTCACTCTTCAACTTCAATTTCCGCTGCTAATGGCTTTGCCATCGCTCGTGATTTAAATCATGAAAACTACGATATTGTTGCTTTTATTGGTGATGCTTCAATCGTCAGCGGCTTAGCTTTTGAAGGAATGAATAACCTTGCTCATTCAAATCACAAAGTGATTATTGTTTTAAATGATAACGGAATGTCGATCTCTAAACCAGTCGGTGCTTTAGCATCTCGTTTTGCTAAAATCTCAACTAGCGCTGGCTATAACCGTTTCAAGTCTTCTATGAAGAGAACTCTTCAGAAGGGCAAAGTAAGAAACGGTATATACAATTTCTTTGCTGGAATCAAAAATTGGTTTAAGCGTCATTTAACCGAGCCAACTATTTTCACCGATTTAGGCTTTGCCTATATTGGTCCAATCGATGGTCATAATATCAAAGCGATCGAAAAAGCTATAAAACGCGCTAAAAATACGAACAAATCCGTCGTTATACATGCTTGTACCTTAAAAGGTAAAGGTTATAAATATGCTGAAAACGATGAAACAGGTTATTGGCATGGTGTCTCAGCTTTTGATTTAGAAAGCGGTGCGCCTAAAAATAAACATGAAGGCGAAGTTTCCTGGTCTCACTTATATAGTGATATCTGTGAAGAAGAGTTAAGGAATCATGAGAAAGCTATTCTAATTTCTCCTGCGACAATTAAAGGAGCGGGATTAGATTCTCTTTCTGATGATTTAAAAGAAAGAATTATCGATGTCGGCATAGCCGAAGAACACGCTGCAACCCTTGCTAGCGCTTTATCTTTAAGTGGTTATCATCCAATTATTTCAATTTATTCCACCTTCCTTCAAAGAGCGTATGACGAAGTCTCACACGATTTAGCGCGTATGAACTGCAATGCGACTTTCCTTGTTGATCGTTCTGGTTTAGTGGGGGCGGATGGCGAAACTCACCAAGGCATCTATGATGAAGCTTATTTATCAAGTATTCCTAATGTCACAATTACGATTGCATCTAACGCTGATGAAGCAAAAGCTTTATTCGATGAATCGTTCAATAACCATGGTCCATTCTTTATTCGTTTGCCGCGTACTTTATTAAAGAAGCCTGAAGCAATTAACAAAGTTAATATTCCATACGGAACCTGGTTAAAACTAAGTGAAGATTCCTCTAAACAATTAGCGATCATTTCCTGTGGCCCAAGTGTTAGGGAACTACTTCCTTTAATAAAGGAAAATGGTATAGATGCTACTTTAATTAATGCTCTATATCTTAATCCAATCGATGAAAAGATGCTCTGCGAGCTCCTGGAGTATTCTAAAATTGTCATTTATGACCCTTATAGCACCCGTGGAAGCCTCGTAAATCTTACCTCAGCATATTTACTCGAAAATGGATTTAAGGGCGCTGTAAAGGCTTATTTCATCCCAAATGAATTCGTTAAACAAGCATCCATAAATGAACAATTAGAAAAATATCATCTCCTACCAAAGCAGATCATCGAAGATTTGAAATAAAGTTTGGTTAACATAATATTGATTACGAATTAAGCGTTCTATAAAATAGAATTATGGCAAAAGTAATTCTTCACATCGATTTGAACGCTTTTTTTGTTCGTTGTGAAGAACTTGAAGATCCTTCTTTGATTGGTAAACCTGTCATCATCGGTCATAGCGGTCGTGGTGGAGTGGTCTCAACTTGTTCATATAAGGCTCGTGAATTTGGCGTGCGTTCAGGTATGCCTACTTTTCAGGCTTTGAAGCTTTGTCCAAACGCGATTATTATTCCTGGTCACTATAGTTTATATTCTAAAAAGTCTCACGAATTCATTAACTTTGTTAAAAAGCATTCTACGCTCATCGAGCAAGCTTCAATTGATGAATGCTATGTCGATATGACTAAGACTCTTTCTAATATTAAAAATCCGTTGGAATACATTAAGAATATGCAGGACACTCTTTTTAAAGAGACTGGTCTAATGTGCTCCATCGGAGTGGCACCCACTAAGTTTTTAGCGAAGATGGGAAGCGACTATAAAAAACCGATGGGAATAACTATCATTCATCGTAAGGATATCGCAAGGATTTTATATCCTTTACCCATAGAATCATTCTTTGGAATCGGCAAGAAGACCGCTCCAAAATTACGCAAGATGGGAATAAACACTATTGGAGATTTAGCAAAGCTAATTAATGAAGATGATCCTGAAATCAAAAAGGAATTTGGTCGATTTTATTATGGAATCAAAGATTGGATTAATGGCTATGGAAGCGATGAAGTTGAAACCGAACCATGGGATCCTAAATCGATTGGTAACTCCACAACCTTTAAATTCGATACGAATAATTTTGAAGAAATTAAAGAATATGTTCGTGAACTGTCTAAAGAAGTTTCAGAACGCGCTAAAGAGGCAAACAAAGTTGGTTACAGCGTTCAACTCGTTTTAAAGGACGATAATTTCAAAGTCATCAACCGCTCCAAGAAACTAAATAAACCAACAAATGATTTCATAGAAATCTTCGATATCGCCACTCAACTTTTAGAAGCAAATTTAGGCGATAAAATGATTCGCCTTGCGGGAGTGACTCTTCAAAATTTGATTGATCCTTCTGAGGTGGTTATTCAAATGTCTATCTTTGATAACTATGATGAAATCAAGGA
The DNA here is from genome assembly GCA_902768335.1 of uncultured Erysipelotrichaceae bacterium. GTDB lineage: Bacteria > Bacillota_I > Bacilli_A > RFN20 > CAG-826 > Fiminaster. The sequence continues at coordinate 5,383 of CACXKR010000018.1, forward strand.
AGAATGCGCCACTAAACTTCTCATCGCCGAACTAAACCGCAAAATGAAGAAACCGGTTTTTAAAACTGCAGCCGAAACGCTTAGGGATAAAAAATATGAAACTAGATGATGCTTGTGATTTATATTTTCAGTATCTGAGAGTAGAAAAAGGCGTTTCAAATGAAACGATTCGTAATTACGCTTATGATTTAAAGCAATTTTTTATCGCACTTCCTAAACAATCAACCGATGATATGCTTTCAACAGACATTACCGATTTTGTAACGATACAAATGAAAAATCAGTTATCGGTTCCGACTATTTTAAGAAGGATTTCTTCGACAATGAATTTCTATCTCTTTTTAGAAAGAGAACATATTATTGATTTCGTAGTTAAAGATTTTGATCGCCCTCGAAAGATGAAGAATCTTCCTAAAATCATCTCCGTGGAGCAAGTTGAAGATTTGCTAAATGCTCCCGATTTATCTAAAGATGAAGGTTTTAGAGATCGAACGATGTTAGAGCTAATGTATTGCAGTGGTCTGCGTGTCTCCGAATTACTTTCTTTGAAAGTTAAGCAAATTAATTTAGAAAAGCAAATTATTGATGTTATCGGTAAAGGTAACAAACAACGCAAAGTACCTGTCGGAGAATACGCCTTAGATTTCGTTAAACAATATATTGAAGAGCACCGAATCCATAATCCAGGTAAAAAATCAAATTATCTATTTTTAAATAGATATGGAAAACCATTATCTAGACAATATTTCTTCCTTCAAATTAAAAAATACGCTAAAGAGGCTGGCATTGAAGAAGACATCTCGCCTCATACGTTAAGGCACTGCTTTGCCACCCACATGTTAGAAAATGGTGCAGAGCTACGCGCTTTACAAGAAATGCTCGGTCACGCCAACCTATCCACAACCCAAATTTACACCAACATTTCTACGAAAAGAATTTTAGATGCATATGATTTGTTTACAAAACGCAAATAAGATACAATTTAGATGTTCAAGGAGATTGTTAAATGAAAAAATTCAAAAGAATATTCGTAATCGTCACTGACTCAGTCGGCATCGGTGAAATGCCAGATGCAGAGAAGTTTGGCGATAAAGGAACAAATACATTTGTTCATACTGCAGAAAGATGTGGTGGACTCAATGTTCCAAATATGAATTCTTTAGGTCTTGGTGACCTCGCCCCAATACTCGGTACGAGCAAAGTAAAACATCCTCAATCCTATTGCATGAGACTTCGCGAAGCGAGCAATGGAAAAGATACGATGACTGGTCACTGGGAAATGATGGGAATATATACCACAAAACCATTTATTACTTTTACCGATACAGGCTTCCCAAAAGCCCTCATCGATGAGCTCGAAGAAAAGACTGGTCACAAAGTGATCGGTAACAAAGCTGCTTCTGGAACCGAGATTCTTGTTGAATTAGGCGAAGAGCAAAAACGTGATAATTCACTTATTGTTTATACCTCCGCCGATAGCGTACTTCAGATTGCGGCCCACGAAGAAACAACTGGAGTTCAAGAACTTTATAGATGCTGCGAAATCGCTCGTGAAATTTGCTTACGTCCTGAATATTATGTTGGTAGAGTTATTGCCCGTCCATTTATCGGTACCGATAAAACCAACTTCAAACGCACTCCAAATCGTCACGACTTAGCCGTTTCTCCAAGTGGCATCACAACCATGGATATTCTTAAAGAAAATGGTTATATGACGAGCTGCATTGGCAAAATTGGTGATATCTTCAACCAAGTTGGTGTTACCAAAACTCAAAAGACTGTTTCAAATATCGACGGAATGAATAAAACCATCGAAGAATGCAAAAATCATGACTTTGAAGGTTTATGCTATATCAACTTAGTTGAATTCGATTCTGAATACGGTCATAGAAGAAATCCTCTAGGATATGGTAAATGCCTTGAAGAATTCGATGTTAAATTAGGCGAACTCATCAAAGTTTGTAAAGATGATGACTTAATTATGGTAACCGCTGATCACGGTAATGATCCAACTCATACCGGAACCGATCATACCAGAGAAAAAGTCCCTCTACTTTGCTTTAGCAAATCATTTAAGAATGGCCGCTATTTAGAAGAGAGAGATACTTTTGCTGATATCGGTGCAACCATCTTAGAAAACTTCGGTTTAAAGAAAGCTCCAAATCAAATTGGCAAGCCAATCGAAGAATTATTAAAAGACTAATTAATCTTAGAAATATGATGAAGGGAACGTTTGATGGCGTTCTCTTTTTCTAATTTCGAAATTAGTCTGGATAAAGTTTCTCTTTTTAAACCTAGTTCGCTTGCTAAAGTAGTGACGCTTTTAAAGTCAACTTCGCCTTTATTTATAAATAAATAATATTCAAATCTTTCCAAAGCTGAATCGATAGAAAGAAGTTTAATTCTGCTATTGAGAGATTTACCGAAATCAGATTGAATCTTTAAATATTCTTTTAGGAATTCTTTATTTGATGATAACAGTGTTATCAAATCATCTTTTTTAATCGTCACCACGATTGATTTATCCACTGAAACAACATCACCTTTATAGTTAGGTTCACTAGAGAAAAGAAGATTGTTACCAAAAATTTGATTCTTGCCTAATTCATTAAAGACAATTTCTTTACCTGAGAACGAATAAGAAACAATTTTGATTTTTCCTTCACTTACAATGGTTATTTCTTCACATGTTTCACCTTCACGATGTAAAACATCGTTTTTATTGCATGAGTGGACATTCAAGAGTTTTCTTTCCTCTTTTTCTAATAATGATAAAATGTTCTTTTCCATATAATTCCGTGATTTCAATCACATTTATATTATTGATTATTTTGTAAAATAACTCCAGAGGTATTTACTATGAAAAACAAATTAATTTTATTATCGATGATCGCTTTACTTTCTGGATGTTCTATAAACTATGAGCACAATTTATCTATAATCGCTCCAACAGGAGCTCCATCTTTAGCGTTTTATAATTTTGCAAATGATAATAACTTTGCGACAACAAACGCTCCAGCAACTTTAGTTGCAGATTATATGGCACCAGCTAATAAAGATGTGGTGGTCGCTCCAACTAATGTCGGCGTCCAAGCGATCGTTAAACAAAACGTGCAATATAAAATTGCTGCAACCCTTACCTTTGGTAACTTATTTGTCGCATCGACTGGAAACGATGACGATGGAGTCATGGATAAAGATGATTACATCGTTGTTTTCCAAAAGAAAGCTGTCCCAGGACTTGTTTTCAAAAGTGTTTATGGCGAAGAACTTACAAATGCTGCTCATGATGTCGGAGACGTTTCTTTTGCTGCTCAATGTTTAGCAAGCGGTAAAGACGTGACTACAGAAACCAAAGACAGCGTCGATTATGTCTTAATTGCCGAACCAGCTTTTACAAATGTTCTTTCAAAGAAAGAAACTGTTCAAGAATACGCGAATTTGCAAACCGAATATAAAAATAAGTTTGGAGTGGAAATATTCCAAGCCTCTTTATTTGTTAAAAATGGTGTAAATGCTGATTCTTTATTAAATGCTCTTCAAAAAGATACCGATGAAGTAATTAAAAACGGTGATTTATTCACCGAAAAATTAACTGGAATGTCTGATGAACAGGCTCAATCTTTATTTGGAGTTGCTCCTAAGATGGCCGCTAAGGTTACAAAAAATGGTAACCGTATGGGCTTAGGCTATAAAAGAGCGAAAGAAAACAAAGAAGGGATCGATAAATTCTTATCGTTATTTGGAATAGATGCAACAAGCGAAGAAATTTATTACTAATAAATACATGATGTTCCTATATGGAACAATCTTCATCGTTTTATTATGGTGGATTATTTCGTTATGCGTTAATTCGCTAGTTGTTCCGTCTCCATTTGATACAGTCGCTTTGGCGATTAAATATCTTGCGGATGGTTACACTTATGTATCCTTAGGTTATTCTTTGCTTAAGATGCTAATCGGATTCTTATTAGCTTTCTTCGTCGCATTCCTTTTAGGAATGTTGGTAAATGATAATGAGAAACTATATCAATTCTTTACGCCTTTAATGACTTTCTTTAAGGCTATTCCTACAGTTGCACTAGTTTTCTTATTTATTGTTGTGTTAGACGCAAGTAGAGCACCGGTACTTGTTGTTATGCTGATTGCTATTCCTATCCTTTATGAGGCCATTGTTGGTGGACTTAAGAGTGAGAATAGCAATTTACTCGAAGCCGCAAGTATGGACGGAGCAAGAAAAATCACGAAAGTTATGAGAATCCAGCTTCCATTAAGCGTTCCATACATCGTCATCGGTATGATTTCGGCATTTTCTCTCTCGTTCAAAATTGAAATTATGGCAGAAGTCATCACTGGCTACACAAAAAATGGATTGGGCAGTCTAATCAAGGGCGCTCAGATAAACGATCCAACTGATTTGACACCCATATTCGCCTATTCACTTATCGCTGTGGTAGTGATGCTGATTATCACTTTGGCCGCAACACTCATCAACGGAAAGATTCGGAAGATTTATAGCATCGAAAAATAGAAAAACACTAGTCAAAATTGATTCATTAAAATGGGGCAGAAGTTAATAAATATGCCTCATTTTTTAGTAGTAAATTAGTAGTTTTAATCAACAAAATATTTGTGGATAACTAGCCTTTTATTCATGTTTTAGCTAAATTCTATTTTATTAAAATTTCCATATTCTTTCGATTAATTCTTATTTTCTTAGTATTTGGTTAACATAATAGTAATTATGCGAAGTTAACTATTTTTAACACTTTCCACAAAAATTGCAAAATAAAAGCGCACCCTAGTTTGATGCGCTAATTTTTCCTTAACTTTTTCTACTTGCGAGTTAGGACTTCATCCAAGCTAATTCTTGCTCTTTCTTCGAGCGAGAAAATATTGATTATGACATGATGAGCGTCGATCAGCATCCAGCCAGATTCAGGTGTTCCTTCAATATGGTTGATGCTAATTTTCTTTTTAGATAATTCCTCTTCGACGAGCTCGCTCAAAGCTCTAATTTGACGTATATTTGTCGCGGAAGCTAAAACATAATATTCCGCAAAAGGAGTTCTTTCTTTAACATCGATGACTTTGATGTCTTCGGCTTTATGTTCCTCTAGAACTTTTTTAACTAACGAAACGACTTTATCCATTTTTACTCTCCTATGTATTGTTTAAAGCAAGCATCTGTAAGCTTATTTGTTATGTCTTTAGCGTGACCTAATAAGTATTTCTTATTATCAACAAGTGTATCGATGAATCCTTGATAATAATCTTTTAAACAAGAATTAATTAACCAAGTTGAATCAAATTGTCTAGTTGGTTCAATTTTATCTGAAGCATACACCACCATCGCTATCTTCGACATATTTGCATTACCTGTGCAATGGAATTTGATAGCATCTAGTATTTCTTTATCTTTGATTCCGAAATCGGTTTTAGCGATATATTCACCAATAAATTGGTGATATGCGAATTTTGGTAAATCAACATATTCCGGATAATGCTCTTGCATAAATTTAATAGCGTCTTCTTTATCACACTTAGATGTTTTGCCAACGTCATGCAAAATCGCTGCTATATAATAACGATCAGGATTCTCAAGATTATTAATTTTAGCAATCTTATAGGATAATCTAGCGACTTGAATCGAATGGGCTAAACGCTGGGGAGTGACATATTTAGCAATCTTAGTAATGTAATAGAGCTCATTATCTTCAATATATTCACGAACACTATCAATTAAATCTAAAGATTTAAGTTCACGGATGTCACTGCTAGAAACGTCTCCAGAATCATAAAATTCTAAAGAAGTCATATTAAATTTAGCGATGTTATCTTCATTAAGTTTGATATCAGGACGATTGGAGAAGATGATTCTAACAAGTTTAGATATCTCCACCGCATCTTTCCATTTGTCGAATTGATTAACTTGATCAGCGCCAATTAAAAAATATAAATCATCATTTGGATAGAGTTCTTTAAAATGCTTAACTGTATCGATTGAATAGTTGATTTCATCGTCTTTATCAACTTCAAAAGTTGATATTTCGAATTTAAAATCAGCATCTTTAAGCGCTAAAAAAAGCATCTTAGTACGATGAATTATATCACTCGATGCTTCTTTCCATCTTGGGGATTTATTTGGAACAAATATCACTTTGGCAGAAAATTTCTTCGCCGCAAAGGAAGCAATACGAAGATGCCCATTATGAATTGGGTCAAATGTTCCACCAAAAATAATGTAATTCATTATTTGCGATCAATTTTAGGTCTTGAAGTATAGATTGATACACCTTTAGGAACATAAATTCTAAAGGTTTGGCCTTTGGCCAAGAAGTTGAACCAACCTAAGCCTTGGATACCGATATCGCGGTAATTGGATTCGGTAATCTTAATTTCAAAGACATCTAAGTCTTTAACGGTTTTAATTCTTAAGCAATATGGTTTAATTGCTTTCTTAGTGATTTCTTTAACGAAGGTTTCTTCGCATTTGCGATTAGAACGCTTTTTGATTTGAACATCGTTACTGAAATAACATCTAATAGATGTTTTCTTTCCTTCAACGAGTTCAATAAATGACATTCCACCAAAATAAAGGACTTCGTTCTCTTTTAAAGTAAAGTCACGATATTCCACTGGTTCAGTAACATAAATCTTCTTTGTTGCATTTGCATCTAAGTTATAAAGAATGGAATTATTATGTGGAATTGATGGGATTTCATACATCATCGTTCGTGAACTCATCGGGAGTTGGAGCACGCGTGAAGATGTGCCTGGATAATCTTGGGAAATAATATTTCCTTGAGAAAGGTTTTTATAAACTCTTAAGAATGAATCGATTAATGTTGTTTTACCAGCGAGTTTGCTACCGATAATATAAACATCTTTGCCATTTTTGAGTTCATAGATCTGAGCGATAATATTGCGCGCTGTATCGTCGTCAAACGCGTTCGCAAGCACGATATTATCACGATCGATTTTTACACCATCTGCTCTAAAACGATGAGCAACGTATTCTCTAGTTTCGTCTTCGTTTGTGCCCTTTGGCATTAAGTCGAATTTGTTTGCAACAACGAGAATATTCATGCCATTGATGATTTCATTAATCTTGTGGGAGAAACTTGCTTCAAATGAGAATAGATTTATAACATAAACGAGGAGAGCGTCTTTAGCTTTTGCATCTTTAACAATTGTTAAAAGATCTTCTCCTACTAGTGGTTCATTTGTTTTTGGTTGGAATCTTTCAATTTCAAAGCATTTGTTACAAAACAAGAAGTTCTGCGAACCATTTTCCAAGACTTCTTTGCTGACATATCCTTCTTTCGAAGGATCGTTGCTTTGAAGAACCGCTCCACAGTTGTAGCATTTTCTGATTTGAGAAATTTGTGCCATTATAAGCTCCTCCACTCTCTTAGCAAGTTTTTCTTTTTAAGTGAACGACGAATTGGTCGATCAAATAAACGGTTGAAATGGGTTGTTGGCTGATCCTCTTTAACGATTTTATCCGTTAAAACTGTCTTTATTTTAGCACGATTTCCACATGCTATGTCAGTGACAGTTTGATCACCCACCATCATTGATGTTGTTAAATCTATTCCTAATTCCTTCATTTTCTTAATTAGTTTCCTTGCGAAAGGTTTGCCAATCGAAGAGATGAAAGGAACATTTAACTCAGTAGCGTAGGTTGTAACTCTTTTACCAGTATTATTTGAAACAATAATCATCTGGATACCATTTTCAGCTAATTTATCTTTAAGTTCATAAACTCTTTTTGAAGGAGTTTTGGTTTGATAAGAATCTAGCGTGTTGTCGAGATCGACAAGGAGAGTTTTAACGCCTTCCTTTTTAAAAAAATCCATTTCAATATCGAATATTGAACTAGCATGAGCGTAAGGAATATGGATTTTCAACATGTATATATTATATGTTAATTTTAGGAAAGTAATAACTTTTCTAATAAAAACTATAAATGGGACATGAAAAAAGTGCCCGATAATTGAGCACTTTTCATTAGTTTAATCTAAATCATCATCGAAGATCGAGATTTGAGTGTAGCCTTTCTCTTCTTCGGCTTTTTCCTCTTTTCTTTCTTGAGGAGTTGGACCAACGATTTCTTCTTCTTTTTTTATTGGTTCATCTGGAGAAATTTTAGCAAATGACACAGTTGATTTTGCAATGTAATCCGTAGCTTCGAGGAACGGAATTTCAAGGCGATTTTTCTTTGGAATATCAATTGAGGCATGAGCGTAATAATCCATTGGAGTTAGATGATAATCATCAACCTTAATTTCAACGATTTCTTTGAGATTATCAAGCAATCTAATGCGATTGAATTCAAGGGAGGAATCAAGCATTTTAACATAAACTAGTTTATGTTCATCAGACTTAAATGATTTGAAAACGACGCTTGGTTTACCTAATCTATTTGTAAGTTCAGTCTTACGAACATCATAGATTCTTACGCAGGCTTTATCAGTAATCAAAATCGCCTTTCCTTCAAGCTTATCTTTTTCAAATGCAAGAATGTTCACTACTCTTTGATTTCCGAGTTTTGCAAAGCCTTTAACTCCACCGCTTCTCATTCCAGCGAGTGGAAGTTCATTTTCGTTATACATAACCGCCATTCCATCGCTTGAGAAAAGCATGAGATTAGAATCACCGGTCGTAAATGCAACATCAGCTACTTCATCATCGCTGAGTAATTTCATGCATGTAAGCGGCTTGCTATAGCGGATTACTTGGAAATTATCTAAACTCAAGCGCTTGATTTGTCCACGTTTTGAAACTAGAACGAAGAATAGATCATTTCTAAACTTCTCAACCGCGTATGCACGCACTATTTTTTCATTAGGATTTAAATTAATGAGGTAATTAATGTGTTTTCCTTCTTGGAGCCACTTCGCTTCCTGGATTTGATGAACTGGAACATAGAGGAAATTACCTAAATTAGTGAAACAGATTAAATAATCTGTTGTCATAACTTTTCCTGAATAAACACAGACGTCGCCATCTTTAATTCCAGGAAGTGCGTTTTCACCACTTGAACGATATGATTTGATTGTTGAATATTTGATGTAACCATCTCTAGTAAGAGCAACCATGACTTCTTCCTTGTTAATTAGGTCACGTTTATCGATTGTTCCAACATCTTCTTTTTCAACAATCTGGGTTTTTCTTTCTTTACCATATTTTTTGCTAATTTCTTTTAAATCGTTAATTAAAAGTCTATTTAGCTTATTTCTATCAGAAAGAATTCCTTTTAGGAATTCGATATTAACTTCGAGTTCTTTTTTCTCGTTCTCTAAAGTAGTGATGTCAGTGTTGGACAACTTATAAAGTTGTAACATGACAATCGCTTCAGATTGAGCTTCGGAGAACGCGAATTTTTCTTGAATATTTTTCTTCGCATCCGCTTTATCTTTCGATTTACGAATCGTTTCAACAACATCATCTAAAATTGAAATCGCTTTGATAAGACCGTCAACGATATGGAGTCTAGTTTCTGATTTGTTCAAATCATAATTTGAACGTCTAGTGATAACATCGACTTGGTGTTCAATATAATTATCAACGAAATCAAGGATGTTCATCGTCTTTGGTGAACCATTAACAATAGCGACCATGTTCGCCGAATAACTAGTTCTTAAAGATGATTTAGTCATTAAATATTGATGTATAACATCAATCTTTGCATCTTTTTTCACATCGATAACGATACGTAAACCATTTCGGTCAGACTCATCTCTCACTTCTTGGATGCCTGGAAGAACATTGTTATGTCTAAGCATATCAATTTCGTGAACAAGATCGATTTTTAGAGTTTTAAAAGGAATTTCTGTGACGATGATTTTCTTCTCTTTTGGAGTATCGATAACTTCGGTTTTCGAAGCAATTTCGATACGTCCTCGGCCTGTTTCATAAATGTCATTTAAACCATTTGATTTATAGATTAAACCACCAGTTGGGAAGTCAGGACCTTTAATGAATTCCATGAGATCAAGAGGTTCTACTCTAACGTGGTTAATACGATAGATAATTGCATCAATAACCTCTTTGAGGTTATGAGTTGGGATTTCAGTCGCCATACCAACCGCGATACCTTCCGTACCATTAACAAGTAGATTTGGGAATCTAGCAGGAAGAGCAACTGGTTCAAAGTTTTCATCATCAAATGTCAGAGACATTTCGATTGTATCTTTATCGATATCACGAACCATTTCTTCTGCAATTTGAGATAATCTAGCTTCGGTATAACGATAAGCGGCTGGACCATCTCCATCGATAGATCCATTATTACCTTGGAAATCGATTAAGGGAGCATTTACCTTCCAACTTTGTGACATTCTAACGAGTGCTTCATAAATTGAGGAGTCACCGTGTGGGTGATATTTACCCATGACCGCACCAACGGTATGAGCGCACTTTCTTGTTGGACGACTAAAGATGTTACCATCTTTATACATTGCATAAATGATTCTACGTTGGACTGGTTTTAAACCATCACGAGCATCTGGAATAGCACGGTCCTGAATGACATATTTTGCATATGTAGCAAAACGACTGGACATGATTTCTTCCATCGTTTCGTTATGAATATTTTCGACTATTTCTTCGACTGGTGCTGTAACTTTCTTTGCCATCTTATTTCACCTCGTCAATAAATGAGTCAACTTCGTTGAAGTTAATATTTTCTTCAATCCAGCGACGTCTTTCTTGGGCATCATTACCCATTAGTGTAACCATTCTTTGTTCGGCAAGAAGAGCATCTTCAATAGTAACTTTTAAAAGTTGTCTTCTTTTTGGATCCATTGTTGTTTCCCAAAGTTGATCAGCATTCATCTCGCCTAAGCCTTTATATCTAGACACTTTTCCACCAGGAATTTCTTTTTTTGCAAGTTCGAGATCATTCTCATCCCAAGCATAACGATAAATCATTTTATGATTTACTTCCTTTTGAACACGGTATAAAGGTGGCATTGCCACAAACAATTTTCCCTTCAAAATAAGTGGTCTCATGTAATTATAAAAGAAAGTGATTAAAAGCGTTTGGATATGCGCTCCATCAGTATCGGCATCGGTCATAATGATGACTTTCCCATAATGGGAGTGATCGGCATTAAATGTTTCTTTTACGCCTGCACCAATGGTGTTAATCATCGTGGCGCATTCTTCATTTTTAAGAGTTTTTTCAACTGGAATGCCAAAAGTATTTAATGGTTTACCACGTAGTGGTAATATTGCTTGATGTTGTCTATCACGACTACTTTTAGCGGTTCCACCTGCAGAATCACCTTCAACAATGAATAATTCATTTTTATCGTAATCTTTACTAGTTGCAGGTGTTAATTTATCAGATAAAACAACATCTTGTTTTAGACTTCTTTTGCTTCTAGCTTCGTCTTTGGCTTTTCTAGCCGCAACTCGAGCATTTTGAGCATCGATACATTTTTTGATTAGATTGACTGCGAATTCCTTATTTTCATTTAAATAATAACTGAAGTTATTATAAACAAAGTTTGTAAGGATTGGTAAAGCCTCTGGGGTGCCTAATTTTTGTTTAGTTTGTCCTTCATATTCGAGCTTAGCTTCAGGAATTTTTAAGGAAATAACTGCTGTCAAACCTTCACGGATATCGCTGCCTTCTAATTTGGTTTTACCTTTTAGAATAGAGTTTTCTTCAGCATAATCATTTACTGCTTTAGTGATGCCTGCTCTAAAACCTTGTTCATGGGTACCACCATCACGTGTTCTAACATTATTAGCGTAAGAATAAATATTTTCACCATAATCTTGATAAGCATATTGCATAGCAATATCAATCTTGATTGTGTCTTCTTCCCCTTCAAAGGAAATGATATCTCCTAAAACATTCTTGTTAGCTTGTATATCTTTGATATACGCCTTAATTCCATCTTCGTATAAATATTCAACTTTTTCTTGAGTTTTTTCGTTTAGAAGTGAGAATTTTACACCTTTTAATAAAAAGGCACTTTCTTTAATGTGGTTTGCAATAATGTCAAACTTAAATTCGGTTGTTGAGAAGATTCTTGAATCAGGTAAAAACTTAACTAAAGTACCATGCTTCTTGGTATTACCAAGAACTTCGAGTGGAGTTACAAGTTTTCCACCATCTTCAAAACGGAGATGATTGATTTTTCCGTTTCTAAAAACAGTGACATCGCAATATGTAGAAAGGGCATTTGTAACGGCAGATCCGACGCCATGTAAGCCGGCGCTTGAAGTATAAACTTTAGAAGAAAATTTGCCGCCAGAATGAAGAGTTGAGAAAATTAATTGAACGGCAGGCATACCAGTCTGTCGATGAATATCGACAGGAATTCCTCTTCCTTCATCTTCAACTGCTAAAGCTCCATCTTTTTGGATGGTTATTTTTATTTCTTTTCCGAAGCCACTTAATGCTTCATCAACAGCGTTATCGAGTATTTCCCAAGCAAGATGATGAAGTCCGGTTTGGTTAGTAGATCCAATGTACATTGCCGGTCGTTTTCTAACTCCAGCAAGGCCTTCTAAAATCTCAATATCGGCGGCTGTATAGGATGTTTTTGCGTCGTTATTTGCCATTTTTATATTACCTTTTCTCAATTTCTAAAAATTGATTATAGCAAAATAGTTATTGAAAAGTTAACCACTTTTTTTGTATCATTGTAAGGCACATTTGGAGAAAGAATATGGATATTATTTTATATAATATAATCATCGGATTAAGCACATTTTTGATCGGTTATTTTTTCGGTTCAATTCCAACCGGAGTTATACTTTGTAAACTCATTTACCACAAAGATCCACGTGAGGATGGCTCAAAAAACTCAGGCGGAACTAACGTCGGAAGATTATTTGGTAAAAAGATGGGCCTAGCCGTCATCTTCTTAGATATGGTTAAGACCGCAGTTCCATTAGTTGTTGTGTGGTCTATTTTAACTTTTTCTCCTCTAAAAAGTGTTTTTGCTAATAATTTGGGCGCTCCTATGTTTGATGATGGAGTACTTTATATTTATCTCGCTCCTTTAGGAGCGGCTATCGGACACTGCTATCCAGTCTATGCAAAATTCAAAGGCGGAAAAGCAGTTGCGACATTCGGTGGATTCGGTTTATCGACATCTTGGTTTTTATCTTTGACAGGTTTTGGAACTTTCTTTATCGTGCTCAAAGCTAAAAAATATGTTTCGCTCGCCTCCATCTCTGCAGGTATCGCGACAATCATCTTCTCGTGGGGACTTTATGCTTTCCAATTTGTCGCTCCAGAAAGCTTTTGGCATTTCTTTATGTGGGGTTGGGGAAGCTATTTACTAGCCGGTTGGGAGTATGCGACAGTCGCGACTTTGATCTCCTTACTTTTAATCGTTAGACACATCCCAAATATCAAGCGTTTGATCCATCATGAAGAACGCAAAATTACCTGGATGGATTAGTCGATTTATTAGTAGATATTTAGTAGTTTTTATCCCTGTTGATTTAAAATTCTTAATTGTGTTGAAAGTCCAAATTGTTTCGATGAATTGGACTTTTTTCATTGACACTTTTTAATTGACACATTTTTGACACTCGAAAATTAGCCTCCCATTTTCGAGCAGCTATTTCACCACCGCTTTTCGCCATGAAAAAAGACCTGCTTAGAGGTGCTAATGTGTTCAGTTTTTTTGAGTCTTATTTGCTGTTTCTTTTCATCGAGTTCATCACTGCTCTTACTTGAGCTTCAGATGGCTTACGTCCCATTTGCATGAACATTGCTCGAATCATGTTTTCATTTATTGGAGGATTCTTTTCTAATTGGCGTTTGAAGAACCATCTGGCTCCAAAGAAGCCGACGACAAGGCCTACGATAAGTATGCCGATGATCATGCCAACTAATCCACCTGTTGGAAGTTCTACCATTTTCGATTCCTCCTAATTATGCGCGTCCATCGTAATCGCCTGTATCAGTGCGAACGAGAATTGTTTCACCATTATCAATAAATAACGGGACTTTAAGTTTGAAGCCTGTTTCAACGGTTGCAAACTTCATTGCCTTGTTGACTGTGTCTCCTCTAACAGCAGGTTCACAATCGACAATTTTAAGGGCAACGCTGGAAGGTAAAGTAATACCTAAGATTTCATCTTCATAGAAGAGAATGTCAATTTCAGCATTGGATGTTAGGAAATTCATTTCCCATTCGAGTCTTGATTTAGAAATTTCGATTTGATCATAGGTATTGTTATCCATGAACACTAAGAAATCGCCTGAATCATAGAGATAAACCATTTTCTTTTTGCTTAAAACGGCTTTTTCAACATCGTAACCAGAGTTACGTGCTAATTCGATAATTGCGCCAGTACGCATATTTTTTGCTTTAACTTTAGCAACCATTTTTCTCATGGCTGTTTTGTTGAGCAAAATGTCCATAACTTGATAAAGATTTCCTTCATCAAGGAAATAGTTACCTGGTCTTAATTCTGTAACATTCATTGTTTTTCCTCCAAAAACATAACTATTATATCTAAAATTAGATATTTCGCAAATAGGGGTTATATTTAGCTTCCCTTTCTAAGGTCGTTGATATCGCGTGACCTGGATAGACTTTCGTCTCCATAGGAAGTTTCAATAACTTCTTTAAACTTGATTCGATTGTTCTAGGCGAGCCGGTTGGAAGATCAGTTCTACCAATCGCTGAATAGAATAATGTATCACCTGAGAATAACATATTCTCATTTTCGATATAGAAACAAGCGCTGCCCTGAGTGTGGAACGGTGTCTTAATCATTTTAATTTTGTAGCCTTCCACCACAAATTCTTCGTTATCACTAAGCGCAACAAGTTTTGATGGAATATATTCTAAGATATCGGTAAAACCATCATCTCTAAATCTTGAAAGATTTGATTTTGAATTTCCTAATAGTTCAACTTCATCTTCGTTGATAAATGTTATCGCATTTGGGAATAGATTCAAAACATCTTTAAGCGCACCAATGTGATCATAATGAGCATGTGTAATGAGAATAGCGACTATTTCAACATCGAGTTTTTTGATATGCTCAATTAATCTATTCTCATTGTTTAAGCCTGGATCAACAAGTATTCCCTTTTTTGAGTCGTTAAAAAGAATATAGGTATTGCAAGCTTTACGATTTGGATAGATATCAAGCATCTATTACAAAAAAATAAGGATAAATCCTTACTTTTTCTCCTTGTGCACTGTGTGCTTTTTGCATCTTGAGCAGTATTTCTTAGTTTCCATTCTGTCAGGATGTTCTTTTTTATTCTTGTTTGTGATGTAATTTTCTTCACCACAGACAGTGCATTTTAGGGTTATATTATCTCTTGGCATAAGTATCTCCTTAGATTTTGCAAGTAGAATAATACCATAGTGTAAAAAATATATCTACAAGATATTTTCTGTTTTGCTATAATCAAAATATGCAATTACTTCCTAGAGAAAAAACTCGCAAAATCAAAATAGGCAACATTTCTATCGGTGGAGAAAACAGAGTTTTAATCCAATCGATGTGCAATATTAAAACCTCAAATGTAAAAGAGGTTATCAAACAAATAAACGAATGCGCTCTTCTTGGTGCTGATTTAATGCGCGTGTCTGTTTTAGACATGGAAGACGCCAAAGCAATCAAAGATATCGTCAAAGCTATTTCAATTCCTTTAATTGCGGATATTCATTTTGACTATCGCTTAGCGATAGAATCCATTAATTCTGGAGTCGATGCTATTAGAATCAATCCAGGCAATATCGGCTCAATTGAAAATGTGAAAAAAGTTGTTTCTCTTTGCAAAGAAAAGCATATTCCTATTCGCGTCGGAGTCAATTCAGGATCCATCGATAAAGAAGTTAATAATGATACAGAAAAAGTTCCTGCTAAGGATTTAATTGAATCAGTCAAACGTACAATTAAGATTTTAGAAGATTTAGATTTCTACGATATCGTTATTTCCCTTAAGGGAAGTCATGTTTTAGATACGATTGAAGCATATAAACTAGCGAGCCAAGAATTTTCTTATCCACTTCACGTTGGAATCACCGAAGCTGGACCAAAAGATGTTGGTCTAGTTCGATCAGTTGCAGGCTTATCGCCAATATTAACTGCTGGAATAGGCGATACAATAAGAATTTCTTTATCAGATGAACCTCAAGAAGAGGTTAGAGCGTGTCGTAGATTATTGAAAGATTTAGAGATTCGTAACGATTATCCTAATCTCATCTCCTGCCCAACATGCGGTCGCACCCAAGTAAATCTCGTGCCACTAGCCAGAAAGATTGCTTCTTTTTTAGAAGCAAATCATATCAATAAAACCGTCGCTGTCATGGGTTGCATTGTCAATGGACCAGGCGAAGCTAAGCGCGCTGATATCGGCTGCGCAGGTGGAAAAGGTCAATGGGTGATCTTCAAAAAAGAAGAAATCATCAAAACTGTTAAAGATGATGAAATCTACGAAGAATTCACCAAAGAAATACTCAAATTAAAATAAAGACGACCCTATGAACTAGTCAATGAAAAGTAGACAGTTCAAAAAGAGACTCAATACCCCATGTCAGTCTTATACTGATGTGGGGTTTTGTATTTGAGACAATACATA
>CACXKR010000019.1 GCA_902768335.1 uncultured Erysipelotrichaceae bacterium
ATTCTTCTAAGACTTCGTATTCAAGTCTTTGATAGTAACGTATTCCTTTTTTGAACCAACTCCTTTCACTTGGTACCCTTTTTTTAATCGGGCTACCTCCACTTTAAGTTTTAGATTTTCAAATTCTAATTGTTCTTCTTTTGTTTTGTTTTTCTTACGCTGCAAACCACATAATGAATTACCTTTTCTTGGATTCTTTGCTTTGCCAGTTTTGCTTCTTAATCCCTCAAGACCTTCTTCTCGATACTCTCTTCTCCACCTTTTCAAGACAGAACGATAAACATCGTATTTCTGAGCTGTTTGGTTACATCCATTTTGAAAGCTTTCCAAGACTATTTGTTCCTTTTCTTCGGCTGAACGCATCGTATTTTTGTTTTTTTCTCGCATAACAAACCTCCTTTTCAATAGAATAGCAAAGAAAAAAGTGGATGGGCTTTTTTTACCCTTGTCCACTTTTACCCTAGCACTTCAAATGAGGCCTGATTATCTTTAAGAATAAGTTTATTAAGCAGTTACTTTGATTATACAGTAATCTTTATAACCGCCATCAACAGTTGTAACAGTAATCGTAGTTTCACCGACTTTAAGTGCGGTTACTTTACCGTTTTCATCAACACTAGCGACTTCCTCATCAGCGGTAGACCTAATCACTTCTTTATTAGTTGCATTGGTAGGAAGCACTTTAGCAATTAAATTTTCACTATCACCAACACTTAATTCTAGTTCACTGTAGTTTAAGCTAACTCCATTAACAGGAACTATCTTTTGAGTAACATTAACAATGCAAGAAGTGGTTAATCCACCATCTTTTGTAGTTACTGTAATAGTGGCTTGTCCAGCGCTAATGGCGGTTATTTTTCCATTTTTAACAGTAGCAACGCTTTCATTACTACTACTCCAAGAGATAGTTTTATCAGTGGCATTGCTAGGTAAAACTGTGGCAGTTAATGTAGCTCGATCACCAGTTAATAAGTCGAGTGATGTTTCGTTAAGCGAAACACTACTAACATGGATGATGGAAGGCTTTTTAACGACCGTTATTTCTGCACTTGAGGATTTATGTCCGTCTTTTGATTTAACACTTATAGTGGCCTTTCCTTCTTTAAGGGCAGTTATTGTGCCGTTATCCACGCTAACAACGCTGTCATCACTACTTGACCAGATGAGTTCTTTGTTTGTTGCGTTTTCAGGTAAAACTATTGTTTTAAATGCATATGTATCACCAATAGAAAGTTCTAATGATGATGCATCTAAAGACACACTACTAACATGAACGATTTCTTGACCAAATAATTGTTCAAAATGAGTCATTTGACCATTAACAGAGATGGAACAAGTAACGTTTTCCTGTCCAGCAGTATTTACTGTAACTTGATTAATTGGAGCGCCTTCATATGTATAAATAACTTGGTTGTTATCTCCATAAACCACGATAGTGACATAATCGATATTATTTCCTTCATAATCTACATCAAAGGTTAAATAATCACCTTCTTGAGTCGCATTAGAAACTGATGAAAAATATTCATCAAATGAGGGGGTCAAATAATTGCCTGTATACACGAGCTCATTTGGATCAACGCTCGTATCGTAGACCGCTAAATCATAAGAGGTGTTTGGCATTAAATCTGTGAAGACAACTTGATCAATGAAATCGATAGCTTCAAAGAATGAATATTCTTCATTGCTCAAATACATCACATATGATTTATTCTCATCTCTATCGATTTTAAAACCTAATTCAGTGCTTCTAGATAAAAACAAAGAAACATGATTTGTAGGCGGAATCTTGATAAATCCGGAAGAGACTCCAACAACAGCGATAACGCCAGTTAAAGCAACCACAATGCCAGGAATAGCGACCGATGCTACTCCAGCGCTTATAGAGGCACTACCAGCAGCGCTAGAAGCGCCCTCGCTTCCATTAGGGGCTTTAGTTTTTGCTTCAGGAGCGGTTTTAGATTTGATAGAACTAGAGAAATCATTTATTTCTTTGGATTCGTCAAATTTTTCTTTCAAAGAGAAGGATTCGTGGTCAATACGAAAACTTTCATTACCTTGCTGAAACTTGTTTATTTCATCAGTTTTGTAATTATCGTAATCGTTAGTAAGATGTAAATCGTTCTTTTCGAAATCCATAGTTATTTAATGTCGTTATTGTTTTCTTCGACTCCGCTAGAAGTTTCTTTTTGTTTGTTAACAAATTGTTCAGCAATCTTTTTCTCACTTGCAGTTGCATTAGTAAATTCAACTGGTTTATTAACAACCACTTGTGGGAATGGAATATTGATATTGTTCCTATCGAACAACAATTTGAATTGTCTATTTAAGTCTCTTTCAACTTGGAAACGATCATCTTCTTCGCATTTTGCAAAGAATTTTAAATTAACGGAAGAATCTGCTAGAGCAGAAACACCTTTGTACCAAGGGCCTTCAACGATAGCTGGGATAGCTTCTTTAATCTTATCGATGTTTTGAGCAATGATGGCTTCAACTCTTTCGAGAGATTCACCGTATTCAATGGACATTTCCACTGCAACAACAGAAAGTTGATCAGTTAAGTTAACCATTGAACGGATATCGGAGTTGTTGATGACTTTAACATTGCCTCCAGCATCAACAAGTTGAGTATGTCTCATACCGATTTCTTTAACTTGCCCTCTAAAGCCATCTACAACGATGACATCACCAACATGGAAAACGTCTTCAAAGACAATAAATAAACCAGCGATAATATCTGCAAGTAATGGTTGAATGGCTAAACCAACAATTAATGAGAGGATTCCAATACCTGCTAATATGACGGTTGTATCAACACCAAAGCTAGATAAAACAAAGAATAACCAAACTAAGACTGCTGCATATTTAATGACAGAAATCAAAATGGTTAATAAGCCTCTAGTTTTCTTTAAAAGTGGTAAGCATAAGGTCAAAAGAATTCTAACGATATAGCTTAAGCCAAAGATAAAGAATGAGTAGCTTAAGATTCTAATCGCGATATTTGGATCGCTCGCACCAGAGAAGATGTTTAAGCTGCGATAGAAGGCGTTATTAGCATCAAACATCCATTTGCCAAAGATTAACACAACAAAATAGGCAAGTGTTGCAAGTAAGAATAAACACCCGAACACCTTTTCAAAGATAGATAATCTTTTGCTTTTGAAATTGAACATAATTTTTTCTCCTTTTTTATATTAATAAATTATTCAATTTATTTAATCTTTTTAACATGTCCTCCAACAAGGACAATCATCTTAATAGCAGGTATAGAGAAGTCGTTAGCAATAACATCTAATTTCTTATCTAATACACCTCTAGCAAGAACCTTTATACGTCCAGTAGTAGTAGGAACCAATCCCTTCTTTATTAAGGATTCTAGAGTTACTTCGTCTCCATTATTATAATTTTCGGATAAAGTATCAATGTTTATAATCTCTTTGCTACCTTTTCGAGGTTTGATAACTTCTATTTCTTCAATAGAAGATTCAGCCTTTTCGTCGCTCATCTCTTCATCTGCTTTACTAACAGAGATAGATTCATAATGTTTGATGACTTCTTTATCTTTAACTTTGGATTTAACTTCTTTAATTAAACCTTTTGCTAATAAGGCTTTAGTAGATTCGGTAGGAATATGATAATCTTCGTTTTGTTCTCTACCTTTAGAAATAGCTTTTTCACTCATTAGTAAATCAATGAGTTCTTTTGCATAATTTAATCTTCTTTCATTTTTAATTCTATATAAGCAAGGAACATCTTCAAATTTCTTTCCTTTAGCTTCTTCAACTTTATATTTTTCATCTAGTTTAGATACATCTAATGCATAGTAGAGGCATAACGTCTTGCCGCGAATTGCAAATTTTAAGACATAGTCTCTTCCAACATTAACTGCATCATAATGCCAAGAAACACGAGAGTGAGTTCCTCTATATGAAAGAGCATAATTTTTAAGTATTGTATAATAATCTTTTACTGCATCTTCACTTTGTGAAAGCTTCGCGGTGAATGATTTGATATATCTTATTTCAAAGATGTTACCACTTGCGTCTTTTGCGACCACCACTTCATCACCATCTGAATTAACTTTCGACTCGAGTACAACTGGTTGTTCACTTGGTTTATTAACTTGAACTTTTTGTTCTTTGATTAATCCTCTAGCAATAAGAGGTTTATTCGGTTCATATGGAAGATTAGAATAGACTTCATGTTGTTCTTCACCTTTTTCTAAACCGAGGCTAGAAGCAACCACTGCGATAAGTTCTTTTGCATAGCCTAGTCTACGATCATTTTTGATTCGATATAGACATGGAACATCTTCAAATTTCTTTGATTCGACTTTTTCAACTTTGTATTTTGAATCACTATATTCATCGACGTTAAGTGGGAAATAAACACAAAGTGCTTTTCCTCTAACTGCAAATTTCAAGACATAATTTCTTCCCGAATTAATCGCATCATAATGCCAACTTATTCTAGAATTTGTTTTCTTATATGAAAGGACTTCGTTTTTAAGCTCTTCATAATATTTTTTAGTTTCATCTGGAGATTGAATAAGTTTGGCCTTGAAAGACCTAATATATCTAATTTGGAAGATGTTTCCTTTTTCATCGGTAGTAGTCACTACTTCATCATCTTCTTCATTATTTAAATTCATTAATACTGGAGGTAATGTATCAACTCTAGATTCAACTTGTGTTACACTATTTGCCATCACCTTAGGTTCTTTAACTCTATTTCTTGTAAGAATAAGAATGAAGTTAGCGGTCCAAATAAGAATCGCTAAACCGAGCAAGATATAGGCAATAATGAATTTAGAATCACCAAAGCCTGAAACAAAGGCAAGAAGTGGAAGGAAACCGGCAAATGAATATGCATTTGCAAGTTTCTTTTTGTTATTCGCTCTATTTTTCAAAAGAAGAGATAAAACAATTAAGCCAGTTATGATAAGTAGGATAGAGATGAATAAAAGAATTCTAAATAATAGCTCAGCATCTTGCTTATTTGTCAAATACTTAGTTTCTGCTGTTTTTAATGTGTTAAGTGCTGCAGAATTTACTTTATCTTTTTGTTCATCACTAAGTGCTTCATAAGCTTCTCTAGCAGCAGCGATCTTATCTCCTGAATCAGCGGTTACTTCACCGATGTCATCGATTTTCACTAAAACATCATATACTTCTTCAGCGTCTTTTAATGTCTGAGTTGAATCGTTATATGAATTCACTAAAGTTTTTTCTTCATCGCTCAAATTATCATATGTTTCTCTAGCAGCATCGATAGCGTCTTTTGAGTCATTATCTCCTCCGTGATTAATATCACCGATGGAATTAATAAGATTAACGGCTTCATCGACATTATCATATGTTTCTTTAGCATCGTCTAATTCGTCTTTATTCACGTTATTAACGATTGCCTTTAGATCGTCAGCCAAATTATTATACGCATCTATGGCATCATTAATATCATCTTTAGAATCATCTTGACCACCTTTATAAGTTACTTCTCCTATGCCTTGGATAAGTTCAATAACTTCTTTAACAGCGATATTATCATCAAGTGTCTTTTTATATTGGAAATCAAGATCAGCATTTAAAATAGCTTTTTCTTCATCAGTTAAAGCCTTATAGGCTGCTAAAGCAGCATCAACTGCATCATAATATTCTTGAGAATCGCTAGATTCAGGAATTTCTTTAATTAAATCTCCAACTTTATCAACGTGGTTATAAGTTACAATGTCATGATCTAAAACATCTTTATTTACTCCATTAACAACCTCTTTTTGTTCAGGAGTTAATGCATCATATGCTGCTTTTGCGGCGATTATGTCATCTAAAGAATCGTTAGCCCCACCTGCATAAGTAAGATCACCAATATCGTTGATTAATTTAATAACATTAGCAACAGCTGGATCATAACCCTCCCATTTGGCGTATAAAGTTGTGTCCTCTGTTATAGCGTCAGTTTCAAAATCCCAGGCATTTTCAAAGCCTGGATCTTTGTACCAGCCTTTAAATTCATAGCCTTCCTCACTTGGAGAAGTTGGTTCATTAACAATAATAGAACCATCCGCAACCGTATCTGAATCAGGAGCAGTTCCGTGTTCTGTAGTATAAGTAACTGTTCTAGGAACACCAATTAATAATTCACCACTAGGGTTTTTGCCAATAATTACATCAGTACTATCAGAGAAAAAATAAGCACTAGGATCAGCGTCTCCCATATATTGAGACCATCCACTAGTAAAAACACCATTGGTCCCTTGCATGGTGATACCAATACATGCGTTATCACCTAATCCGGATGGGAAAGTAAATTTTCCTCGATTAGAACCATTTAGACGTAAATTTGCCTGTTCTGTCGAAGATTCTGTAGGATTGTTTTTTATAATCGTATCACCAGCTATAGTTAAAGGAGCATTACCATTATCGCTACCATGAAGACGGACACCGAATCTTGTGTTATCGTGAACATAGACTCCATTCAGGTTGGCAGATGATGATTGGCTATTATTACCCCATAAAAGTACTCCGCCTTCGTTATTATATATCTCACCACCGTTGATATTTACCGTCGATGAAGCATCCTCAACATAAATAGCGCCACGGTATCCATAGCTAGGATCAGATGTTGAATCATTATTATAGACATTACAATTATTTAAAGTAGCCGTGCTTCCTTTACATATGAACATTGCACCGGCGAAAGCTGCTGTGTTATTTCCGATGTTACAGTCATTAATTGTTACATTACTCACATTCGTTCCGTCAGCATAAATAGCAATCGCACCACCTCTAGTGTAACTGCCGTCATAGTAACCTGTACCATTACATAATGTGCCCATATTTCCGGATACATCATCTTTACCATTAATTGTTAATGTTCCACCTTTAACATATACAATAGCTTGATTAGAATTAGGTTTGGCACTTAAGGAAAAACCATTAAGATTAATAATTATATTATTACCAGTAGCGACGTTTATATAATTAGTTAAAGTCACATCTTCATCTAGATAATAGGTGCCTGAAGACAACGTACCTCCTGAGGAAGGTAATTTGGTTCCTTCATATGCTGAGGCGACGTTAATGTTATCTTTTTTATGTGCTAATTGAAGACTTAAAAGAGTTCCTAACGCAAGGGATGAAGCGAATAACAATACTAAGCTTTTAAATAAACGTTTCTTCTTCATATTAATCTCCATTTATAACTTGGATTAATGCGCTGACTCACACGAGTATTCATCTATGTTAGAAATAGCAATCATCGTGTCAATGCTAAAAACTGTTGGAAAAGATAAAACTTTAAGAACGCTTTTTTCATAACCTGGTCTTCATTCTTTAATATTAATTAAATAGGTCTAATAAAATATTCATCTAATAAAAACATATGTTCAAGAAAAAACATGTCTAAACTATACTTTCATAGTCTCAAAGTAAAGTTTTTTGTTTACTTGAGGTAAAAGTGAGCATAATGTATAAGTATGAAAATTAGTAAAACAAAAAGCCAATTTGAAGCAGCGTTATTCGAATTATTAAGCAAGAAAAACTATCACGATATCACTATTAATGAGATATGCGCTTTTGCTAACAAAACAAAGATGACTTTTTATCATTACTATAAGGACAAAGATAATCTATTAGCCCAAGCTTCGATCAATATAATCAACACCGAATACGCTGAAGAATACAAAAAGATATTGGCCAAAGAAACTAACATAGAAGAAATCGAATATCAATCAATAATAGCCACCTATAATATGATTGCAAAACATTACGATCAAATTCAAAATCTAACCTACAGAGGTGAAACGCTACCTTTGCAAATATTCAAAAACGCCTTATCTAATAACTATAATAATTACATGACCGAACTCATTAATAACGGTAGCTTTGATGTTCCAATAGACTATGTGTCCATCTTCTGTTTTGAAGGACTATATGGAACATGCCTATATTTTGCAGAACAATTAAAAAATAATAAGAATAAGAAACAGGTAAGGGAAGACAATAAAAAAGCATGTCGCTTGTTAGCTAAGGCTATCGTATTCTTCGCAAACACCAACTAATAAGTTGATGCACAAATAAGAAAATTGGTATTAAAAAGGCGCAGAATTTCTTCCACGCCTATTATTTTGGTAGATTTATTTATTCTTTAAGAGCTTCTTTCTTAGTATTAAAGACTTCAGTTTCTTCTCTATATTCGAATCTGAATGGCATAACAAGTAATCTTACTTTGTTATCTTTCTTACCAAATTTAACTGCTCTAATAGCTTTATCATCTTTTTTAATCCATTTGTTAAAGACAAAGAATAAGAGGAAGAAGCACAAGAGGCATAATAATAAGATTGAACCAACAATGATTAAAGCAATTGCCCATCCTGGTAAACCACTTGTATAAACAAATCCATTTGGTTTATCTGTATGTCCAATAAAGGCAAATTCACTCAATCTTTCGGTTTGTAACATAATGGTTTTACCATCGCCAGAAATTCCGTATTTACTATTACTAATTTCTTCAACGTCATCGCTGGTATGGATGTGTAATAATCTAAAGTTTTTACCCACTAATTCATCTGGCAAGACCATTGAAATGGTAACTTTTGTTCCAGGTTTAATATCAGAAGGTTGAATCTCTTCTTCAACACCACCAACAGTTCTAATTAATTTAACATCATAGATGGCCGCGATATCTTCATCAGGATTAACATATCCATTTGCTAAAGAAGAGTATTTACTTTTCTTTTCATCAACCGATACTTCGGTTTTGATTTCAATTTTAACTGAAATATTGACGTCAAATCCTTCGCCTCCATCATTGATAGTAACAGTGACATCACCTTGAGTTGGATCCACTAAAATCCATTTAACATTAACTTTGATATCAATGTTTTCAACTATGTTGTAGTTAACTGTATCACTTGGAGTATATTTAGCTTTAAATATACTTTCGCCCCAAGTAGATGTTTTTTGAGTTCCATCCATCCAAGAGAATCCTTCTGGTAGACCAATTGTTGATAACGCTACATCATAAGGTGCTTCAATATCGGTTGGGACAACATAAGTAGGATCGGCTTTTGTTACAGTAATGGTTAAAGTATATTCGACATTATCTCTAATTGCTGTATGTTCTCTATCCCCAACATTTCCAACTTTATCATTTGGTGTTTTCCAACTCCAGCCATCTGGAAGAATAACGCTTGATAATTCATCACCGTATTTAGCGGTTAAGCCTGTTGGTGGAACAATTGGCTTAGCAACTGCATTAATGGTACCAAAATTATGGTCTGAACTTCCCATTGTGATTGAGCCAACTCTATAAGTGTTACCACTAACAGGGTTGCCCCATCCTGCTTTAGGATCGTATTCGGGTTCAAGAGTTGCAAATGCATATACATTTGTACCTGCATCATATTCTGTACCACTTGGTTGTGGATTAGAACCATCTATATTGTTTGATAAGAAGACGGATTCAACACCAGTGCCTGCTGCTATGTATGCTTTTGGACATGCCACGCTAGTTTCAATTGAAATTATTGGAGTGGTCGCATCAAGACCTGTGAAGTAAATAAACTCTGGTACATCATCATGAAGATTAAAAAGGAATTCGAAAACATTATCGACCTCAGATTCTGGATCAACATCCCATTCAATATCCCAAATTATTGTATTGTCTTCTCCGACATTTAATGTTCTCGAATCAGTAGCATGATTTGCAGCAGCAAACCAAACTTCAGGTGTCGTTGTACCTTCGCTACAACCTATAACATGCATGTTGATCGTGACTCTAGTTACATATTTAAGATTATCATCTTCAGCACGCATCCACGGTGCAGTCTGTTTGGCTTTAAAACAATTTAAAGTGTTATCCCAATCCATAATTGCTTTTTCAAAAATCCCAAAAGAGCCTCCACCATTGAGAAGTTGGTTTTGATTAACCGAATAAGTTATATTCGTGGCTTCTGCAACTCTTACATTACCTTTTTGATTGTTTAATGTTACTGCGGTCGCTGCAGTGCCTACACCAACCAAACAAGCGAGGAATGAAGACATTTTTTTAAATATAGAACTTGTCATACTGTTTTCCTTTCTCTCATATGTTTAAGTTAATTTTAACTAAGAAAAAATGATAGAACGAAGAACAATATGCCAAAACTATACTTTTATATATTTAAAGTAAAGTTTTTATGATTGTCCAACCGCAATTATTCTCAGTTGTCTAAATTCCTCCGTCCTCTTAACACAAAAACAAAAGCCCTCTTTTGAGGACTTCTTTTGGGTCAACCGTCGGATAAGTGACTTTGGACAACTACAAACTTTATTTTAATGGTGGACCTGACCAGGATCGAACTGGCGACCTCCTCGTTGCGAACGAGGCGCTCTCCCAACTGAGCTACAGGCCCATTGCCTACATATTTAATAATAATAGAAGGCTAATTTCAAGAAGATAGTTAATCCTCATCGTCAAGAATACTGATTTCTTTAATTTCTTTTTCTTCTTCCTTTTCATCGATCAGATCGGCCGCACTGATGGAACCAAATTTTCCAGTTATTTTAGAAACTCTAGAATCAAGTTTTTCTCTAGACTTAGTAGCGGTTTCAAGTTGTCTAGAAAGTGTTTCCCATTCTCTAGCAAACATTTCGAAATCTTTGCCCAACTTTCCAAGTTGTTTAGAGATTTCCTTAGCATTCTTCGCTCTTTCGGCATCTATTCTAACCATATTAATGGTTACAAGAATTGGAGGAAGGGTGGATGGAGAGGTTAAGATAACTCTCTTGTCTCTAGCATAGTCAACAACATCTTGAAGATCGCTATGAATGAAAGCAAACACTCCATCGTTAGGAATGAACATCAAAGCTTCAGGTGCAGTCTTATTTTCTACAATATATTTATCTTTGATATCGGTAATGTGTTTTTTAACAGCGGCAGCAAAATCTCGTTTAAGTGATTCTTTCTCTTCATCGTTTCCGGCATCAAAGATACGCTTATAGTCTTGGAACGGGAATTTAGAATCAATAGCAATCATCTTGTTTGGTTCAGGCATGAAGACAACAGCGTCCGCTCTAACATCATTACCATCTTTGACTTTTTTCATGGTGAATTGTTCTTCGTAACAGCCAGTTACATCACCAAAAACATTATGGAGAACCATTGAGAGTTGATATTCGCCATATCTACCACGGCTTTGATTACCTTCTAAAACGTTTTTGAGTGAGACAACATCCTTGCCAAGATTTTCCATTTGTTTTTGAGCGTCATCGATGGCTTGGAGTCTTTCTCTAACTTGGGCCATAGATTCAGAAGTTCCTTTAAAACCTTCTTTAAGTTTGTCATCAACTTTCTTATCTAATTGAGCGATTTTTTCATCAAGTTGTTTGTTTAAAGATTCGATTCTTTTGGTCAAGAATTCTGTTACTTCAGATTGGAAATGAGAGAGGTTTTGCGAGGATTTTTCAGTGTTATTGCCAAATTCTTTAGTGAGTTTAACCATCTCTTTTGACATGACAACCTCGACCGTTTTTTCGACTTGTCGATCGATGTTATCAATCTTTGCTTTTACTTCTCCAATGCCTTGTTGATCAAGAGGATTAACATTATTAGAAGCTTCTTTAGTTTTACGTACAAAAATGATGATTAAAACTATCAAAGCGACTAAAACTAAACCACTAATTATTAGAGAAATATATGCAACGATGTCACTCATAAAGATACCTCGTGAGGTAGTATAACACATTTAGAAAGTATTTTTGCCATTCATGACAAAAATTTTTTAAGAAAAGAAAATATTTCATGTCAAGTCTATATTTTTAATATTTTAGATGTAAAATTTTTGCTATGGACAAGGCAATTGCGGTCATTGACATGAAGGCTTTTTATGCATTTGAAGAATGCGTGGAAAGAAAATTAAATCCGTTCACCACTCCTCTAGCGGTTTGTGATCCAACAAGAGGAAACGGAACGATTGTTTTATCGGTTAGTCCATATTTAAAAAGTATGGGTGTTCCATCTAGATGTAGACGAAATGAACTGCCAAATATTGAAGGTTTAATTTTAGCGCAGCCGAGGATGGAGCATTACGTTAAGAAAAGTGCAGAAATCATTTCAATCGTCACCGATATTATTGGAGAAGATGACATTCACATCTATTCTATAGATGAATTTTTCGTTAACCTTGGTCCGTATTTGAAAATGTATAACTGCACACCATATCAACTAGTGCGAAAAATTCAAAAAACCATCAGTGAAAAGACCGGTTTAATGACCACTGCGGGTTTATCTTATAACATGTTGATGGCAAAAGTCGCTTTAGATACCGATGCTAAACAAAAGCCACCATACATTGCAAAATGGACTGAAAAAGATGTCCAAGATAAGCTTTGGAAAATAAAACCTCTTTCTAAAATGTGGGGCATATCTTTTGGATATGAAAGAAAGCTTAATGCTCTAGGAATAAATACTGTTGGTCAGCTCGCCAAAACCGATAAAAACTTCTTAAAACAAAAATTTGGGGTAATGGGCGAACAACTTTGGGAACACGCAAATGGAATCGATAATACAGATATTAGAAAAAAATACGTTCCAAAAGAAACGTCATTATCAATTGGACAGGTGCTGTTTAAAGACTATTCCTCGGAAGACACTAAACTGATTATTAGAGAAATGGCGGACGACCTTACTTTGCGTTTAAGAGACCATGAACAAATGACTCAAAGACTAGGCTTGATGATTGGTTATTCTGCAAGTTATGGAGGAGGCTTTTCTCATCAAGTAAGTCTAGACTATCCATGTGATGATACCGATGAAATTACCCGCGATTTGCTGGACCTTTTCGATAAATATGATGAAAATATACCAGTTAGAAGAGTGGGTTTATCCTTCTCAAAATTAAGCGACAATAGCCATAGACAAATCACTCTTTTTGATGATGAAAAAACTGTCGAAGAAAAGAGAGCGTTAACAAAAGTGATCGATATCTTGAAGAAACGTTATGGAAAAGATATTGTCTTAAAAGGTTCAGCGCTTTTAGAATCGAGCACCGCTATTGAAAGACACGGACAGATTGGAGGACATCATAAATGAGTGATCGCGGAATGAAAAAATGGGCACCATATTCTTCGCTCATCGAACAGAGCGCTGTTTTAAATGAGATGTTTTATGAAAAGAATAAATCTGTTAAACCATCTATTTCAAAAGAAAGAGCTTCTAAAATTAATTCGATTCTAGTTAATTATCGTGGAGACCTGTTACTTATCAAATATTTTTATGACGGATATATCTACGAACTTAAAACTGTCTTAAAAAGGGTTGATTCGCTAAACAAAAAACTGATTCTAGAGGAAGGAAGCATCCCATTCTCTGAAATTGTTGATTTAGATTATACATATTAAAAATGCACCTGATGGTGCATCTTTTTTTAGAAAGCCCAATTACCGTTTTTAAAGATTGGAACTTTTTTACCATCTCTAGTGTAACCGGTAATACTAAGATCTTTCGAACCAATCATGAAGTCGACATGTATCGAAGAATCATTGATACCTTTTTGACGCAGTTCTTCTTTGGTCATTTTTTCATAATCGATAATTGTGTTATCGAAACCACGGCCTAACGCTAAATGGCAAGCAGCGTTTTCATCATAAAGGGTGCTATAGAAAAGTAGACCGGTATTATTAATTGGTGAATCAAAAGGGACTAAAGCGACTTCGCCAAGTTTGCATGCGCCTTCATCCATATTAATCATTTCTTTAAGGATGTTCTCACCCTTCTTAGCATGAACTTCGACAGCTTTCCCGTTTTCAAAACGAACCGAGAAATCTTCAATTAATTCACCTTGATAAGAAAGTGGCTTTGTAGAGTAAACAATGCCTTCAGCTTTTCCAGCAATTGGAGAAATAAAGCATTCTTCAGTTGGAATATTTGGATTAAAGAAAATATTAGAATCTTGTGTGGTTTCGCCACCTGCCAAAAATCTTGAACCCGGGATTAACCATACTTTGAAGTTTGTGCCATTTGATGATTCATAATGAAGATAATCTAAATTGAGTGAATTAAGATGATCAGCATGTTTCTTTAAATTAGCGTCGTGCTTTTTCCACGCAGCGATTGGATCATCGTCGCATCTAGAGACCTTTAAAATTGCATCCCATAAAGCAGCGACCGCTTTCTTTGCACTTAATTCTGGGAACACTTTTTTAGCCCATTCTTTGGAAGGCGCCCCAGCGATAACCCATTGATATTTGTTCATTCTTTCATCTTTATATGGTTTTAAGATAGAGCGAACTTCTTTTTGTACTTTCGCAAGTTTTGATTGATTGACACCCTTTAAGGCATCTGGATCACTTGATTCAATATAAATGAAACAAGGAAGTTTCTTATTAATTTCTTTTTCTCTTTCAATTTTCCAATCAGCCACGTAAGAAAGGGATTTAAGTGAAGCCTTTTTATAAGCGATTTTATCGATTTTGTCGGATAGCCACCTGACTTCAACACTATTCGCTTTTAATTTATAGCATTGTTCAACAATCAAAGAAGCAAGTTCTTCTTGATCAACGTTTGCGAACAAAATAACATCTTGTCCTTTTTGAAGATTGATACCTTCTTTGACAATTAAATATGCATATTTTTTTAAGATTGATTTCTTCATTTTTATACCTCCAAATGCGAGATAAGAATATCACAATTTTTATTAATATAAAACTAATATGCAAAATAAAAAAGAACGCTTAGCGTTCTCTTCCCTGCTATTTGCAAGTTATTGTAAGCTTGCAATTAGAACCGCAAGGAACATGAAGATTGCAACGAATACGAATGTAAGAATCGTAATCGCTTTTTCAGAACCACGTTCCTTGGTCTTAACAAAGATGTTCATTCCACCACCAGTAATAGCGCCGGAAGCACCTTCGGATTTACCACCTTGAAGCAAAGATAAAACAATGATGATGAGACCAACGATTAGAAATACGATGTCATACCACTGCATTTTTTTACCTTCCTTTCAAAGTTGCTTTTATATATTCTCACATTACATTTTATAAAGCAAACGCTTTATTTAAAAATTAGAAAGTTGGAAGCTGTCCAGCGCTTATCGAAAATACGATAAGCATTAATATTACAATTACGACTGGATGTACGACATAGACGATGAAAGTCTTAGCGCCAAGCCAGTTAATGAACCAAGTGTTTTTAATTGCTTTTGCGTTAAATTCAATATTTCTTTGTTCATCTTTTCTAAAGAAAATCGAAATGCGTTTTGAATAAACATGTTCACCAACAAAACCGCCAATATAAGTGATTCCAACAAATGGCAAAAGACCAAGCCAGTCATTGCCCCATTTATAAAATCCAATAATCGCTAAAATGGCTTTACCAAAAGTTAATGGCTCATCCGAACCAAATTCTCCAGGATTAAACTGACCCATCATCGATAAGAAAATGTGACCAAATTTCAAACTATTAGATAGACATAAGTTTCCAATAAAACCACCTAAGGTTAAAACGATACCTATTCCAAGTGCCCACCATTTCCAGTTAGCATCATTCTTCTTGATCTTTGTGTAAATAGCTTTGCCAGCCCAGTATAGAAACATCGCTAAACCTAGACAAGTAATAACACTTATCAAGGCGTAATGATTGACATGGCTAATGAGCGAATATGTCATGTAGACAAGTGATAATAAAATACCAAAACCAGTGCAAATCACGGATCTTTTTAAATTTGACTTGCTGAATTTTGATGAAATACCAGTTAAGAAAAAGAAGAGGGCTACACCGACAAAACGAATAGCGACTTTTGCCTCATTATTCCAATATGCATTAGCGAAATCACTTGTATTAACTAACCAGGTTGGAAGACTATTCTCAGCGTACAAGGAAGCAAACATTCCTAAGAAAAACATAAAGTGATCAACCACCATGCCGATGATCAAAACGCCTCTAAGAAAATCGATTTCCCAGATTCGTTTATTCGCTAGTTTGATCGTAGCTTTTTTTGGATTCTTCATCTTTTCTTATATTAATCTAATGATGCTTTTAGTTCAAAAATAATATCTCTGAGCTCAGCCGCTCTTTCAAAGTCATAGGCTTTAGCAGCTGCTTTCATATCAGACTCAAGCACCTTGATTTCTTTCAATATTTCGCTTCTTGTCGAGTGTTTATCAAGCTTGTTAACACGGTCACGTTCGGTTTCCATATTTTTGATTGGAGGTCTTACCTCTTTAATAATTGTTTCTGGAACGATTCCATTTTCATCATTGTAACGTTGTTGAATCGCACGTCGGCGATTAGTTTCATCAATTGCTTCTCGCATGGAATCGGTAATTGTATCGCCATACATGATGACTTTACCATTTTTGTTTCTAGCCGCGCGGCCAATCACTTGAATAAGTGAACGTGTGCTTCTTAAGAAGCCTTCTTTATCAGCGTCTAAAATCGCAATTAAAGAAACTTCTGGAATATCTAAACCTTCTCTTAAGAGATTAATTCCTACGAGGACATCGTATTTTCCTTTGCGAAGTTGATAGATAATTTCACTTCTTTCAAGAGTTTTGGTTTCGTTATGAAGATAGGCGACTTTAATACCTCTTTCTTTTAAAAATTCGGTAAGATCCTCTGCCATTCTTATTGTCAAAGTGACAACCATCGTTCTTTCGCATTTAGCGATTCTATTCTTTATTTCATAAATTAAATCGTCGATTTGACCTAATGTTTTTCTAACTTCAATTTGAGGATCAAGTAGTCCGGTTGGACGAATGATTTGTTCAACGACTTTTCCACCACATTTATTTAGTTCATAGTCACCAGGTGTGGCTGATGTACAAATTACATTTGGCATGAGCGATTCAAATTCTTCAAAATTAAGTGGTCTATTATCAAGAGCACTCGGAAGTCTAAATCCATAATCAACTAAAGTGGTTTTTCTTGATCTATCACCATTATACATTCCTCTAACTTGCGGTAAAGTAACGTGAGATTCATCTATGATGAGTAAGAAATCTTTTGGGAAATAATCCATCAAAGTAAATGGTCTTTGTCCTGGAGCACGTTTATCGATGTGCCTTGAATAGTTTTCAATACCTGGACACATGCCGAATTCAAGCATGCTTTCCATATCTTGTTTGGTACGCATCTCAAGTCTTTCGGCTTCAAGTAATTTTCCATTTTCTTTGAACCATTTGAGTCTTTCATCAAGTTCAATGGAAATTGTTTTAACAGCTTCAGCAATTCTAGTTCGTGTGGAAGCGTGATCATAGGCCGGGAAAATTGGATAAGTTTTAAATCTTTCTTTTACTTCACCAGTCAAAACATCAACAGCGTTAATTGATTCAACTTCATCTCCAAATGTATCGATTCTAATGACAAAGTTATCAGCGAACGGAGGAGCGATTTCAATAACGTCTCCTCTCACCCTAAAACAACCAGGCTTGATGTCTAGATTATTTCTTTGGTATTGAGCGTCTACTAATTTAGAGAGAAATTGTTTACGGTTAATTTCTTCTCCGACTCTAACATCGAAAACTAAACGGCGATATTCGTCTGGATCAGTGAGGCCATAGATTGAGGCGACTGAGGCTACAACGATGGTATCTTCACGTTCAAGAACAGAGTTTATCGCTGAGGTTCTTAGCATCTCGATTTCTTCATTCATGACAGCGTTTTTATCGATGTAAGTATCGGTCTTTGGAAGGTAAGCTTCTGGCTGATAAAAGTCGAAGTTTGAAACGAAATATTCTACGCGGTTATTTGGAAAAATCTCCTTAAATTCCGCATATAATTGACCTGCAAGGGTTTTATTGTGAACTAAAACAAGGGTGGGCTTTTGGACCTTTTCAATCACGTTTGAAACCGTGAAAGTTTTACCAGTTCCAGTCGCTCCTAAAAGTACCTGCAGTTTCTTACCTTTTTCTAAGCCTTCAACGAGTTCTTTGATGGCTTGAGGTTGGTCGCCTGTAGGTTTATATTTTGAGACGATTTGGAACCTGTGTTTTTCCATTATTTTAGTTCTGTATTTCTTGCTAGAAGTTCTAGATAGGAGAAGATGAATCCATCAATTTCTCCATCCATAACAGCATCGACATCTGATTCTGAATAGTTGGTGCGGTTATCTTTCACCATAGTGTATGGACAAAAAACATATGAACGGATTTGTGAGCCCCATTCGATATCTTTTTGTTCACCAACAATATTTTTTAAAGCAGCTTGTTTCTTTTCCATCTCGAGTTGATATAGACGAGATTTAAGCATCTGCATTGCGGTTTCTTTATTTGAAAGTTGACTTCTTTCAACTTGACAAGATACGACGATACCGGTTGGAATATGCGTAATACGAACAGCAGTCTCAACTTTGTTAACGTTTTGTCCACCCGCTCCACCAGAACGATATGTATCTATTCTTAAATCTTTTTCATCGATTTTGATATCGATATCACCTTCAAATATAGGAACTACATTGACACTTGCAAAAGAGGTATGTCTTCTCTTGTTAGCATCAAATGGAGAAATTCTAACTAAACGATGGACGCCTTTTTCGCTTTTGAGCAGTCCATAAGCATGTTTTCCGGTGATTTGAAAAACAATCGACTTGATTCCGGCTTCTTCTCCTGGTTGAGAATCAACGACTTGGAATTTCATATGGTGACGTTCACACCAGCGAACATACATGCGAGAAAGCATGTCGGCCCAATCCTGAGATTCGGTTCCACCTGCTCCGCAATGGATTTCTAATGTAGCGTTTAAGTTATCAAATTCACCTTTAAATAAAAGTTTTTGACGGAACTTCTTAACGGTTTGGGTCAAATCAGCAATTAATTCTTCGATGAGGCTTCGCATGTCTTCATCATTTTCAGTGCAAGCGAATAAAAGATCTTTAATCTCTTTATGAGATTTTTCAACGCTTAAATAGGTGTCGCGTTCTTCTTTTGCATCATTATATTCGTCTATAACTTTTAAAGCGGATTTTTGGTCGTCCCAAAAATGCTCTTCGTTTTGTTTGGCTTCTAATTCGTTAACTTTGTTATTTAAGAAAGCGAGGTCAAAGAGAATCACCGAGTCTATAGACCATTTCGCTTAAATCATTAAATTCAAGACGAAGTTCTTGTAGCTCTTTCATTATTCCTTTTCTTCCTTGTCTTTAGATTCAACATCAGTGACTTCTGATTCATCAGGTTTATTCACCTCTGCTGGTTTTTCTTGGGCAGGTTTTTTGATTTGAACAACAACGTTCAAAAATTTAAACACTGCTTCAGTTGAAATATTTTCAAGACATTCTCTAAAGAGAGATTGTCCTTCATTAACGTAATCTTGTAGTGGGTTTGTATTAGCATAACTCCTTAAATGAATACCTTCACGAAGTCTCGCCATAGTGTCGATTTGTTTAGTCCAGTTTTGATCGATTGTGGACAAGGCAATTTCTCTTTCGACTTTGTCGGCAATATCATCGCCCCATTGTTTTCTACGGAGCAAATAAATGTCATAGAGGTTATCGCCTAAATCTTGACCAGCATCTTCAAATGGTGCTTCATCATAGGCTTCGGCTTTGAAAGAACCTTCCGCCATATACTTTGGTTCCATTATTTTACGGAGGGCTTCACCATTGATTAGTCCGTTACGGTCACCATCAGGAACAGCTTTACGAGCTAAACAATATCCGGCAGTCGCAAAGAATTCTTGAATGAGATCACTAATTGAATCAGCATACATGATTGAATCACGCTTCTCATAAATTGCTTTTCTTTGTCGAGAGATAACATCATCGTAATCTAAAAGATTTTTACGAATATCAAAGTTTTGGCCTTCAATTTGTTTTTGAGCGTTTGTAATAACGGATGAGAACAACTTACTTTCAAGTGGTCCTGGGCCGAATGATTCGATTCTCTTTTGGATTGATTCGGCTGCGAATCTCTTTAAGAGATCGTCGTCAAAAGAAACATAGAAACGAGAGAAACCTGGGTCACCTTGACGTCCGCTACGACCGCGTAATTGGTTATCGATACGACGTGATTCATGACGCTCGGTGCCAAAGACGCACAAACCTCCAAGAGCTTTGACTTCGTCATTAATCTTAATATCGGTACCACGACCAGCCATATTAGTAGCGATTGTGATGGCGCCTTTTTCACCAGCGTGAGCAATGATTTCAGCTTCACGAGCGTGGTTTTTCGCATTCAATGTTTCGTGTTTAAGTCCGGCTTCATCTAATAATTTTGAAACTTCTTCAGATGATTCGACTGAGACAGTACCAACAAGGATTGGTTGTCCTTTTTCGTGTCTAGTTTTTATTTCTTTGACGAGTTCTCTTAGTTTTTCATCTTTATGAGCATAGATATAATCTATAGCATCGATACGAGCAATTGGTTTATTGGTTGGAATAGAGACAACTCGCATATTGTAGATTTTTTGAAATTCTTCTTCCTCGGTCTTAGCGGTACCAGTCATACCGGATAACTTCTTAAACAAACGGAAGAAGTTTTGATAAGTGATGGTAGCCATCGTGACGGTTTCTTCTTTAATTTTGACGTTTTCTTTTGCTTGAATAGCTTGTTGTAAACCGTCAGAATATTCACGACCTTTTAAAATACGACCAGTGAACTGGTCAATTAATTGAATTTCCCCATCTTGGTCAACCATGTATTCGACATCGCGAGTCATGATGTAGTTTGCTTTTAAAGCTTGTTGAATTCGATGGACGTCTTCTTGGTGCTCTGGATCATAAAGGTTTTTAACACCGAACATACGTTCTGCACGTCTATTGCCTTCCTCAGTCAATGAGCAAGTTTTATCTTTGATATCGATTTCAAAGTCGACGTTTTTCTTTAACGCTTTAGCGAATAAGTCATACGTCTTATACGAAGACGCACTTGTTCTTGCTTGACCAGAAATAATAAGTGGGGTTCTAGATTCATCAATTAGGATTGAGTCAGCTTCATCGATAACAGCGTAGTTAAGGCCTCTTAAAACTCGACGTTTTGGAGTAATGGCCATATTATCGCGAAGATAATCAAAACCAAGTTCAGCATTTGTTGAATAACAAATATCACAGTTGTGTTGTTGTTGTTTTTCTTCGGTAGTTAAATCGTGGATATTGCAACCGACGGTTAAGCCTAGGAATCTATAGATTTGTCCCATCCATTCCGCGTCACGTTGGGCGAGGTATTCGTTAACGGTAACGACATAGGCGCCTTCACCTTTTAAAGCATTGAGATAAATAGCCATGGTTGCGGTCAAGGTTTTACCTTCACCGGTTTTCATTTCGGCAACATCACCATCATGCATAACTAACGCACCGATGATTTGAACCTTATATGGGAATTGACCTAGAGTTCTTTTAGCAGCTTCTCTAGCAACAGCGAAAGCTTCGTACTTGATATCATCAAGCGTAGCGCCTTTTGCTAATAGGTCTTTAAAATATGGAGTTTTTGCTCTAAGTTCTTCATCGCTTAAAGCCGCCATTTCCTTTTCAAAAGCAATAACCTTATCGGCTTGCTTTGAATATTTGTTCAAGGTTCTTTGTTCAAACCTAAATATCTTTTCAATAATATTCGCCATAGTTTTATCTCCTTAATAGGATAATTTAGTATTCTACCATCCAATAAATGGTATCGCAAACTAAGTGACATACTCCCACCACTTAAAGAAGTGGGGGCTTCTTGCTCGATGACTCCAATGAGCCAAGCATAAACAAGCTATCCGGATGTGTCCCATCCTTTGTAAGCATTTCAATT
>CACXKR010000020.1 GCA_902768335.1 uncultured Erysipelotrichaceae bacterium
TAGATTTGTCTCGCAAAAGAAATGGATGAATCCCGGCTTTTTAACTGGACCTTATTTACCAATTTATGGTTTTGGGGTAATTGTTCTATATGGAGTCAGCAATATCCATTTAGGAATTAATTCACAAGTATGGGATATTATTGCTCGCATTGGCATTATCGGTGTGGGAATGACGTTAATAGAATTTGTCGCCGGCCTCATATTTATCAAAGGTCTCAAAATTAAGTTATGGGATTATTCAAACCGCAAAGGGAATATCATGGGCATCATTTGTCCGTCGTTTTCTTTAATCTGGTTAGTTGTTGGCTCGTTATACTATTTCCTATTGAATCCAGTTTTGGTGCAAGGCATATCTTGGATAAGTGAAAATCTTATCTATACATATTTTGTTGGAGCTGTCATCGGTGCAATGCTAGTTGACTTTGCTTATTCCGTTCATCTTGCTTCAAAGTTAAAACAATTTAAAGAATACAGCAATTTAAGATTCGAAGAACTTAAAAAAGAATTCAAAAAGAGAATCAGCGAAATAAGAAACAAAGACAGTCGTTAATTTATTATTTGCCTCATAGGATTAATCCTAATGATTCTAAAATGTTCGCATTTGAAATAGTAGATCACAAAGTGATTGTCCGCTAACAGAATCGTGTCTTAATGCATTTTAAGTTAGATGATTTTTTATTTACAAACACATACATAAGTAATATCATAGGTATAATAATTGTGCCGAAAGGATAGAAAAGGTATGAAATATCTAACAGTAAATGAAATGTCAAAAAAGTGGGGAATCAACGAAAGAAGAGTTCGTGTTCTCTTAAAAGAGAAAAGAATTGAAGGCGCTAAACTTGAGAACCATAAATATTTAATCCCAGAGAATGCACCTAAACCATTAGACCGCAGAATAAAAGGTCAGAGATTATTTGAAGATTCTCCTTTAAAAGGAGTGGATTTTGATTTTAAAAATTACCGCAAACAATATCCGACAAGCGATGGTTATTTCGGTAGATTTGGAGGAAGCTTTCTTCCTAAGAATCTCCAGAAAGCTTTCGATGAAATCTATTATGGATATCTTACGATTGCTAAAAGTGCAAAATTCATCGCTGAGCTTCGTGAAATAAGAAAGAATTACCAAGGTCGACCAACTCCAATTTATCACTGTCAAAATCTTTCTAACTATTTAGGAAGTGTTCAAATCTATTTAAAAAGAGAAGATTTAAATCATGGTGGAGCCCATAAACTTAATAACGCGATGGGACAAGCTTTGCTTGCTAAATATCTAGGCAAGAAGAAATTAATTGCTGAAACAGGCGCTGGTAGCCATGGATCGGCTGTGGCTATGGCAGCGGCCTATTTTGGACTTGAATGCGATATTTATATGGGTGCAGTCGATATGGAAAAGCAAGCCCCAAATGTCGCTAGAATAAAAGTTTTAGGCGGAAACGTTATTCCAGTTTATTCAGGAACTAAAACTTTAAAAGAAGCAGTGGATGCTGCTTTTGAAGCCTACGCTAAAGAATATAAAACTGCTTTTTATGTTTTAGGAAGTGCAGTTGGTCCTCATCCATATCCACTAATGGTAAGAGATTTTCAAGACATCATCGGTATCGAAGCCAAACAACAATTCAAAGAAATGACTGGGGAACTTCCAGATATCGTTACAGCTTGCGTTGGCGGTGGTAGCAATGCGATCGGAATGTTTGAAGCCTTCTTAGAAGAACCGGTCAATATCGTTGGAGTAGAAGCAATGGGAAGCGGAAGAGAAATCGGTAAGAACGCTGCAACTATTACCTTAGGTAAAGAAATGGTTTTACATGGTTTTAATTCCCTTGTCATTCAAAATAAAGATGGCACTGCAGGTGATGCTTACTCCATCGCTAGTGGTCTAGATTATCCTGGTGTTGGACCTGAACATGCTTTCCTTCATGAAATTGGTCGAGTTAAATATGAAGCGATAAGCGATGATGAAGCTGCAGAAGCTTTCTTCCTTTTATCTAGACTTGAAGGCATCATTCCAGCAATTGAATCATCACATGCTTTAGCATATGCCATTAAATGTGCTCGCTCGATGAAAAGCGGTAGCATCTTAGTTTGTTTAAGTGGTCGCGGTGATAAAGACATGGATTTCATGCTTAAAAAATATCCGCATATGTTTAAGTAAAACGTAGTAAAATATAAGTGGATTTAGGAGTTAGAAGATGGAATATAAATCGACTTATAATGAAATTTACACCGAAGATTTTTCAGGCCGACATATCGGTTATGTTAAATTTGAAAATGTCGGTTCTAATACTTATTGTATTACTGAAACACATGTTGACTTTGTTTTAGAAGGACAAAATGTGGATGGAAAATTAGTGGAACTCGCTGTTAAAGAAATTAGAGATCGAGGCGCGAAGATAACCGCTACCGATCCTTTTGCGAAAGGCTGGCTAGTGAGAAATCGCATAATTCAATAATATTGATAGACTTAGAGGATTTTTTATTTTAAAATCCTAGTATGAGTAAAGCCGGAAGAATTATATTTTGGATTTCGTTTCCTCTGACGGCTTTTTTTGTTGGTTTACTTTTAACTTTCTATCTAGATATGTCCAATGGACCTCTAGTTATTTTTATCCTTGAATTCATTGCTTTTGTTGCAATGATCACCGTGAGAATAATGTATCGAAATCATCGTTTTTGGATAAGAGCGATACCGACTATTTCCTTTGTTTTAGTTAGCGCGATACTTCTTCCCTTTGCTAGACCATCTATCAAAGAAAAATCAGTCGCCTATTATCAAAATCCTTCTAAGAGTGAAGTGCTTCAACTTGAAAATGGCAAAGTGCAAGGTTTGCTTTCTGAAGATAAAAAAGTGGAGATTTACGGAGGAATTCCTTACGCTGAGGCTCCAATTGGAGACTTAAGATGGAAAGAACCGGTCGCTAAAACTAATTGGGATGGTGTAAGAGATTGTTCGACTTTCTCAAATCGAGCGATGCAAAAAGATCAACCACCTTTAATAAATGGATTGGTCGATTTATATGCTGCTAAAAGTTGGCATATCGATTTAAAAGAACATTATCTTCAACCGATGAGCGAAGATTGTTTATCTTTGACACTTTGGAAACCAGCAGGTGAAGTAAAAGATTTACCAATCCTTGTTTATATTCATGGTGGCTCTTTAACAAGTGGCTCTGCAAGTTATGAAGACTATAACGGTGAAGAAGTCGCTAAACAAGGCGTTATCATGGTCAATATTCAATATCGTTTAGGAGTGTTCGGTTATTTTGCTCATCCTGACTTAGCCAAAGAGTCTCCTCATGGGACAACTGGTAACTATGGTCTATTAGACCAAATCGAAGCTTTAAAATGGGTTAATAAAAATGCTTCCTATTTTGGAGGAGATAAAAATAACATCACTATCGCCGGAGAATCCGCTGGTTCATCAAGCGTCTCTGCTTTATGTTCTTCCCCATTAGCGAAAGGCTTATTTAAAAGAGCAATTGGTGAATCTTCTTCCATCGTCGTGAAAAAAGCTCCTCATACTTATCGACCAATTTTAGAAGCGGAAGCAATGGGAGTAAAAATTATGGAAGAAATGAAATGTTCTTCTATTGAAGAATTAAGAAAACTTCCCGCGGAAAAGCTTCTTTCAACTAATTATGTAAATTCAGCGATGACTTTAGATGGCTACGCTTTAGAAGAAGACCCATATGATGTTTATCTTCATCACAATAATAATGAGGAAGCCTTGCTTAACGGCTTCAATGTTAAAGAAGCAGATGCTTTTGTTATTCCTACTTATTTACTTAGTCCCACAAACAAAGACAACATTCATGAGCGTTTAGTAAAAGCTTTCAACGAAGAATATGCGACCAAGATTGAAAATCTTTACAAAGATAAAATTGAAAAAGATGCTTTCTCAGCCTTTAACGAAATCTTTTCAGTCTATTGGTTCATGCATCCACATTATTCTTGGACCAATATGGCTCTTGATGCTGGAGTGAATGTTTACCGCTATCAATTCACCAAAGACAATAATTTCTATGGAACATATCATTCTGGTGAACTCATCTATTGTTTTGGTAATGTTAAAAATTCACCATACAAATATCGCTACGACGAAAGCGACGTAAATTTATCTAAGATAATGATGTCGTATTGGACTAACTTCGCTAAAACAGGTAATCCAAATGGTGATAATCTTCCAACTTGGAATTTATTTGATCCAAGTGATAATAAAATTATGGAATTAGGATCTAATGTAGGTCCAATTGTTGATCCATATCTTGATTTATATCCGCTCATCGATTCCTTTATCGAAGAGAAAATCCAAAATAAAACAATTAACTAGAATATCCTTTT
This sequence comes from uncultured Erysipelotrichaceae bacterium, assembly GCA_902768335.1. Classification (GTDB taxonomy): domain Bacteria; phylum Bacillota_I; class Bacilli_A; order RFN20; family CAG-826; genus Fiminaster. The sequence continues at coordinate 4,342 of CACXKR010000020.1, forward strand.
GTGATATTCTTTCTATATGTTATCTAAAGAGGGAATTGTTCTTTTACCTTCGTATCAACCAGAAGAAACATTAGTCAACCTTTCAAGAGGTTTAGCCTTGGAAGGATTTTTTGTTTTGGTGGTGGATGATGGAAGCGGAGAAAAATATTCCGACATTTTTAATAAATGTAAACAATACGCCACAGTCATTGGCTACAAAAAGAATCAAGGCAAAGGTCACGCTATAAAATATGGCTATAAATATTGCCTTGATAATCTTAAAGATTATAAATATGTTGTGACCGCTGATGGAGATGGACAGCATCGCATCGATGATATCGTTAGAATCGCTGATAGAGTAAAACAAAAAAATGTTTCCATCATCGGAGTGAGAAAATTCGATGTTAAAGTCCCAATCAAATCTAAACTTGGAAACATGCTTTCAAAATTCAATCAATCTCTAGTGACCGCTAGATACATGCACGATAATCAATGTGGCCTAAGAGCGTTCCCGTATTCAATTCTTCCTGACATGATTGAAATATTTGGTAGTAGATATGAATATGAAATGAACGTTCTAACTTATCTACAAATCAAAGAACTACCTTTCGAATGTTTAAGAATCCAAACCATCTATGAAAACAATAATAGTGGTTCGCACTTTAGGCCATTTCAAGATACATTAAGAATCAATAGCTCAATCCTTTTATATGGCTTAATCAATATTGTAATGTTTATTGCTTTAGCAATCTCAAATTATTTTGTTAATAAATATGTCGATTTTTCTCTTCCAATCAATCTAGAAATATCAACCACCATGTGCTTTTTGGTCTATCTAGTCTTAATGGTCATATTAAAATTAATCATCTTTAGACCCAAATACCCTGGAAAACTCATTCTAAGAGTAATTCTTTACGAATTATTAAAATTTATTGCGATATTAGTTAGTGTAACTCTCTTTACAAGAGTGCTTTCTTTGCACATATCACTAGCGTACACGCTATGTTATGTGTTAACATTGTTGCCGCGCTACTACCTTGTAAAAGGTATAGGCCTCGTCTACGATGCAAATATTTCTGAGTAGTGATAAGGAGGATAAAAAATCATGGCTTATGAAATTGTTATAGAATCAACTTGCGACTTAAACAAAGAACACCGCGCTAAATTTGGAATTTATCCAGAAGTCATTCGCGGTTTTGTCTATGTTCCAGGTAAAGAAGAATTCTTTGCTGATCCAGAATTTGGTAATTACAGTAAAGAAGAGTTCTTCAAAATCGTTAAATCAAAAGCTGGTAAGGTTCATACCGCTTTTGCCCCATATCAAGAATTCGTTCGTGTCATCGAACCAATCCTAAAAGAAGGTAAAGATGCAATCATCTTCACTATCTCCACTGGTATAAGTGGAACTTATAATGGTTTCCTTAACTGGGCTAGTGTTCTATTAGAAGACTATCCAGAAAGAAAGATTGAAATCATCGATACTTTAAAATATTCCAGTGCTTCTGGTCTACTTGCTATTTACGCCGTCGAAAACCGTAACAAGGGAATGTCTTTTGAAGATAACGTCAAATGGTGCAACGAAAACCGTTTCCGTCTTCACGAAGCAGGCCCAATGGATGATTTATCATTCTTAGCGAAAAACGGTCGTATTTCAGCCGGAAAAGCTTTCTTCGGTGGACTTGCAGGTGTGCAACCATTCGCTGATTTTACCCGCGATGGTAAAAACGCTCCTCTTGGAACTTTAAAAGGCGACGCTAAAACTAATGAAGTTTCACTTCAATATGTTCTTAAAATGGCGAAGAATATCGAAGATCAAATCATCATCGTTGCTCATTCGATGAGAGAAAAAAGAGCAGAGTTATTTAAAGAACAACTCTTAAAAGCCGCTAAACCACGTGAAGTCATCATCACTCACGTTGGTGAATCTTGTGGTCCAAATATGGGTCCAGGTTTATGCGCCTATTTCTTCATGGGTGAGCCAATCACTGATTCAAGAGAAAATGAACTCAAAGTTTTTAGCGAATTAAAAGGAAAATAAAATGCTACCTCTTTGGGCCTTAATTTTAATTATTGTCGGCGCTGTTATTCTTGGATTATTACTATTAGTAATACTTCCAATGCTTTTGGTGACTCTTCCCATCGCTGAAAAGCTTTACCGCATGCAGTGGACACGCGGTGAGCACGCTTTTGAAAGAGGCTGTTCCGATGCTTCATTCGATTATCATCTCGATATGTTTAATCAAGGTATGAAGTGGCGAGAAGAGCATCTTAAAAACAAAGTCGATGTTGAAGTCATCTCTGAAGGCATTAAACTCGTCGGAGAATATTTTGATTTCGGTTTTAAAAAAGCCGTCATCTTAATGCCAGGAAGAACGGAAACATGTTATTACGCTTGCTATTACGCTCCAACATTTGTCGAAGCGGGCTATAACGTTTTAACTATCGATCCAAGAGCCCATGGTTTAAGCGAAGGTAAAATCCTTACTTTAGGTAAACTTGAAGGTCTAGATCTTTTAAGATGGAGCGAGCTTCTCCATGATAAATTTGGTATTGAGACTGTTGTTTTATATGGTTTATGTGGTGGAGGAACCGCTTCTTGTGTCGCTTTAATAAATAAGGATTGCCCAAATTATATTAAAGGTTTCATCTCTGATGGAATGTTTTATTCCTTCTTTAATGTTTACCGCCGTCACATCATCGATGAGAAACATCCAGTCTATCCAGTCATCTGGGAAGTGCTTGGAAAAATCAAACATCGTAACGGTGTTAATCCCTATAAAACGACCCCAAAGAATTTAATTGACAAAGTCAAAGTGCCCACTTTATTCTTAACTGGAGAATTAGATAAGTTTGCCGTACCATTTGAGGCAAATAAGCTCTATGAGCTTTGTGGAGCAAAACAAAAAGAAATCCATCTAATTAAGAATGCGAGACATTCACATTTAAGATACGATAATCTTGAAGATTATAATAAAGTTGTTATACCATTTTTAAAAACAATCGATTGAAAGGAACATTATGAAAAAAACTACTACGAAAAAACGTTCTATTCTTAAGAACAAGACGCTTATCATCGGTTGTGGACGTCTAGGCTCATCTATGGCGAATAAATGCGCTGCCGAAAGAAAAAACATCATCGTCGTCGATAAAGACGCAGATGCTTTCGATAGACTCGCAGATACCTTCGGTGGCTTTACTATCGCTGGTGATTCAACTGATCTTTCCATTTTAGAAGAAGCGCATATTTCCAGTGCTAAAGAGGTCATTATCACTACAGGTGATGATAACGTTAATCTCTATCTTGCTCACGTCGCAAGAAAGATTTATGACGTCCCAGAAATATATGTTCGTTTAGACAATCCAGAAAACGAAGTTTTGCTTAAAGGACTTAATGTCAAAGCGATCTTCCCATTCGAATTATCTTACGATAAATTTAACTTGCTGAGAGGAGGACACAAATAATGAAAATTGTTATTGCAGGCGGTTATCAAGCTGCTGACTACATCATTAAAAAGTTCAAATCAAAGCAAAACAAATTAATTGTCATTAACTCTAAAAGAGAAATTGCTCAATATTTGACTAAATCCAATCAAATCCCAGTCTTCTATGGTGAACCATATAAATATTTCGTTTTAGATGAAGCTAATGTTGAAGACGCGGATATCTTTATTGCTTTGGGCAATGTCGACACCGATAACTTTGTTTCTTGTTTGCTTGCTAAAAAGGTGTTCAATGCTAAGAAATGTATTTGCACTGTCAATAACCCAAAGAACGTTAGGCTCTATCGTGAGCTCGGTATCGACTCAGTCGTCTCATCCACTCAACTTCTCGCGACATCAGTCCTAAGTGAATCTTCTATTGAAGATTTAATTAAAACAATGTCACTTGAAAACGAACAAATCGTTCTCACCGAAGTGGTTATCAAACCCAACTATGACATCGCGAATAAACGTATCATGGATATCAATTTCCCAAAACAAGGAAACATCTCTTGCGTTTATCGTAAACCAAATGTCATCATTCCAAATGGTTCAACGATGATTCTTCCTAAGGATAAACTCCTCGTTGTATCCACTCCAAAATATCAAAGAGATATTATTGCCTTCATTCAAAAATCTAAATAATGAAAAAAGTCGCTAGCGGATATCGTCTTATTTTTGGCTACTTAGGAATTTTCCTAACTGTGGTGGGGACAATTATAATTTTGCCCCTTGCCCTTTTAGTTGTGCCATCATATCGCGGTGATGCCATCTACTGGATGAACTTCTTAATTCCTGGTTTATCCTCGATAGTGGCCGGATTAGCATTATTTTTCATTCTCATCGGTGGAAAAGAAAAAGCTCAACTTGGTAAACACCAAGACTCTGTCTTACTCATCCTCGTCTGGGTGAGCGCAATCATCATTTCTGGAATTCCATTTTTCCTCATCGGAAGAATAAACGGACAAACTGATCCTGCTTTGATGATGAATTTCACCGAATCGATTTTCGAATCGACCTCTGGCTATGCCACCGTTGGTTTAACTCGTCTAAAAGAAGGTCTTTATGACACCCATATCTTCACCTTTTACCGCGCCGTTTTACAGTTCTTTGGAGGTGTTGGTCTAGTTCTAGTTGTCACATCTGCTATATCTGATCGATATGGTTTAAAACTTTATGTCGCTGAAGGACATAATGATAAACTTATTCCAAATTTATCTAAGTCCGCTAGAATCATTCTTTCGATTTATGTTGGCTACATACTTTTAGGCACACTCGCTTTAAGAATCGCAGGTGTTGATTGGTTCGACGCTTTATGTCATTCCATCTCTAGTGTCGCCACCGGCGGATTCTCTTCTAAATACGGTGGTATGCTCGCTTTAAGCGGCAATATGGTCGCAATTGAAATCATCACTTGCATCCTTATGTTTTTAGGCGGGACAAACTTCGCATTACATATGCTATTATTGACCGGCAAGTTTAAAAAACTTGGTCATGATATTGAAATAAGAACTTTTGGAATTTTCTTTTTGATCTTATTCCCATTTTTTGTTTTATCTTTTGCTTTATCAACTAATCCTTTAACTGGTGTTAATTACACTGTTGGACAAAGTTTCCGCTATGGATTCTTTGCCTTTATGACTGGTATGACCACGACTGGCTATAGCAATCTTCCAGCCGGTATTGCTTTAGCACCTTTTGGAATTGTTTTCCTCATCGTCTGCACGAACGTTATCGGTGCAGGAATAGGTTCAACCGCAGGCGGGGCGAAGCTCTACCGTGTTGGTGTCGCCGCTAAATCTTATTACTGGACGCTAAGAAAGAGATTATCCAATAAACGCTACATCTATCCAAACTATATTTGGAGATTTGGTGAAAGACGTGAAATAACTAAAGATGAATCTAGCGAAGCCTTTGGCTACATCATCCTTTACATTGTCGTCTTATTCGTTGGTAGCTTCCTCGTTTGCTTATTAAGTCATGGTGAACATGATTTATCAGAATCATTATTCGAATTCTCAAATGCTTTATCATCAACTGGCCTATCTAATGGCTTAACTGGAAGCACACCATATCTTCCAGTGCTTTGGGTTTTAATTGCTGGCATGTTTGCTGGAAGACTTGAAATCCTTGCAATTTATTATGCTTTCTTTAGAGTCGCTAGAGATATTTTTAGAAAGGAAACAGTGTAACTGTTACATATGAAAAAGATCGCTAGTGGATATCGTCTAATCTTCGGATACCTCGGTATCTTTTTAGCCTTAGTCGGCATCATTATTTTAATGCCTTTAATTCTATTAGCGGTTCCTGCTTATCATAATGATGTCGTCTACATTCCTCATTTTCTCATCCCTGGCTTAGCCACTTTGGTAGGCGGAATATTACTCTTCTTTCTACTACTTGGAAATCGCGAAAAAGCTCAACTCGCTAAACACCAAGACTCGGTCTTACTTATTCTCGTGTGGCTTATTGCTATTGTCATCTCCGCTTTCCCGTTTTGGTCAACCGGTAAGATGACTTTCACTGAATCGATATTTGAATCAACATCTGGTTACGCTTCAGTTGGTTTAACTAGACTTCCAACTGAGTTGTTCGATTCACATATGTTTACGTTCTACCGTGCGCTATTACAATTCTTTGGAGGCGTTGGTCTTGTACTTATTATCACCTCCGCTATCTCTGATAGATATGGTTTAAAACTCTATGTCGCTGAAGGACATAACGATAAACTTATTCCTAACTTATCGAAGTCCGCTAGAATCATTTTATCGCTCTATGTTGGTTTCATCATTTTAGGAAGCGTGGCCTTAATCATCGCAGGAGTTGAACCATTCGATGCGATCACTCACTCGATTTCAGCAGTCGCGACAGGAGGCTTCTCTTCTAGAGTTAACGGCATGGCGGGTTATAGTGGCAATCAACTCGCGATTGAAATCATCACCTGTGTCTTAATGATTTTAGGAGCGACTAACTTCGTCCTTCATTTCATGCTCTTACTTGGTAAATTCAAAAGAGTTGGTAAAGATATTGAAATTAAAACCTTTGGTCTTGTCTGTTTAATCTTCATCCCACTTATGTTCTTTGCTTTCTTATCGGGATATAAAAATGCAAGTGAACACTTCACAGCCGCTGAATCTATAAGATATGGAACTTTTACATTCATAAGTTGTATTACCACAACTGGTTACAGCAACGTTCCAACCGGAATAGCTATTCCTGGGGTCGCTATTTTACTATTAACAATTTGTAACGTCATCGGTGGTGGAATGGGTTCAACCGCAGGTGGCATTAAGTTCTATCGACTCGGTATCGCTTGTAAATCATATTATTGGACTCTTAGAGAAAGAATGTCACCAAGACGTCTTATTTATCCAAAATACATTACTAGATATGGTGAGATGAAGGAAGTAACTGCCGGAGAAGCAAGCGAAGCTTTTGGCTATACATTGCTCTATATTTTAGTGATGCTTGTTGGAGCGTTCTTAGTTTCAATACTAGGACATTATGATTTCGGTGGATCTCTATTTGAATTCTCTACCGCTTTAAGTGGCACTGGGCTTTCTTGCGGCATTACTACTGGCTTAGATAATGTCTACTCTCCAGCAAATCCGGCCGTTCTTTGGGTTCTCAATGTCGGCATGTTCTTAGGCCGTCTAGAAATTTTAGTTGTTTATTACGCCCTCTTTAGAGTGGTGAGAGATATATTAAGAAAGGAAACAATTTAACTATGTTAATTAATGAACTTGAAAAAGCAAATATTGAAGCTTTAAAAAATAAAGATAAAACCGCTAGAGCGGTTCTTTCTGTCGTCATCAATAAATACCGCGTTAATGCGATCGAACTTAAAGCTCAAGGCAAAGAAGCAACTGATAATGATTTAGTTAGAGTCATCAACAAAGTTGTTAAAGAACTCGATGAAGAAAAAGCGGGTTATGAAAAGCTTGGTAGAGTAGAGGATGTTAAAAACATCGAATCTCAAAAAGCGATCATCGAAAAATATCTTCCAAAACTTATGAGTGAAGATGAAATTAGAAAAGTCATCGCTTCTTTAGAAGATAAATCCATGCCATCAGTCATGAAGCATTTTAAAGCTAATTATGATGGCAAAGTTGATATGTCACTCGTGTCTAAAATTGCTAGAGAATAATTTCAACTTGTTAAGGCGACTTTAATTAACTATAATTATTGACGCACTAGGGGTGTCGTACAATGGTAGTACAACGGTCTCCAAAACCGCTAATACGGGTTCGATTCCTGTCACCCCTGCCATTGAACTATACAGTGACAATATAAAGTCACTGTTTTTTGTTGTGATTGTGGTAGAAGAATATATCAAAATATGGTAGAATATTATTGATAAAAGGAGAATCGTTTTATGAATAATAATCAACCACTACATTTAATATCCATCGAAAACAAAAACATAGAAGAATGTATTTATAACATTAGAGGTCAACAAGTAATGCTAGATAGTGATATTGCATATTTCTTCGGCGTTGAAACTAAGTATTTAAATCGGCAAATGAAACGTAACATCAAAAGATTCCCAGAAGATTTTTGTTTTAAACTAAATTCTAAAGAATTTAAAAACCTAAGGTGCCAAAATGTCACCTTTAATCATACTGTTGGTAGTCGAAAATATATACCATATGTTTATACCGAAGAAGGCGTGATTGCTTTATCAGGCGTTATAAAAAGCGAAATAGCAGCAAAGATGAGCGTTGAAATAGCACGAAAGTTTATCCAAATGCGCAAATTCATTTTAGAAAACGGTGATGTTTTACTCGCTCTTGCTAGACTTCAAAATAGACAAATAGAATTTGAAAATGAAACAAACAAAAAGTTTGATGAGATCCTTAAGTTAATTAGCAAAGCAGATTTACCAAAACAAGCAATTTTTAGTGCGGGTCAATTTTACGATGCGTATGAATATATTTCATCAATCATTAGAAAAGCGAACAGTTCTATTGTGCTTATTGATCCATATTGTGACGCTAAAGCTTTTACATTCTTAAAAAATAAAAAAGAATCAGTGAAATTAACCATTTGTTCTAGCCATCTATCAAAACTTGAAAAAGAGGAAATTGAGAAATTTGAATCTCAATATGGAAAAATAAATATCAAACCATTAGATGATAATCATGATAGATTTTTAATAATTGATAACGAAGAGTGTTACCAGCTTGGAGCATCTTTAAATTATGCCGGGAAGAAAATGTTTAATATCATAAAAAATGAAAATAAGGAAATCATTGATTTTCTTTTAAAAAAGGTTAATTAGCAAACCCCTTGTTTTCGGTGGGTTTAAATTGACATATTTCGATCAAATTAAACTGGTCGAAATCGACCAGGTTAACCATTTGAAAAAAAGAACATGTGCAAAAAATGCACAAGTTCAAAAGGAGAAAATTATGCCAGTATACAAAGTATTAGGAGATAGAATCAAAAAGATCCGTCTAGAAAACAATATGACTCAGCAAGAATTTGCAGAGGCTTTAGGCTACACTCATAAATCAATGATTAATAAGATTGAAACAGGATTAACAGAGATGTCTTTTGATAAAGTCATAGCGTTAATCCTTACATTCAATGTAAATGCTGCGGAATTCTTAGATTTAAGCGATGCTGAAACAGATAAGTTAATGGATATGGCACATGACGCTGACAAACCAGATTGGCGAAAGATATATCCACTTAAATCTAGAGATGAAAGTGTCATTTATATAAAGCCAACATTAATTGCATCTACTAGAAATATCGAAGTCGGTAAATATTCATATTATGATGGTCAAAACTTTGCTAGTAGAGTAACTCATCACTATGACTTTTTAGGCGATAAGCTCATTATTGGTAAGTTTTGCCAAATTGGTCATAATGTAGAATTTGTTATGAATGGAGCTAATCATCAAATGAATAGTGCTTCCACTTATCCTTTTTATATTTTTAAAGGTTGGGAACAAAACCCACCAAAAATGAATGATCTACCATTTAAAGGAGACACGATAGTGGGGAACGACGTTTGGATTGGTCAAAATGCTGTTATTCTTCCAGGTGTACATATTGGTGATGGCTGCATTATTGGCGCTAACTCTGTCGTAGGTTCTGATATTCCTCCTTATTCAGTGGTTGTTGGTAATCCCGCCAAAGTCATGAGAAAAAGATTTGATGATGAAACAATTGAATTATTAGAAAAACTAGAGTGGTGGAATAAAAACGAAAAACAAATACAAAAACTTATTCCAATTCTTTCTAATAGCGATATCAAATATGTAAAAGAAGAAATCAAACGTATCATCAATGAGAATGCATAGATTTAAGGTATCATGTGGTATACAGAGTTAATTTTCACCATTAAAATTGGTATCATTTGATATACAAAAAGACATTTATAAATTACGAGATTATGCGTTAAATCTCGTTTTTGTGCTTTTTAATTTTTCTAAACAATAGCTAATTATTATTTATAAAATTAATAACTGCATTTTTTGTGATGCTTATTTGTTCGTTATTACTAATTGAGGCTTCTCCATCTCCTCTTTGATGACCGTAATCTCCAAAGTTAGAGTGGTTACCACCTTCTATAATTACTTCTTTATAGTTATTAGGGAAGTTAGAGATGCTTTTATTATATTCATCTTTATTGAGCACCAAGTCATTAGTCCCATATATAGATAAACATTTATATGAGTCATTTAATTTCTTATTAGGATATGAGGCTAAAAATATAACTCCTTTTAAGGAAGAGTTATTGCTATTGGCTAGATATAATCCTGCAGTAGTGCCCCCTAAAGAGTGGCCCATCAAATAATAGTTATTATATATACCTGATTTAACTAAGTTATTTGCAGCGTTTATATTAAATAATGGGAAATATAAAGGCATTTTGATGATATATACATCCACTCCCATATGGGCTATATCACTACATAAAGGAGAATAAGCAACTGGGTCAACTTTTGCCCCGCAATAAAAGATGATCGCTGTGTCATTACTTTCTTCATAATCAAAGTGATACCAATGTTGAGTGATATTCAATCTAACTACTTCATCACTTTTTAAATAGCTTCTTGCATTATCTGTGGCTTTATAATTAAAAGCTAAATAAGTAAGAACAAAACAAATAATTAATAATATTGATGAAGTAGGGATAAAGATGGCTTTAAGCCAATTCTTTATCTTATGTTTCTTATTTACTAATAAGACAATTAATATTGATAGACCAACCGCGATGATAACTGCGAATATAGATAATAATGCGTATTTCATATATTTAAGATTTCCAAGTGATGTTACTAAACTCGTAAATCATCTGTGAGCCATCATAATATAGATCGTTAGTCTGACGAATAGCTCTTGACCAATCCATATTTGTGGTGTCTTTGTTTGCTTCGACAATAATGTAATTTGAATTATCGCTAATAGAAGAACCAATCGCATCATGGTCGCTAGTAAAATCAACCCAGTGACCATCTCCGCTATTAGTCCAGTTCCATAAGAAATATTTATGATTCGTATTCGCATTTTTAATGACTATCGAGGAACTATAAGTATCAGGATTATCTTGGGGAATTTTTGGGTCTAATATTGTTGGGAAACTGCGCTATCGTTAACAAAATTGACAGTGAATTGCCCATTTCTTACATTTAACTTTTCATTGTTCACTAGGTTAATATATTCACCATCTTTTAATGATGAAATATTCATCGTTTTCTTAGTGACATTTTGCATGCTCACAATCGCTGCACCAGCATATTTATCTTCACCTCTGACATTAACAAAAACCCCGTCATTTGCGGATATTTTCTCACTTTTCTTATTGTAAATGCTATGGAAATAATTGATTGCTTTTATCTCGTTATCAATCCAACCATCTTCATAGATTGAGCCTAATTGAGAATTCCAACTTTGTGGGCGCGCAAAGTATAAACTTGCGGCATCTTTTCTTGAAGCTTGAATGACGAATGCTTTATTAATTTTTTCCTGTGAAACCTCGGTCGTTTCTTTATCGTCGTTTGCATATGTGTCGTGTGATTCCGCCCATAGCACTAAATGGCTAGCGTCTTGCTCTGTTGGGTAAGATAACGTCGAAGTATTTATCGAAGAAGATTTGACTGCGTTTAAAACATTTTGTCCGCTCTTATTGTCGGTGAATGACATGTATTTGTTATATGAGTTATAACTTCTTCCTGTTCCACATGTATTTAAGATTTCACCATAGTAGTAAGGCTTATCTAAATTGTGACTTTCTGCATATGAATCAGCTTTTCCTAACACAAATGGCCAGAAGTTAGAGGAGTAGTCTCCGTCATCTGGAGTTTCAATATGTTTCGCGGTGTCAAATCTAAAACCTTTGATTCCACATTCAAGATATTCGCAGAGCATATCCGCAATCTTATTTTGAACAGTGGAGTTAGAGGTATCGACATCGGGTAAGCCACCTACACGTCCCTGCACAGTTGCCTGACATGAAGAATCGTCTGTATTTCCGTTATACGAATGTAAAGGATATTGAGTGTATACTTGACCGTTATAAACACCGTTTGAGCCAGATAAATGATTAGCGACGATATCGACAACGATTGAAATACCCAATTCTTTGGCTTCGCTACAAAGACTTGTAAGTTGAGCTTTCGTGCCTAAAATAGTCTCATTTTCACCAGCGACTTTAAATTCGAGAGGTTGATAATATTTCCACCATTGAGATTTAGTGGACTGCGTAGCGTAATTAGTTTTATCAACCTTTGGTTGCATTGGCGAAATCTGAATTGAATTATAGCCAGCATCCTTTATTTGTTGAAGTCTAGATTTAATATCATTTAATTTCCAGTTCCAAGCGTGCAATATCGTCGTATCTTGGATGGAAGAAATTTCTTCAATATAACCTGTTGGATTGATTGGAGGTTCAACCGATGTTGATGAAGTTAAGCCACTTCCACCGGTGGAGCTAGTGTTACCACCTTCTTCATTAGAAGAGCAACCTCCTAAAAGTAGGGGAACAATTAAAAATAAGACGATTCTATTTTTCATTCGATTACCCCATTTTGAGGTAGACCATTAGTGGTTAGCGTTTCGCCTTTAAGAGGATCGATGTAGCCTATAGACACTCCGTTTGAATTACAAATATATTCATAAGCTCCATTATTTGGTAGATAAATATTTAAGCTTCCATCCGCGAGTTTTTCTCCACTTAGATGCTTACTATTCATCTTTCCATCTTTATAAGTGAAAACTTCCTTTTTAATATTCTTTTCAAACAAGGTAAATGAAGCTGGTTTATCGATATGAAGAACCTTATAGGTTCCATCATTAAGCTTGCATTTTCTATTACCCATGAATCTTGAGTCACATGCGCATAAGAAAGAATAACTGACTTCTGGCATATGACAGACGAGAAGACCCATCGCATTATCGCGGTAGAGAAGTTGAGTTAAAACATCTTTTCGATATTTATATGCGTTAGCGAAGAATGATAAGAGTAAAGCATTGCTGTTATATAGTTTTTCAATCATATCGAAATTCTTTTCGTTCGCCCCAAATATCTGCAAAAACAAAAGTTCGACATCCATCGCAAATTGGGTGGATTGATCTTCTTGCAGTTCCATGATGAGCGTACGCACAAAATCATATTCGAAGATAATGCTCGCTAAATTTTTTAAATTTAATTTTTCAATATCAGAATTTAAACCAAAGATGGTTGCCATTAAATCACGAATCCCTTGTTGGACATATTTAGCGTACATGTCGCGAGTTTGGATGCCGTTAACTGCGAGTTCATGAATCAAATCGTGATTGAAGCGACCTTGCGATGGGTTAACCATTTCGCGAGCTAAATTGTTTTCATTAGCCTTTTCACCGATATCAAAGAATTTCCATTTATCGACACTATAATCGGTGAACTTTTCAGCACCATAGGTGAAGTGATATAAAGAAATAATTTTCTCACGTTCACTTTCATCAAAATAAATATCGTTTAATCTGTCTGGATAGTAGTGGTCGATACCATATCGCGCAAATCCCCATTCAAATGGAGCGACTAGTGGTACAAAGTCATTATAGTTAACGAGGTTATGTATGCCGTGGTAGATTTCTTTTCTAGCGTCCTCTAAAGTAATTTCCACACCTAAAGGTGGTTCAAAGCAATAGGCATAGATATCATCATCGTTATATTGAACTTCGTTAGTTAGATATTGTTTCTCTTCGTACATTTTGATGATTTCACCAGCGACCATGTTCGATGCAATCGCTGCTCGAGAATATCCAGAGATCCAGAATTTAACTTTTCCACTGATTGAATAATTTTTTAGATAAGAAGTTAAACCTTCGATCACTTGATCTGTAGCTTCTTTAAACCCTTGAGCGTCACCTTCTAAACCTAAGGTAAAATTGCTTGCCCATTCTCCATCATAATTTCCACCTCTAACCGCGATTGCAACTAAAGTGAAATCTTCTTTACTTAAAGAAATATGCTTACTAGCAAGACCATAACCGATGCTATCAGTCCAAGGCATTTGATAGAAGGAGTCATTCATATAAATATTGTCAAAATGTTCCTTTTCCCAAAGCTCTCTTAGATATTTGCTACGCACCGAATAATCTTCATCTCCATTAAAAGTGGCTAAAGCCATTGCGTGGGAAGCTAAAGCGATTTCTTCATGATATTCTTTGTTATCAAGCAAAAAATAAGAGTCGTTATAATAAGTATCAAAAGTAAAATCGCAGCTTTGAAATGAAATCTTATCGCTTTTTGAACAAGAGCAAAGCGAAGTTAACATTGGGAGTAAAAGACAAATTTTGAATTTAATTCTCATTTGAATTAAGTATACTATTTTTAGAAGAAGTTGCTAATAAAATGACTAGCTACAACGTCCAATTATCACTTTTAAGAAAAAAGAGAAACCTCTCGCTTAAAGAAGCAGCGAAGCAAATCGGCATCTCTCGATTCGTCTTATATTTATATGAAAATGGTTATTTTAGGCCTTCAAAAGCTGCTTTAAAAAATATTGAAGAATTCTACCAAGAAAAGATGTCTTTTGAAGGTGAAAGTGCTTATCCTGCTCCTTTAAAAGAAAAAGCTATCAAGGAGAAAAAAGAATCTTTTCTTATAAAAAGAATTGTTTTTGGAACGTTATCTTTATTCACTTTATTAAGCGTTATAACCGGCATTATTTTATTCAATAAATCGGTCAATAATAAAACATCTTATTATGGTGATACCTATAACGAGATGAAAGCGAAAGTGGAGGATCACGGGGAAGTTGGTCATGATCTAGTGACCGCTTTAACATATCACTATATCGATAGTTATGACGCTCCTAATTACGCTTCAATAATTTATTATCAAACAAATAATATTCTTTATTTTAACGAAGCAATTTATTCAACAACTACCCTTACTGAAGATTATGGAGTGGTTCGCTATCACTTTAAATTTGGTTCCAATTTAAGTGTTAATTCTAATGTCTGTGAATTCCATTTTGGTTCTTGGTCACTTGGAATTTATGCGACCTGTAATTTCACTTATACTGGTGAAAAGATTGATAAAGTTAATAATTATAATCTCCAATTAGCGGCCTCAGAAAAAATCGAAGAGCAAGAAGTGGTGGATATCATCAACCGCCTGAAGGTCCTTTTATCATGATTTTTTACCCGCTAGAGAAAAAGGCCGTATAGTCAATTTTGCCCTGCAAATCGCCGCTCTTTTACTCATTCTACCAGGAGTAGTGGCCTTCTTTATCTTCTTTGGATTATTTGTGAAAGCGATGATTGCAAATATTAAGCCTCGCCTTGTCACTGCCGAGACAAATAAAGGCCTAAATAAAAGTGAACCTTTGCCAAAAGATTTAAGAATCAATTTTGGTATTCCTGATATGTTTATCATCATAATCTCTAAATTTTTGCAATATGGTTCTATCATAATCATGCTTTTAAGCATCATTGGAAAAGTCGGTTTACCTTTGCCTGCTTTTATGTCTAATGCAAATTTTATTTCTTTTCTTCGCATCGCCTTCCTCGCTGGAATATTCTTAGAGCATTTCACGATGATTGGGCGAATCAAAAAGGCTACTACCTTATTCCAGACTATCGTGCTTAACCTTGGGTTATTTTTATTTATCGCAACGATTGAAACGACTGTTATTTCAATCACCAATGCATGGGGTTATGATTTTGCAACCTTTATCGTTAAATTCATTCCAAGTAACGTTTACCAAGTGGTTGCAGTTCATTATTTAATCTTCCTTTTCTTATTCTTCCAGCCACCATTTTTAAATAAAAGAAAGAAATATGTCCGCGTGATATGGCATTGTTTGTCATTTATCCCTCTTGGATTCTTAATCGCTATTTATTTCTTATCCAATTCTTATATGCTCACTTATGGAGTGGAAAATAACATCTTCATCGACTTCTGGTTCCCAAACGGTTTCTTAGCCTTATCCGTTGTCTGCGTCTTATTTATGTATGTCACCTTCGCTGTTCGTATTCATTACGAAAGAAAATTTGGTCAAGGCAAAGCTCAATCATTCTTCTATGGTGATCGCTACACTTTGATCGAAAATGCCATTTGTTGCATTTTAATCATCATTGTCGGTGCAATCGATTTCATATTCGCGAATAATCAATATGCCTATTATTTAGGATTAGGCAGCAATTATTGGATCTTCGCTATGATTCCTTTCATCATCCTTTGTAAATATTCTCCAAACAATCAACAGATCTTTGTCTTTAAAGAAGAATTAGAAATCCCTCTAAGAGAGAATAAAGAAGCTTAAGAAAACCCGATTAAATAATAAGACCACAGAGTGGTCTTTTTAAATTATTCGCACAATTTTAAATTTTCACCAGTATATAGTTTACGAAAGGAGGCATCGTCTTTTAATGAAATCATCGTGGCAAATCAATAAAAATGAAATATGCCAATATGGCAAATATGCAGTTGACAAAACTTGCCAAAAGATGGATTATTGGAATATGACTTTAAAAGAATTAAGAAAAGTAAATAATTTAACTCAAAAAGAAGCTGCTTTACTAATAAACATTCCGTATAGAACCTATGTTAGATATGAAGAGAATGGCGCTAGTAAAGATTCTTTTAAGTATCAAATGCTGTTGAAGGTCTTAGAAGAAAAAACTCGAATCGATGAAGAACATGGCGTCGTATCTATTGATAAAATCAAAGAACTATTAATTCCGATACTTAAAAAGAAAAAGATCTCTTATTGTTATTTATTTGGTTCATACGCGAGAGGGAGTCAAAAAGAAAATAGCGATATCGATCTTTTAGTGGACACTGAATTAACTGGTTTAGACTTCCTAATGCTAGTGGAAGAGATGAGAAACACTCTTCATAAAAAAATAGACTTATTAAGACTAATAGACTTAAAAAGTGATAATCCGATCGTCATCGAAATATTAAAAGATGGTATAAGATTATTATGATTCGTGAAACACCTTTTGGCATATAAAAATAAAGCAAGTATGCCAAATTGACATATTCGAATTGAAACATAGTGACAAATGCATTATTATTTAGGCATGACCTTGCTTGAAACTAGACAAAAATATAATCTATCTCAATTAGATGCTGCGGAAGCTTTGAAAGTCTCGCTACGCACATATATTCGTTACGAAAAAGACGATAGTTATGGTGATGAATACAAAAGAACTGCTTTTATCTCCAAATTAGATAACAAATATGAGATAACTGAAGATAAAGGTCTTTTAACTATTGATTATATCAAGGATGCTTTAACTCAACTATTTGATAAAGAATACAAAGGTATCATAAACTTCTGTTATTTGTTTGGCTCATATGCAAAAGGTTACGCAAGCGAGAAAAGCGATGTAGATCTATGTGTTGATACAGATTTGAAAGGTCTTAAGTTTGTCGCATTAAGTGAAGATATTAGAAATGTGCTTCATAAAAAAATAGACTTAATTAGGTTTTCAAATCTAAACGATAATCTTACCCTTGTAGGTGAAATATTAAAAGACGGCATAAAAATCTATGGATAACCAAAAAGATGATGGTTACTATGGATCAAAAGCATTAGAAGAAATCAATATAATTCAAAGTTACTTCAATAACAAAACATATGAAGAATTTTTAAGTGACTCCGAACTTATTGATGCGATAATGTTTCGCTTGATCCAATTAATCGAAAACATCAAAAAAATATCGGATGGTTTCAAAGACAAATACCCTGATATACCATGGGGTAAAATAATTGGTTTTAGAAATGGCATAGTCCATGAGTATGGTAAGACCGATTATTTTATTGTCTATGAAACAATTCTTTATGATCTCAAAGAACTAAAAATCGCTCTTGAAACGCTTTGATTTACTAATTTATCGAGGTTCTGCGGGTTTTTTTCATAATTTTTCTTATATCTAGTAAAGTGATATAATTTTAAACGCAACCAAAAGTTGCCTCAAATTCTAACTAGAGTTGGTAGAGCAACCGCTTCATTAACTGTTAAATTATAGTCGCTAAAAACTTGGAGGCAAAAATTATGACAATCGAAATCGCAGATAGACTTATTAAATTAAGAAAACAATATGGCTATTCACAAGAAGAACTCGCCGACAAATTAGGCTTATCTAGACAAGCGGTATCTAAATGGGAAAGAGCAGAAGCTTCTCCTGATACTGATAACCTCATCTGTTTAGCGAAACTATATGGCATCTCTCTTGACGAACTTTTATCCACTGATGAAGATATCGATACCATCGTTAAAGAACAAGTTAAGAAAGAAGAGGACACTAAAGAAGAAAAAGTTCACATTATCGATGATGAAGGAAATGAAGTCATCGTCAAAGATAAATGTGTTGAATGTAGAGACAAAGATGGAAACCTCGTCAAATGTAAAGACTTCCATAACAAAGATAAATTCCTTGGAGTATTAGGCATCGTTGAAGGATCATTAATGATCGCTTCACTTATCACCTATATTCTTTTAGGATCTTTCCTTCAAATGTGGCATAACGCTTGGGTAGTGGTGTTCGTCCCTGAAATCATCTGTTCATTCGTTAGAGCAATCTATAAGAAGAACGCCAATCAATTTAATATGGCCTTTGCTGCGATATTCACCTTCTTCTTTGTTTGTATGATCGCTCCTGGACTTGACGCTAATTTGTGGCATCCAATGTGGGTTGTTTTCCTAGCTATTCCTCTATATTACACCTCTGTGTCCGCTATTAATAAGATGATTGGTAAAGAAGAGGAAAAAGATAACGATAAGGATGAAGATATAGACTAAATATCAAATCTTAGAAGAGCCACTTACCAAAGTGGTTTTTCTTTTACCATAATTCATCAAAAAATAGCAAAAACTCGTACTGTGGTATGAGATTTGGTTGAAAAATGAAGAAAATTCATCTATAGTAAAAGCATGAAAATCTACCATGGAAGCAAGATAATTTTAGAAAAACCAACCTATAAAGGCTCAAACCCTTCAAATGACTATGGAGCGGCCTTTTATGCGACACTAGATTATGAGGATGCTTGTATCTGGGCGTCTAGAAATAATACGGTGGGTTTTGTTAACCAATATGAAATAAACACCGCTAATCTCAAAATCCTAGATTTAACCGATAAAGAAAAATATTCAGTTCTTCATTGGATAACGCTTCTATTAGAAAATCGCACCCTCAACTATTCTTTTAAAACCTTAAATCAAGGTCGTATTAATAAACTTATAGAAAAATATCATATTGATATTAATGAATATGACATCGTAATCGGCTATCGCGCGGATGATGCATATTTTAGATTTCCAAAAGAATTCGTGGTTGGAAATATCTCCCTCGAATTATTAGAGAAAGTCTTTGAACTCGGCGAGCTTGGAAAACAGTTTGTAATCATCTCAGAAAAAGCAATTAATCGTCTCCGTTATCGAAAAGCAGTGGAAGTGGAGCGAAAATATGTCGGTAAATATTATGAGCAAGTTCAAAAAGCGACAATTAAGTTCGATGAGATACTTAAGGAATCTATCTCTTCAAATGAAGGCACTAGGATTGGAGATCTCCTTAAATGATATACGCATCATACGATTACATATCCAAATATAGTGATACCCTTGCTGAAATAATTGCTCTAGCTAAACTAGACAAATATTCTTTTGAATATATTGAAAAAACTCTTTCAAGTTCAAAGATGATCGATGAATTTGAATATAGCGATGTCACTCTAATTGCCTTTACATCTTCATCTCGCCTATATCGAAGCTTATTCGCTGACGCTAAAGCCAGTATTAATGATATCGCTTTATTTGATTCCAGTTATTGGATTGGTGAAACATATATTAGGATCTTCTTAAAATATAAATTAACATTTGAAGCAATTTTCACATACCTTCCTTTGGAAGAAATGGAAAGACAATATGCACTTTATCATGAAATGGATGAAGGACAATTCGATGAATATTTTGAGTCTCTTTTAAAAGAAAACATTCTCTCAAAAATAATGTCAAAAAAGTCAATAACTTCAGTGCTCCTAGCGAAAAAAACCGATATTTCTCTTTCCACGATTAGGTCTCTTAAAGAAGGTAAAAGAGATATTCGTAAGATCAGTGCGGATAAGTTAGAAAAGATTGCTACCGCATTAAATATCAAATTAAGAACACTCTTATATCCAATAACCCTCGATATAGCAAATAACTAATTTATAAATAAGCTCGAAAAAGGTACGAAGTACCTAAAAACTTTTTCGCACATTTTTCATTTTTTCTCAGTATTAAGTTTATAGAAGGAGAATAAAAATCTATGAAAAGCGAAAGCAACAAACAATACGAAATAGTTAAGTTCAAACTCAATGATTCAGAAATGGATATTTTTGTATCGATTGAAGAAGAAACAGTGTGGCTATCTCGCCGCGATATCAGCCTTTTATTTCAAAAGGACAAAACTGTTATCTCTAGACATCTCAAAAATGTCTTAAACGATGACGAAACCGTTAGACATTCAGTTGTTGCAAAAAATGCATTAACTGATGCAAAAATTGCACTAGTTCGCATAGAAGGTGGTAGAAAAGTCACAAGATTTATTAATGTATATAACCTAGATGTCATACTCGCAATCGGTCATCGAGTAAGGTCTCAAAACGGTATATTGCTAAAGAACTTTTTAGAAGAATACTTAAAAGAATATTATAATAAAGTAGATAATTCCATTATCATTTATGATAATGGTGATATATCACTTCCTGTTAATATATCTCCAAGTGAAAACACTGTGTGGCTAAGCAAAGATCAACTTGAAATCCTCTTCAATACCACAAGACAAAACATCGAATATCATATCGAAAACATCTACTCTCAAGAGGAATTAGAAGAAAGCTCAACATGCAAAGATTTTTTGCAAGTTCAACTCGAAGGAGACCGTAAAGTCACTAGAATAAGCAAGATGTATAACCTCGATATGATCATCTCGCTTGGCTATAGAATTAACACGAAAAACGGCATCACATTTAGGTGTTGGGCTACAAAAGTATTAAGACAATATCTACTAAAAGGATATGTGATTGATGAGAAAAGAACTTTAGTGACCAATGAAAACTACCTTAACCTCATCCACGAAGTAAATGATATCAAGAAAGACGTTAAAGATATCAAAGACAAAATAAACACCAATTCACTTGATCACCATATTGTCTATGAAGGTGAATACTATGATGGCTTCTCATTTATCAATAAACTTATCTGTTCTGCAAAACATGAAGTAGTGGTCATCGATGGTTATGCGGATGATTCAATCTTTGACTATTTTGTGAACTCAACACCAAATATCAAAAAGACAATTATCACCCATAAAGTAAATAGAATATCTTCAGAAGTCTTAAGCAAGTTTGTTAAACAATACGGAAACATATCGATAAAAGAAGACAAAAGCTTCCATGATCGTTTTCTATTTATCGATGATGACGTTTACATAATAGGTTCATCTTTAAATTCGCTTGGAAGGAGCACCAGTGTGATCAAATTCCTTGGATTCAACCCACTTAAAAATACAAATAATCAATCATAATTCCATTGCATATTTTTTCCGGAAACGTAAAAAAATTAAATGGACTTCCGGACAAATATAATTTGTAATCTCATTGTTTTTGTAGAATGAAAAATTCAAAATATGTTGTTTTCTCCAGATAATCCAATAAAATAATATTACGAGGAGCAAATATGGTAATAACTACTTCGATATTAAAAAACCAGTATAAAGACTACTCAAATCCTTTAGATAAAATCAAAAGAGAAGTTGATAGTGGTGCTTTAATACGTTTATACAAAGGACTCTATGAAACAAATAGAAATGTTGATCCTTTCTTTTTAGCACCTCTAATCCTCTCCCCTTCATATTTAAGTTTTGAATGGGCTCTTTCTTATTATGGTTTGATTCCAGAAAAGGTTGTTGCAATAACCTCAGCATCTTTAAAAGTTAGGAAGAATAAAACATATATCAATTTCTTTGGAAGATTTGAATACAGTGATGTATCACCAGAAGTTTTTTCCGAAGGTCTTGCCAATCTTTCAGACGATGAATACACCGTTAGAATAGCCACTAAAGAAAAAGCTATATGCGATTCACTCAGTAAGTGGCGAGTGGTGAACTCGGTGAAAGAACTAAAAGAGCTTCTGTTCCAAGACAAAAGAATAGATGAAGATGAATTTAAAACTTGTGATTTTGGTCTATTACTTCGTTTAGCGTCACTATATAAGAAGACAAATTTAACTTTGTTGAGCAAATTTATCAAGGAGGAACTATTAAATGAATAGCGCACTCCAGGCCTTGCTTGAAAAATATAATCCAAAAAACAACACTGAAAGAGAAAATGCAATCAAGGAAATAATCCAAGAAATTGCTCTAGCTGGTTTATCCCGTGGTGGTTTCTTTAGAAAAGCTGCTTTCTATGGCGGAACATGCCTAAGGATTTTTCATGGTCTAAATCGTTTTAGTGAAGACCTTGATTTCGCGCTGCTCGAGATGAATCCTTCGTTTGATATTAGCTTATATTTCCCATCTTTAAAAAAAGAATTCTTATCATATGGAATCGATATTGACATTGAAACCAAAAGTAAAAATGAGGATCACGCTATTCAAAGTGCATTCCTAAAAGGAAACACACTATTTCTTATGATGAATTTCTTTCCTAAAAGCGAGGAAGCCAAACGCTTCATTTCTTCGCAAAAAATAAAAGTAAAATTTGAAATCGATATCTTTAATCCTCGTGGCGGCACAACAGAATTTAGATACCGCATGTTACCATCTCCATATGAAATCCAAATATTTGATGAATCAACTCTGTTCGCCGGAAAGATTCACGCAATAATTTGTAGAGACTTCAAAAATAATGTTAAAGGTAGAGATTTTTATGATTATTTGTTCTATATCTCTCGAGGAAGTTCAATCAATATAAAGTATCTAGAAAACAAACTTAAAAACAGTGGAAAGATTCGTTTTGATGAGACGCTAACTCTTGATATGGTTAAAGACCTTCTAAAAAATAAATTTGAAAAGGTAAATTATGAACTCGCCAGAAGAGATGTCTCGCCTTTCATCGAAGATCAAGATAGTCTCAAACTTTGGAAAAGAGAACTCTTCCTATCCACAATTGATTCATTAAAAGCAGCATAATCATATAGGGGGCGCAAGAAATGGTATTTCTAAGAAATACCTTTTTCATTCTTGCCCATAATATACGCCTATATGCATATAGTGCTTGTAATTTTTATAATTCTAATTAGAATATAAAGTAAGAGGTAGGGGGTGCTTATCTCTCTCCTGGTCAAAGAGAAATATAAACCTAATATCCTCTTAACTCTTAAGGAAAAACAATAAAAGCAGAATATCGATGCATAATATTCTCAAATAAAGGTTTCTCCTTATGAGAGTCGACGTAGTTAATAGTTGCCTATTTAGAGGTGTATCTCATTAACGAATCGACACACAACAGTTAATCTCTTTTTTATCTAGGCTCATCTAGGATGCCTTTTAATAGGAGGATTAACAAAGTTGTTCATAAGACCTCACGGACGCTTTTGATTCAAGTCCGGAGGAAGAAAAGAAAGGAGAAAAAATATTATGAACAAATTATTTACAAAGATTGCCGCGTTAGCTTTAGGTGCAACGATGGCAGTCGGAGTAGGTGTAGCTGTTGGAAGCAATAAGGAAGTTGCTAGAGTTGACGCTAGTCCTGAAACAGGATACACTGCAGCAACAATGACCGCTGGTACAAATGGTTCTAGTTGTACAGTCAATACTTATAGCGGAATTAAAGTTGGAACATCTAAAGCTGGTGGAGACATGTCAATTACAGTACCTTCTGGCGCTACTAAATTAGTTCTTTATGCTGCTGCTTGGAAAGGTGTAACTGGATTATCGTTAAATATTACAAAGACGAGTGGTGCTGCTAGTGCATCAATTTCGTCATCTTCCATTGCCTTGACTGCTGACAACGGAATATCAAATAATAGCCCTTTCACTTTAAGTGGAACTGAATCTAATTTTAGGTTTGAGTTAACTCTGTCAAATATAACAGCTAATACAGTTTATAAATTTACTAGTAGTGCCGCAAAACGTTTTGTGGTTTGGTCTGCTCAAACACAAGCTGCTACAACTTACACTATTTCGTATAATGCTAATGGCGGATCTGGAACTATGTCTTCAACAACTGGAACCAATCCTGCTGTTGCTGCATGTACTTTTACTGCTCCATCTAATAAGCAATTTAGCTACTGGCACACAACTTCTAGTGGTACAGGTGGAACAACTTATGCTGCTGGAGATACGCCAAAAAAGAATTTATCTCTTTATGCTATTTGGGAAGATTTACCATCTGATCCATTTGTATCGTTAACTTTAACAAGTGGTTCCCCTGCATATAAGGGTTCAACTGTTACCGTTTCTGCTACAACAGCACACCTCGAAGGTTCAGGATTAAACTGGACTGTGACATCAGGTTCTGTGACTGGAATATCATCAACTAATACATCCTTCACAGGAACTTTAGCTTCAACTGGTACAGTCACTATCAAAGCCCAAGATAATGGTGGTGATACTTACGATACAGTTTCAGTAACCGTTAACGCCGTTACCGTTTCGTTAGACGAATCAGCAATTTCGGTTGCTCAAAGTGGCACCTCATCATTGACCGCAACAGTAAACACTGGTTCCGTAAATTGGTCTAGTAATAATGCAAAAGTTACTGTTGAAGCTGATTCTGGGAATGCATTAAAAGGAAATATTTCCGTTGCAGCTGATGCAACAGTCAGCTCAACCGCTACTATTACAGCAACGTCTACAGTTGATTCAAGTGTAAAAGCTACATGTACTGTTACAGTAAGCGAAAATCCATTTGCTTCATTTACAGTTGTAAAATCAACCAGTGGGGTAACAACAACCGGTGTTTATGCATTCAGTAATGATGGAACACATTACATTGGAAATATTGTTGATAGCTCTTATATCAGTTATCCAATAACATCTTCAAATCCTGAAAGTCTCGGATACTTTAGATTTGAAACAGCGACCAATGGTTACTATTTAAAATATGTTGAAAAGAACCCTCAAACAGGAGCGTGGGAAGATAAATCTTCTAACAAATATATTAATAACGGTTCATCAACATCAATGTCTTGGTCAAATACCGCCTCTTCAATTTGGACTTTAAATGCTACTGGATCAGGAGATTCAGCTAGGGTTTATATCACAAATAGTTCAAATCAGGGCAGACACTTAGGTTTAAACGGCAACAATCCATCTACAGCTACTCAAGTTAGAGCATATGCTTCAAGCAACATATCTAATAACTTGCCAGTTTATATTTATGAAGTTCCTCAAAATAAATTAGATGGTTTGACCGTTAGTGGGCAAACAACCACATTTACTGCTGGTAGTACATTCTCATTAGGAAATAATGCAGTTTTAACTGCTCATTACTCAAGTACAGGAAATACCACTGATTTAAGTGGTGGAACTATTTCTTACAAAATCAACAATGTATCTGTTACAACGAGTACTGTTTTGGATCATGATACTCATAATGACAAATCCGTTGTTATTACTTATACTGACGCTGCAGGCGATGTGGCTAGCACAACAGCTTACACAATTACTGTTAACTATAAACCTGCAGGTAGCATTAGTCTTAATCTAGATTCTGCTCCATTATCAATTGGTGGGTCAGTTTCATTAACTGCAACTGTTGGTGATGAATATGCTGATGAAAATGATGTTTCATGGAGCACAACATCTGCTGGAATAGCATCTATTTCTGCCGCTAGTGGCACAAAAACCATTACAGTTACTGGCGTTAGCGCTGGAAGTGCAACAATCACAGCAACTGCAAACGGCCATTCAGCAACATGTGCTATTTCTGTTACCGCTGATCCAATTCTTAATTTAAAAGATTCTGGAGACAATATAATCAATGATGAAACGCTAGAATTCTTTACTGGTGATAATTCAGTTATGATTCAAGCTGTTTCTGAAAACGTTGCTAGCCCAGTTTATTCTTGGGAAAACGAGGATGATAGTGTTGTCACAATTGATGTCGATGATGAATATTGCGAAGTTACAATTGTTGGTGCCGGAAATTCTGAAGTGTCAGTTACAGTTGGCGCCTTAACAAGAACAGTTACATTTAGTATTACTCAATCTGGAGTTACTTCCTTAACACTTGACTCAAGTGTTCAAAGTGGTGAACTTTTTGATGGCACATATAAAAACACATTGACATTAACTCCTACAGTTACCTTGGTTGGTAATGCTACTGGTGTTATTAACTGGTCAAGTAGTGATACTGAAGTTGCTACAGTTAGTAGTGCTTCAACAACTGCCCCAACTGCAATTACAGTTACTGGTGTTGGTGAAGGTACTGCGACCATTACAGCTAGAAGTGCATATACACCATCAATGAGTGCAACATTTGTTGTTACAGTTACTGCTGATGAAATTAATTCACTAAGTTGGACAAAGAGACCGAAATTCAATAGTGGTGCAACTGGATTCCAAACCATTTGGGCTGGAGAAACCACACTGGGCAATTTAATGGAACAAAATGGCTCTGACGGAATTGGTGTATTTGCCCCAAGTTGGAAGAGCGGAAAATCCGACTCCCCAACAATGGGAACTGGCGCGCATGATGTCCATATTGTTTTGTCCGATGTTGGCGGACCAACAAGCGAAGCTGGTTTAACACCATTGACATCAAGTTATGTTTTCCAATCTACAGATAATGGTAAATATGTTGTTGCTTTCTATGAAGGAAAAGCTTCTACAAACAATACACAACTATCAGTTACTAAATGGAGACATGTTTGGGAATCTTCTACATTATCAGAAACATTTGATTATTCTGCAGGTGGTGGAAATATGTCGCAATCTGGTGACATCGCCACAGCCTCTATAGCAAAGAGTGGTTCAACTACAAATGAAGCTGATTCCTTAAGATTAGGCTCGGGTAGTGCAACTGGTACATTAACTGTAACATCTTCAACAAATCTCATTTCAAAAATTGAAGTTTGGGTTAAGAGCTACGGATCCGATAGTGCAACATTAAATGTTGGCACTGAAAATACAGGTACTATTTCTGCTGATGAATTTGAAAGTTTCGAATTTACATTTGACGATCCAGTTTCTTCCGTTGCAATGTCAACAACAGCTAGTAAGAAGCGTGTTTATGTTCAAAAAGTTGTTATTACTTCTGGTGGTTTAAATGATATTGGTAAATCTGCCGATTGTTTAGGCCTTGAAGTCTATATCGATACATATCTTCATATGTCCGATTACACAACCTCAGAAGGTTGGTGTAAAGACGAAGAGCACAACTACTACGGTAAGAATACTGAAACCGGTGCTAAGTACCATTTCAATCAATTAAATGCACACCAAAGATCGTTATTATCTTCTAATAGTGCATATGCGGCTGAATGGGCTAGATTAAGCGCTTGGGCTGCAGCCAATGGTGAGTCTTTAAATAGTTCATCTATTTTAGCTGCTGCTCGTATTAGTCCTTTGATCAATATTGTCGGAAGTACAAATGCCGTGGCAATAATTGTAATTGTATCAGTGATTTCAATTACATGTATTGGTGGTTACTTCTTCCTTAGAAAAAGAAGAGAACAAAATTAATCAATAATCAATAGATTATAGTTTAATAAAATAAGGACTTCTGGGTTATCCCTAGGAGTCCTTTTCTATATAGATGAATTTTGTCTTATTCTTTGATGAATATTTTCCATTTAATCGATCTCTTAAGGTGTGGGGATCGATTTTATTTTCTTTAGCAGCTTTCACTAACGAAGGATATATCTCTAATATCTTTCCATCTTCACTAACCTTCGCTACTCTTTTTGGCTCAGGAGATATCTTTCTAACTTCAAGAGGTTCTATCTTAGATGGAACGTTGTTTTTATCTACCCTTCTCCAAAGGAGATTCTTGATAGTTAAAACATCTCCTCTAGTAGCCCTATCTATTGTTCGTTTATAGACATGTTTTGCTCTTGATGCTGAAATAGCAGTGGGATAAGTTCTCACCAAAGTTCCATCAAGTTTATAGCAAGCAATAACCGTATCTTTGTTCCTAGACATATATAGGCAATATAACCCTCTCACCTAAGCGTCACATCTATACATCGCATAGGGATTTTTCAATATGGAAAATCTTCATCTTTTCTCTTGACAACTTGTAGGGGGCTCATAAGAGAAAATAGAGGCAAAGAAGAAAGAAAAAGAAAAAAATATAATATTATCTATAATATTATTTAGCACTCTACCATCGTGAGTGCTTGCTTCTTCTTCTTCTTCTTCTTCTTTATAGAATATAAAGCGAGATAAGGGGAGAATTTGAACGTCTGGTCAACGTGAGAATAATCCTTCAAA
The DNA here is from genome assembly GCA_902768335.1 of uncultured Erysipelotrichaceae bacterium. Taxonomy (GTDB): domain Bacteria; phylum Bacillota_I; class Bacilli_A; order RFN20; family CAG-826; genus Fiminaster. The sequence goes on from CACXKR010000020.1 coordinate 32,671, forward strand.
TCTCAAGCTTGTTAAGAAGAAAAACGAAGTTAAAGAACAACGGTGCACATTGCTCTCAAATAAGTTTTCTCCTTAATGAGAGGTCGACGTAGTTAATAGTTGCCTAAAAAGAGGCGTATCTCATTAACGAATCGACGAACATTTTTAGCGTAACCCTATCAAATAGGATTTTGGTTCGCTAAAAGAAATTGTTCATAAAACCTCACGGATAATTTCGTTTCAAGTCCGGAGGTTAAAAGAAAGGAGAAAACAAATTATGAACAAATTATTTACAAAAATTGCCGCACTTGCTTTAGGTGCGACAATGGCTGTAGGCGTAGGTGTTGCTGTTGCAAGTGGAAATGAAGCTAAGACTGCTGAAGCTACAACCGCCGGAACTGCTTATACTATTAGTTCAACGGCCGCTACCACAATCACAAATAACGGCCTCTATGTTTTAAAACAAGGTACGAATGGTTTTACTGGTAGTATTGCAAGTAACTGGGCTCAAACAACCACAACTGCATCTAATTATTTTATTCTCAAAGCTGTTGGATCTAGTACTTCATTCACGTTACAAGATATGGATGATTCTACTAAACAAATATATTGCTCAGCAGCCAAGAAGATTGCTTGGGGTTCAACTGGTACAACATTCAAGTTCATGACTGGTAAAAAGACCACTTCGATTTCGAATGCTGTTGGCAATAGTACGGTTGGCACTTTGCAATACAACTCCTCTGGTGGTTTTAGACCATATACGTCTGCCACTGGTGCCGATGCTCAATTGTTTGCTGCTACTCCAGCATCTACAAAATTAACTGGAATCGCTTTATCCGGGACTGGCGTTGACACATCTAGTGCTCCAGCATATAGCATTGAGTTTAATGCTAGTGATTCTACGGCCCATACAATTAACGTAGGTTTGACACCATCAAATGCTACCGACCAAAAGGTCAATATCACATCAACCGGTGGAACATCTGGATTAGTTACAAGAAGTACATCCCAAGTCACTTGTTCAAGTGGTTCAGGGTCGTTCACTGTGACAAGTAAAGGCGATGCTGGTTATGAAGTTTTGACCCTTAAGGGTAATACAGAAACATCCGTTCAAGCGTACTTGACCGTTACAGTACTTGATGATAGCAAAACCTATTACTCAGTCAGTTACACTGGCTTACATGGTAACCTTTCAAACACTTCGAGCGTTGTTGAAGGTGATCCTTTGGATACTTATTTAGTCCCAGATACTCATTATCATTTACCTACTTCTATTACACTGACCATGGGTGGAAGTACTTTGACTCCGGGAACGGATTACGATTACGACAACGAAACTGGCAGAATTCAAATTCTCGAAGTTACTGGCGATGTTGTTGTTTCAACAAGCTGTGTCGAAGATAGCAAATACACTATTACATATGTTCACGGTGATCACGGAACTGGTGATGACTATGTTGTTAATAATGTTTATGCCGGCTCATATACATTAGCAACATTTGCTACAGCTGGATTTACTGCTTCAAGTGGTTATTCATTTAAGAAATGGAGTGTTGGAGGTGTTGAATACGCTGAAGGTGCTTCAGTTACTATTAGTGGAGCCACAACAGTTACAGCTGTCTATCAAGAAGTAACAACATACACAATTGTTACAGATGTTAGCAAGCTTGCTGATGGCACAAAATTCGTTCTTGTTGGCTATGCTTCTTCGACTTATCGAATCGATAAGGATTTGAATAGTGGTCATATTAAAATGAATGCTGTTACAGCCGCTACAACAATTTCAAACGGAACTTCATCTGGTAGTACGTTAGTTACCACAGAAGCGGATATTTATACTTTAAAAGGCTCTGCTGGTGCTTGGGAAATTGTTGATGCCTCTGGTAATTATTTACAATTCACAGGAACATCAAATGGTAACGACAGTTTTACAGATTCTAGTAGTGCGGATACTAAATTTTCAATCAGTTTGACTGATGGAAAAGTTATTATTGCAAGTAATTCCCGTTCTAGTCGTTATTTGTATTACAACACTTCGACCGGGGACTTAAGAAACTATGGAGGAACATCTTCATCTGTTATTGCATGTTATATGTTTGCTTACATCCCACCTCAAAATGAGTTAAGTTCAATCGCTCTTTCAGGTGATTATAAGACTTCATTTGCTAGTGGTGATACATTCTCATTCGGTGGTACTGTAACTGCAAGTTACACAATTGCAAGTGATGCAAACGTCACAAGCAGCACAACATTCCATTTAGATTCTTCTAGTGGAACAAATATGTCTGGTGTAACCATGACACATGCTGCTCACGATGGTCACACCATCTATGCCAAATACACCGAAGGTGGCATTACAAAAACCGCCTCTTATTCAATTACCGTTTCAAATGCTCCAGTAAGCAGTGTTTCTATTGAAACACACGCTGCTGAAGTTGGTCTTGAAGAAGACTATTCTATTTCAGGTATTACTCCAACCGTTTTACCAGCTGATGCTGTTAAAACAACCGAATGGGTTGTCTCTGCTAACACTGTCAGCGATGATTATACTTGGAATGGAACAACATTAACTTCTGGTCAAACCGAAGGTACCATTACCTTAAGATGTCGTTCAACTGCTGATAACAGTAAATATGACGAATTAGTAGTTACTGTTACAGGTGATCCAACTGCTGAATTTATCCCTGCATCCGTTTCTGGCTATGTTGGCAAAGGCGCATCTGTTGCCTTTACTTACGGAAACATAGATGACACAAGTAAAATTGCCGTTTCATCAAGTAATGCTTCTGTTACTGTTGGAGCAATCACCGCTTCGGCTGGTGAAGGAAGCGTTGCCATTACATTTGTATCCGCTGGTAGTGCTACATTATCCATCTCCTACGATGGTGGTTCTACTTTAGATTCCATCACTGTTACTGTTAGTGATGATTCAGTTACAGCATTAACATGGTCTGCTCCAACAATAAAAGTTTATAGTGGTGCATCCACAACTGTCTCTGATGCAAGTTCATGGAATGTTCATTACACCATGGCTAGCGGAGACTATGGTAGCCTCCTTTACGGAGAATACACCCTTAAATTAGGTGGAAGTACAATTACTCTTCCACACACTTGGGATGCTACAGATGATGGTAAAGTGCTCAGCATTGAATATGCCGGATATACTTCACCAACAACTTCGACTGTTGATGTTACACAAACATTACAAGCTGTTAATGCAAGCGATATAAGTGCATGGGATTATACATTCACTGCAAAAGCTTGGAGTGCTGCCGGTAGTGCAACTCTCGATGATAAAGAATGGACTATGTCTGGAACAGATGATGGTACTCAATATTTTGGCTACGATGCAACTAAAGGACAACAATTTGGTTCTGGTTCTCACCCATATAGTGACTTAACACTATCATCATCTGCCTTTAGCGGAACAATCGCTTCTGTTACTGTTTATACATCAGGTGCAAAAGACATTGATGCAACAATTCAGGTAAGCGTCGGTGGTACAACCTATGGCGATGCTCAAACAATTACAGCAACAAATACTCCTTATACATTTGATTTAGGTGGTAAATCTGGAACAATTTCGATTGACTATGTCAATAGTTCCTCTAAAGCCATTTACATCAAAGAGATTGTTGTAAACACTGTTTCTGGTTCACACAATATTGCCAATGCCTCAGGACACGAAGCTGCGCAAAAAGCTGTTGTTAAATTCGCAAAGACATTTAATGCTGCAATGGATACGACTGCTGGTTGCACAACCAATATGAGTTCTGCTTGGTCGACAGCCACAACTGCTTGGAATACATTCACAAGCGAAGCTGCTGCTTTAGGTTCAACTGAAGAAGCATACGCGAAGAATTTAATCAAGTATGCTACAGCTCAATGGACCGAAAACACTGATAGTGATTACAGTTATTGTCTTGAACGTGCGATGGCAACATATGAAAAATGTGTTTCTTCATATGAAATGACCGCCTTTATGAGCACGGTTAGACCAGTTGGCCGTTCAGTCAATATCAATCCAATCAGTATCATTGGTAGCAAATCTGATTTCAATGTAATTTCAATTGTTGTGATTACATCAGTTATCTCATTAACCGCTATTGGAGGATATTTCTTCTTACGTAAACGTAAAGAAAATATCTAATCCAAGATATTAATATTTAATATAAGGACTTTAGGATTTTAGATCTTAAGGTCCTTTTTCTTTATATATAAATAAATATATAGATATGTCCTTTAATAGAGGATTTTTTAAAAATTTAAAGAATTTTCAAACTTTTTTCAAAATTCATCAGTATATAGTTAGTGAAAGGATGTAACTATATGTCTAAATCAAAATCAAAAATTCAACTCAACAATTTTTATCACCTATATGGAGGTGGTCGACACACTTCTTTTGTTTATAAGAAAAATAGTGAGAAGAAAACATACACTTCTTTAAAGTTTGGTACCACCAAAACAAAAGATTCTATATTAATAAAACCAATCGATGGAAAGAAAACCAAATATGTTCACAAACGACCTTATGAAGGAAAAAGAAGTGATTATGGCAGTAGACCTCTAGATGGCATGTCATTAAATCAAGACGATAGTAAAACTTTTGAAGAGATTAAACAAAGAAGACCAAAACTAACTAGAAGAGCAAAAAATAATTATAAAAAAATGCCGTCAAGCGACTAAGGCTCCACGACGGCTCCTGCATAATTGCAAGCGAGATTATTTAAACAAAGAGAATGATATTTGTCAATAGACAAAATAAAAAGTCGATTCTGCAGACTTTCGTCCTTTGGCACGAGATACCCAATGGCTCTCTGAAATCGACCAAATATATTAAAGCAATATAGATGTTATTAATCAATAGATAAATAAAAAAAGTCCACGTATTACTGCGACGATATTCATAAACGAACCAAGCGCAACCGCAGACAGCCTAGCATCCATGCTAGTGAGATTATTTAATCAAATTATTGATTAGATATCAAGAAAGACTAGATATGAGATAAAAATAATATGTTTACAAAATACGACACAGTGTGTAGTGAATTGAACCAATGCAGAAGTATTAGAAAGGAAATAAATTATGAACGAATTAGAAAAATGTAATTATATTGATCAAGAGTTTTACAAGTCAGTAAAAGAAGTACTAGAACAAGCTAGAAAAAGAGTTTACCGAAACATCCAAAATGAAATGGTTCTTACCTACTGGCAAATTGGTAAGATGATTGTGGAAAAGCAAGGTGGTCTAGAACGTGCTAAATATGGTGATAGGTTGATTAAAGAACTTTCGATTCAATTAACCAAAGATTTTGGCAAAGGTTTTACCATTTCAAACCTAAAATATATGAGACAGTTTTTTCTCACATTTCAAAAAAGCCACGCACTGCGTGGCCAATTGACTTGGACGCATTATAAACTTATAATAAGTTTAGATAATGAAAAAGCTCGTGATTTTTATATCAAAAAAGCCGTCGAAGACAATTGGAGCACACGTCAGTTAGAAAGGGCGATTCATACCTTCTCCTACCAACGATATCTTTTAAGTAAAGGTAATCACGATGTGGTGGATGACACCGTTAAAAAAGAAGTCATCGATCCAAAAGATATAATTAAAGATCCATATGTCCTAGATTTTGTAGGGCTTAAACCAGATTCTTCATTTTATGAAAAAGATTTAGAACAAGCTTTGATTACACATCTTAACGAATTCCTTCTTGAACTAGGAAGTGGTTTTGCTTTTGTAGCAAGGCAAAGAAGATTCGATATGGATGGTAGAAATTTCTATGTTGATCTTGTTTTGTATAATTACAAACTCAAATGTTTTGTTTTAATAGATTTGAAACGTGGAGATTTGACTCATCAAGATATCGGTCAAATGCAGATGTATGTTAATTATTACACAAGAGAAATGATGGAACCTGGAGATAACCCTCCAATAGGCATCATCTTAAGTGCGGATAAAAGCGATATGCTAGTGAAATACACTCTTCCACTTGATAACAAGCAGATATATGCCTCTAAATATATGCTATATCTTCCAAAGGAAGAAGAATTACAAAAAGAAATGAATAATCAATTAAAAGCATTGCAGGATTTTAGAAGTGATGATTAAGTAAGTTAGCATTAATGCTATATTTGTAAAAGTGTTATAATTAAGATGAGGTAATTTTATGAAAAGAACATCACGTATATTTCTTAGAGTTGGCGCGATAGTGTCACTCGTCTTAGCAGGTATATTCCTATTATGTGGAGTAACATTCTTAATCCTTTCTCTTCCATTCTTTGTGGATGTGATTAGAGATGGAGTTAGTAGTGGAGAAATCTCCAGCAACGTTTCACCAGATGTTGCAGTGACTCTTTGGCTAAGTTTCTCTATTTCAACCTGCGTCATTTTCCTTGTTCTAACTGCATTTGCAGTTGTTAACGGAATCCTAGGCTTCAAATGTCTAAATAATCCAAACAAAAAACTATTGATAACCACAATAGTCTTTGGTTTCCTAAGTGGAACGGAATTAACTTCTGTCGGAGCGATCCTAGGAATAATTAGTCTTAATAGAGAAAAGAAGAATTAACCTTCTTTTTTCATTTCGCTATCAACATCGATAACTTCTTTATCTTCTTTTTCTTTGTCGCCCTTAACGGTCGTCTTAGCAGCGCCTCCAAGTGATTTACCTGCTTCACCAAAACCTTTACCAGTTTTGCTCCAAGCATTTCTTAGCTTAGATTGACCGTTTTCTTCGACATCATTTTTCTCATCAGTGAAGGCAACTTTCATCGTTGTCGCCATCGCCTTACCGAAGTTTTTAAATGCGTTACCGGTGTTCTTACCGAACGTCTTCCAGCTTTCTTTTCTACTCATACAACTATTATCTTATAAATTTTTATAAAAATATACGACAAAAAGAAGCAAAAAGCTTTGCTTTTATAAAAACTAGAGATTTTAGCTTCAATTAT
>CACXKR010000021.1 GCA_902768335.1 uncultured Erysipelotrichaceae bacterium
ATAATTGAAGCTAAAATCTCTAGTTTTTATAAAAGCAAAGCTTTTTGCTTCTTTTTGTCGTATATTTTTATAAAAATTTATAAGATAATAGTTGTATGACATTCTTAGATTTGCTTTCAGAAAAGAAAACTACCGTATACTCTTTATCATTAGATAGTGGAATCCCAAGAACAACTTTAGCGGATATCGCTTCTGGTAAGGCCGATATTTTAGAATGTTCTGGAAAAACATTATTAGCGATTTCTAAAACTCTTAATGTTTCTATTGAGGATCTTCTTTCTTTGGAAAGAGAAGAAGCAAAAACTACTTTGCCTGGTTTCTTATATGAATCAATCAAAGATTATCGCAAGGCTATTCGCAAAGATAGCACTCTTATTGATTGTTATAGTGATCAACTTAATAGCTCAATAAATGTTGCAGAAGTAGAGAATCTAATCTCTAAAGAACAAGCTGATAGATTGCGTAAGAGATATTTTTGGATGGAGTAATTAATGAGATTAGAGACAATTCGCCAAAATACGTGTTCTCTTTGGATAAAAGGATACCTCTAAGTAAGAATCATTCCACGCGTTCGGAAAGTTGAATCGATACCATTCCACGCGTTCGGCATTTCCAATTTGAGTATAATGGCAGTTAACACAAACTGCCTTTTTATGTATAAAAAGAAAATGTTTTATATTTCGCAAAAATAAAAATTGATGAAAAATGCGAAACGTATGAAGAAAAATTGATAGAAAAGTTTTGTTATAATGTTTTCGTGAGATATATAGAGTTAGCTAATTATTTGCTTTCTATTAAAGACCAAAAGCATGCCGAGTTTTCAGGCAATCTTTCCAATAGTTCTTACATAACTATCGGTGTTAAAAACCCCGTGTTAAGAAGTATCATAAAAGAACATTATAAGGATACAGATTTATGCTTAGAAGATTTTGAATGTAGTAAATATCTAGAAATAGATTTTCTTTATTTTGGTATTGGTTTAAAAAGATGTAAGACAATCGAAGAACAATTAATATTTCTTAATAAGAATATTAAATACGCTCAATCGTGGGCTGTCACAGATACTATCAACCACAGTCTTAAAAAATGCTCTTTCGACTTGTTTTGGGAATTCTTTTTATCTCATTATCAAAACGAGCACATCTACACCAGAAGATTCTCATATATCTTTGGTTTGATGTTTTACAAAGACAAAAGAATATTAAAAATATTTGATTATTTAAGTGAATCTGATGAATATATGGTGATGATGGCGGAAGCGTGGCTACTTTCTACCATAGCAATAAAATATCCTCAACAAGTATTTGAATTATTGAAAAAATTGAGCGATCAAAAACTCAAACTCAAAACGATCTCTAAGATTTGCGATTCTTTGCGATTTAGCGATGCGCAAAAAGAACATTTTAAATCTTTAAGGTTAAATTAAAATCTTGTAGGACTGAAAATGTATTGTTCGTGTAGGCAAAAGACAATAAACCTATAATTTTGGCAGTATAAATGCTGCTTTTTTATTGAAATTATCTAATAAGAGATTATAATGTAAGAAAAGTAAGAAAGGTAAGACTATGGAAAAAGTTAATCAAGAAAGATTTATTGTTTCCGTCAAAGTTGGCCCAAAAGGTCAAATCACAATTCCTGCTGAAGCAAGAAAAATGTTTGATATCAAAGAAGGCGAAACGTTGATGGTGATGGGCGATAAAGAAAAAGGTATCGCTATTTTAAAAGCAGATCATTTCTATTCTCTTATGGAAGGTAAAAGATAATGGAAAGTATGTTAAAGATTTCGAATCTAAATAAAAATTACCCCACCTTTTCTTTGAAAGATGTTTCTTTTGAAGTTAAGCCAGGTGAAATAATGGGTTTCATCGGTCGTAATGGCGCAGGTAAAACCACGACGCTAAAGGCCATCATGAATCTAATTCATTACGAAAGTGGAAAGATAACAGCGTTTGATAAAGATATGACTGAGAATGAACTTGAGAATAAACAAAGAATAGGTTTTGCATTAAGCGAACTAAACTATTATCCAAACAAGACAATTCGTCAGCTCATGAGTGTCACAAAAAGATTTTATAAAAACTTTGATGAGAAGAAGTTTAATGAAGTTTGCAAATTATTTAATTTGAATATCGATAAGAAACTCGAAGAATTATCGAGTGGTATGAAAGTCAAATATTCGGTTGCCATCGCGCTTTCACATAAAGCAGAACTGCTTATTCTCGATGAGCCAACCTCGGGATTAGACCCTGTTTCACGTGATGAAATCTTAGATATTTTTAGGCAGATTGTTAAGAATAAAGATCGCGCTATTCTCTTCTCGACTCACATCACTAGCGACTTAGATAAATGCGCATCTAATATCACTTATATCCACAATGGAAAAATTGTCTATACAGGGCAAAAGAAGGACTTCATTGGATCTTATTTATTTGTAAAAGACAAAACCAAAAATAAATCGCTTGAAAAAGAATACATTGCCTCAAAAGAACTCGATGATCGAATCGAAGGTTTAATTGATGTGGCTAAAAAAGATTTATTTGTAAAAAACGGTATTAAACCACAAGAGCCTGATTTAGAAGAAATCATGGTTTACTTAGAAAGGAGAGACAACAATGAAAGCTTTGCTTTATAAGGAATTCAAACTAGCGATGCATCCAATTTGCTATGTGTTTATCGCTATGTTTCCGCTTTTAATTTTGATTCCATCTTATCCTTTAGCGATTGGATTCATCTATGTTCTTACTTGTTATCCAATCCTCTTCTTAGGTGCGAATAAAGGTCAACAAAGTAATGATTTACTTTATTCGACGCTTCTACCAGTTAGAAAGAAAGATATTGTACTTGCTCGAATTATGACAGTCGCAATCATGCAATTTGCCTTTATGGCAATAATGTGCGCTTTATATCCGCTTTGTCGTCTTATTGAACAATCTATATCAGAAGCAGCAACTCCAGGTTTAGGCGTCGATGCTTTTGTCTCAATTCTTGCTATTGCAATCGTGGGTTACGCTATCGCTGATTTAATCTTTTTCCCAATTTACTATAAACGCGGTAAAGCAATCGTTTCATCGACTCTATTTATGATTCTTGGTTTTGTTATATATCTTGGCATATTTACAATTGCTCTTCCTTTTATTCCTGGTTGCCAAGGTTACACCGACGTTTTAAGTGGAAATATCGGCATTCAATTTGCCATTTTAGCAGGCGCATTAGTGTTCTATGTCTTAATCCATATTGCCGTCTACAAAATATCTTCAAAGCGCTTAGAAAAGGTCGATTTTTAAAAATATTATTATTCAGTTACTCTTTAGAGTAATTAAAAACGAACATCGTTTCCGAGAGGACTTTGTTCGTTTTTTCTTTACTTATGTAAAAACTTTGGTGACAATTTAATATCCCTTAAGAGTAAAGGAGGGTTGTTATGAAAAAGAAGTTAATATTACCAATACTCTTATCCGTGTTCTTAGCTAGTTGTACTATTGCTACCCAAAATGGTGGTAAAAAGAAGAAAACAAGTAGCGAGGACCCTTCTATATCAAGCACCCTCGTTACCAGTGGTTCAAGTGTCTCATCTTCCTCAGGAGCATCAGCTTCTTCTAGTTCGTCGACATCAGTTGACCCAGATCTTCCTGTTGTTACTAAAGTCACATTGAACACGCACTCAGAAAGCGTCAAGCAAGGCGCTTCGATCACTTTAAGTGCGACTGTTACTGGTAAAAATAATCCTGCAAAAACTCTTACCTGGGAAACAAGCAATTCAAATTATGCGACCGTTTCTAACGGTGTCGTTTCTGTTAAATCAACTGCAACTGTAGGACAAACTGTTACAATCACTGCTAGATCAACAGTCACAACCTCTGTTACTGATTCTTGTACTATCACGGTTTTAAGTTCGGCTGCAGACGAATCTTACACTATATTGATTTATATGTGCGGTGCCGACCTTGAATCAAGTCATACTACCGATGAATATAAAGGCTTCGCCTCTGGTGACCTTAGAGAAATTGCTTCAGTAGCTTCTAGTCTTCCAAACAACTTCAACATAGTCGTTGAAACTGGTGGTGCTTCTAAATGGGCATCAAATCCAGGTATTGATAAAAATTATCTACAACGTAGAAAACTTAATAGTAGTGGAACCTGGGAAGTTATTTCCAATGAAACCAAAGCTAGCATGGGTTTACAGAGCACCCTTCAAAGCTTCTTAAGCTGGGGCCTAAAAACCTATCCAGCTGATCATACTGGCGTCATCATGTGGGATCACGGCGGTGCCGCTAGTGGTTGCTGCTTTGATGAAAACTATTCAAATGATGGTATTTTACCATCAGAAATGGATGGCGCAGTTAAAGGTGCACTTTCTGCAGCCGGAAAATCTGGTCAAAAATTAGACTGGGTTGGTTATGACTGCTGCATTATGTCATATGCTGATTTAGCTAGTATCAATTCCCAATATTTTAAATATATGGTTTCTTCTCAAGAATTAGAGAGTGGATTAGGTTGGGATTACGATGCTTGGTTACCAACACTTTTTGGCAACACATCAATCTCAACTGAAACTGTTTTAACTAAGATTTGCACTACCTTTGTTAGTGAAAATGGTGGTAGTTCATCAAGCAATGACCAATGTTTAAGCGTTCTTAATCTTCAAAACTTTGGAGCTTTCCAAACTGCTTTTGAAAGTTTTGCAAGCGGCTTAACCTCTACGAACTGGTCGAAGATCAAGAGTTCATACACAAGCTCTTTGAGATTTGCAAATCTTGATGAATATGGCGACGTTTTATACGGTTATGGCTTAGCTGATATGAAAGATTTCTTAACTAAAGCTGCTAGTAACGGCTTTAATACCAGTGCCGCAAGTAGCGCTTTATCAAGTGTTCTTGTTCACTCCTCTTATGGAGGATTCTATTCCAGCACTAAACCTTGTGGTTTAAACATCTTTGTTCCTGCTGATGATGATGGTAGCCCGCAAATTAGTGAAGATGAATATGGCGCTAGCGATACTAAGTTCACCAATTGGAGAAACTTCGTCATCGAAAACGGTACATTCTATAGTAGCGGTGGTGGTTGGGATTGGAACTGGTAATCCAAAATAGATAAAAGGGTGATAAAAATCGCCCTTTTTTTATATTTAAAACTACGATAAAATATATGAGCATTTTGGAGGTAAACAAATGAAAAATTTAGATGTTAAATTCGAAGAAATTCCTATAAAGAAATTGTCTTACAAAAGTATCGAAAAGAAATTAACAGGCTTCGTTGAAGCTCTTAAAGCTGCAAAAGAATTTAAGGAAGGTTTAAAAGTCATCAATGCTTTTGAACGCTACATGTCCAAATTCTCAACAAATATCACGGTTATTTCGATTCGTTATTCTCTTAATACAACCGATGAAAAGATTGCTAAATATCAAGACCAAGTCGATGAAATGATGCCTTTAGTGAGCAATCTAATCAATATGTGGAACAAAGTTCTTGTCAAAGTTCCTTTCAGAGCGGAACTCGAAAAGAAATATTCTCCATATTATTTCCAAATGATTGAAAATTCCCTCAAATCATTCGATGAGAAAATAATCCCAGAATTGATTGAAATTAATAAATTATCTTCGCAATATGACAAGATTTTAGGATCTGCTCAAATCGAATATAAAGGTCAAATCTACAATATTTCGCAAATGGGCAAATTCACCAAATCAAAACTTCGTGAAGAAAGAAGAGAAGCCTCAATTAAAGTTGACGAATTCTTCCAAGCTCACGAACAAGAAATCGGCGATATATATGGAAAATTAGTCCAACTTAGAGATAAAGCCGCTAAGAAACTTGGCTTCAAAGATTTCACCGAACTTGGTTATCTTTCGTTAGGAAGAGTTGATTATGACGCTAAAATGGTCGCCAAATACCGCGAACAAATCGCTGCAGAAGTCGTACCTTTAGCCCAAAAACTCTACAAAGCTCAAGCCAAACGTATCGGTATTCCATTTAAGAAAATGTATTCCTATGACTACAATTTAGCCTTCTTAAGCGGTAATCCAGAACCAATTGGTGATACCGCCTATTTAGTTGAATCCGCGACCAAGATGTATCACGAAATGAGCAAGGAGTCTGGAGAATTCTTTGATTTCATGAAAGAACATCATCTCCTCGATTTAGAAGCTCGTCCAGGAAAACAACCTGGTGGTTATATGACTTTCCTCGATGAATACAAATTCCCATTCATCTTCTCTAACTTCAATGGCACAGAAGGTGACGTCAACGTTTTAACTCATGAAGTTGGTCATGCTTTCCAAGGCTATCTTGCTAGAAACATTAAACCAGCCGACTTTAGATCCGCGACGATGGAAACGAGCGAAATTCACTCGATGTCGATGGAATTCTTTGCTTGGCCATGGATGAATCTCTTCTTTGGTGATGCTGCAGATAAATATCGCTATTCACATTTATGTGATGCGATTGAATTCCTACCATATGGAATCACAATTGATGAATTCCAACACTGGGTTTACGCTCATCCAAACGCCACTCATGAAGAAAGATGTGCTGCTTATCAAGAAATTGAAAGAAGATACACTCCTCATAAGGTCTATCCTAGCGAGATGAAAGCTGCCGCTCACGGTGCTTGGTGGATGAGACAATCACATATCTTTGGTGCGCCTTTCTATTACATCGATTACACGTTAGCCCAAGTATGTGCTTTCCAATTCCTCGTTGAAATGACCAAAAATCGAGAAAAAGCTTGGAAAAAATACATTAAACTTTGTAAATGTGGTGGTAAATATCCTTATGTTAGCTTGTTAAAGAAAGTCCATTTACGTTGTCCATTTGAAGAAGGTAGTGTCCGTAAGGTCATTAAACCATTAAAGAAGATTCTCGCTACATTCGACGAATCCAAATTCTAAGAAAAATAGTTAAGGTTTCCCTAAGGGAACCTTTTCTTTTTAAGGCTCTAGATATTATATAGCAATTTATTTTTTAAAATACTTTTGTTATAATTTTGAGCGGTCAAAAAACATTAGAATTGAGGGTCGGTTATGTTTGATATAAATACACAAATATTTGATTACAAAAATGTTGCAGCATGGATTGATTTAGCAATCACTTTATTCATCGCTGTTTTAGCGTTGGTTTTACTTTTAAAAGTTTTAAAGAGAAAAGTTGTTGTTTTCACTTTGATTGCTTCACTTTGTTTAGTGTTCGTCTCGTGGTTCTTTAAATTGCAACTTTTATGGTCCGTCTCACTTGTTTTAAGTGCTGCAATCATTTCAGTTGGTTTACTTATCAACCAAGCATCCATCCGTGATTTAACACTCAATTCTTTAACTACTACCAAAGGTAAAAATGTTGATAAGATTTTTGATCGTAACGCTTTACTTCAAAAAGTTGATATTGCTGTTCAAAACTTATCGAAAAATAAAATTGGTGCGATCATCACTTTTGAAAAAGATACCAAACTTGATGATTTCATCAAGACTGGAACAATTTTAAACGCCCCAGTTACTCCTGAACTATTAATGACAATTTTCTATCCAGGTACTCGTTTACACGATGGAGCGGTCGTCATTAGAAGAGATTTAATTCTCGCTGCTTCAGTTTATTACACTCCAACTACAAAACCATTAACTGGTAAATATGGCTCAAGACATAGAGCCTCAATCGGTATCTCAGAAGTTTCCGATTCAGTTACCGTTGTTGTTTCTGAAGAAACTGGCCGTATATCTATCGCTGTTGGAGGAGAGCTTATCCACGTCGCTAGCGATGTCTTCTTAAGAACACTTGAAGACTATGTTTTAGCAGAACCAACTCAAAACGCTTAATATGACCTATAACGAATTTTACGATTTTGTAGTGAAAGTTCATTCCATCGCTAAGATTGGTCTAACTTATTCAAAAGATCCTTATGCGATTGATAATTATAAAGAACTCAACGAACTTTCTAAGCAAATGCTTGAAAATTTCATGAATGTAAAATTTGATCGTCCTAATATGTTTACTAAAGACGTCTATCCTACTCCTAACGTCTCTTGTAGAACGCTCATTGTCAACTCTAAAAACGAAGCCCTTCTTGTAAAAGAAGCAAACACAAACACGTGGTCGCTTCCAGGTGGATGGTGTGATTTGTATAAGACCCCATCTGAAGCCGCCTTCGCGGAAGTATCACAAGAAGCAGGAGTAGAACCAAAGATGGTTAGATTAATTGGAATCCTTGATCGCACTCCATTTAAATCTAATCAAAATGTTCCTGAATATGTCATCGTTTTCCTCGGAAGCATTGACGGCAAAAAATTCCACGAGCATTGTCATGAGACTAACGATGTTAAATTCCATAGTCTCGACCATTTACCTGAAATGTCTCGAAAACTCTCGATGAATGAACTTGAAAGAGTGATCGATGCATATAAAAACAACAAAGTAATCTTTGATTAAAGGAGAAAAACACTATGCCAACACCACACAATGAAGCCAAAAAAGGCGAAATCGCCAAAGTCGTCCTCATGCCAGGAGATCCAAATCGTGCAAAATGGATTGCCGATACTTTCCTTCATGACGTTAAATGCGTTAATCAAGTTCGAGGTAATTTTTGCTTTACTGGATTAACTAAAAACGGAAAACGTATTTCAGTTATGGCCTCTGGAATGGGCCATCCATCCATCGGTATTTATTCTTATGAATTATTTAACGAATATGACGTTGATTTAATCATCCGTGTTGGCACTTGTGGTGCATATCAAGACTATATAAATTTACGCGATGTCTTACTCTGCACAGGAAGCTGCACCGATTCTAATTACGCTGCTCAATTTAATCTTGTCGGTACCTACTCTGCTATAGCAGACTCCGATGCCCTTTTAACCGCAAGAGACATTTTAGAACATAAGAAATTCCCATATCATATGGGTAATATCCTCTCTGCCGATATCTTCTATGATTTTAATAAAGACGTTTGGAAAAAGTGGGCTGCATTAGGAGTCATGGGTGTCGAGATGGAATCATATGCCCTTTACGTTAACGCTGCCTATTTAAAGAAACGCGCTTTAACTATGTTAACAGTTACCGATCATTTCATTAAAAACGAAAGATTATCTTCTGAAGAAAGACAAGTTGGTCTTCGTAACATGATCGAAACCGCAATTGAAACTGCTGAAAAATACGCCTAATAATGATTGCGCTATTTATCTCTTTAGCAATTTTATTAGTTCTTGTTATCTTATTTTTAATCTTTTACCCAAAGCTTTACAAAGCGAAATTAAAAAAAGATTTCGTTTCGATTTATGGTAAAAAAATCTATCGATATGCTCTGCATAACGATTTATATTTAATCAATCAACTTGAACTAAAAGGTAACGATGATCAAATCATTAAAATCGATCATCTTCTTTTCGCTAATAAATTTATTTATGTAATCAGCGATTATTATCTTCCTGGTTTAGTTTTAGCGAAAGAAAATGATCAAAGTTTCATTTATAAATCAAATGAAAAAGATTCACAAAATGTCTACATCGATAATTTGCTAATCAAAGGAAAAGAACTCGCTAATAAAGTAGCCTTTAATTTAGGTTTAAATCCTAGTTTATTTATCTCTATAGCGTTAGTGAACGATGCCTCAGATTTCGATAATTTTAAATCCACATCTTTAGATAATTTTATCGTACACCTTTCTTCATTTAATAAATTCATCGATAAAATCGAATCTCGAAATGTCGCCCCATTAAATAATGACCAACTGAAATACACAGTTAAGGATATCAATCGCTTAAATGAACGAAGAAAAACAAAAGAGCATTGATTTAGAGATATATAAAAAATATGGCAAGCACTTCGTCGATAAAACTTCGCTTGCCTCTCTTTTAGCCTTGGCGATAATCATCTGTTTAATTGGTGGCTTTTTCCTACCAATCAGTTTATATATTTCAATTCCTTTAATTGCTTTACCGCTTCTTCTTGGCTTTATTTTTGTTAATTTATCACTCGATATTATTAAAGAATCTCCAAGTCGAATTTTCTTTGGTTTTAAAATGTTTTACGATAAACCCTTCTTTGGTGTTTTTCGGATCTTAATAGGCACGCTAGTATCGCTTGGAGTTTATTTTCTAACCTCTTCTATAATGCTCATGATTTTACATTTCACAATTGGTGCAAATGATGCTAGTTATATGAATCTAATAAATCAAGCCATGAACGCTAAAAATACCCAAGAATTGCAGTATTTACTTAGCGAATTGCAGCAAAATTCAACTTTTATTTCAATTGAAAATATCGCCTCAATCACCGCGATTGGACTCGCTTCTTATTTCTATGTTCATCACATCATTGTTAATTCATTTAAGATCTTTTTAAACTTTTTACATAATCGCTTCATCCCCGGAGTTGGACTCAATTTAATTCACCGTCACGCGATACGATATTTTCGTCTAGATTTTTACCGCGATTATTATTCAACATTTTGGTATATCGCCCTTTTATTTGTCGCTGGATATGTTGGTGGGTCAATCTTCGGACTTAATATCCTTCATCTAAATGGACCAAAATCAGCGATAGTGGGTTTATTTACCGCGTTAATTTTAACGATATATTTTCTTCCATTTGTCTATGACATGCTTTCAATCATTTTTACTGTTGATTCGCATTATTACTATAAAGCCATCGTTAATTTAAGTGATGTTGGCATCAATCCGGCTGGCGGAACGATATCTCAAAAAGAACTTGAAGCAATGAAAGAAGGCGTTAAAAAAGCCGAAGATATGATTGAACAAATTAAAAAGGAAGAAAAAGACAAAAAAGCTCAAAAGAAGTTAGAAAAGAAATCGAAGAAGGAAAAACAATAAAAAACCTCGATGTAATCGAGGTTAATCTAACGAATGGAGCAGATGACGGGAATCGAACCCGCATAACTACCTTGGCAAGGTAGTGTTCTACCACTGAACTACATCTGCATTTCAGCGTGATTATTATATAAAAAGTAGTATAATACTTCAAGATAAAAAAATTGATTATGAATAAGTACGAAGAATTAGCTAATTACATTTTCCCAGATGTGGACGAAACAATCGCCGATTTGGAGAAAAAATATCCCCCAAGAAATTTAAAAGAAGGCGCCGAAGTTACAAGATTTGCGCCATCGCCAACCGGATTCCTTCATCTCGGTTCTTTATTTACATCTTTAGTTGCTCATAAAGTCGCTAAAGATAGTGGCGGTGTTTTCTACCTTAGACTTGAAGATACCGATACCAAACGTGAAATTGAAGGAAGCGGTGAAGAACTAGTAAGACAATTAGAATACTTCGATGTCGCACCTAAGGAAGGTTATCTCGGTAACCACGATGTTGGAAGTTATGGACCATATCGTCAAAGCGAAAGAGCCTATATTTACCGTGTCTGCATTAAAGAATTAATGCTTAAAGGTCGCGCTTATCCATGTTTTTGTTCTGCTCAAGAACTGGAAGAAACTCGTGAAATCCAAGAAGCAAATAAAGAAATTCCTGGCTATTATGGTGATTATGCAATTTGCCGTACAATCGAGCCAGAAGAAGCTTTAATAAGAATCAAGAGCGGTGATCCTTATGTCATTAGATTCCGTTCAATGGGTAATCATAACAACAAAGTTGTTTTCCATGATGAAATCCGTGGAGATATTTCCATTGCTGAAAATGACATGGATATCGTCATCTTAAAATCAGATGGACTTCCTACATATCATTTCGCTCACGCGGTTGATGATCATTTTATGAGAACAACAACCGTCATTAGAGGTGAAGAATGGATTTCTAGTGCACCTATACATTTAGAATTATTTGAAACATTAGGTTTTAAACTACCAAAATACGCTCATCTACCAGTCATCATGAAACTTGATAATGGCAATAAACGTAAACTTTCTAAAAGAAAAGATCCGGAAGCCAGCGTCTCTCACTTTATTGAAGGTGGCTATCCAAGCGAATCACTTAAAGCTTATTTAATGAGCATCGCTAATTCTAATTTTGAAGAATGGACTGCAGAGAATAAATGCTACGACTTAGATAAATTTATTTTCTCATTCGATAAGATGTCTCTTGATGGAGTCTTATTCGACCAAGATAAATTAAATTTCTTCTCTAAAGAAGTCATTGCCCTTTTTAGCGCGGAAGATTTATATGCTCGTTTAGTAAAATGGTCCAAACAATATGATGAAGTTCTTTATAAACATTTAATTGGAAACAAAGAATTATCTATCAAAGCCTTAAATATTGAACGTGGTGGAGAAAAAGCTCGTAAAGACTTCACTAATTATAAAGACGTTTATCCAATCATCGGATTCTTCTATAATGACCGCTACGCTGAAATCGTTAAAGATGGTTATCCATTCAATGAAAAATTTGATAAAAAAGTCATTATTGACTTGCTGAATGATTTTTCTAGATCGAACGATTACACTTTAGCAAATGATGTTTGGTTTAATAGCGTTAAAGAATTAGGCGTTAGACATAACTTTGCTGAATCAAATAAATTCTATAAACAAAACCCAGAACAATATCTTGGTCACGTTGGAGATGTCGCTGAAATCATCCGTGTCGCTATCGTTGGAGCGAAGAATTCACCAAACCTTCATTCTGTCCTTCAAATTTTAGGAAAAGAGGAAGTTGATCGACGCATCAAACTCGCTATTGAATATTTAAATTAAACTTGTTTAAATATCTCTACGGCCCATTGGAGAAGCGGCTTAACTCATATCCCTCTCAAGGATACATTCAAGGGTTCGAATCCCTTATGGGTCACCAACTTAAAAAAGTAGGATAATACGAATATGTATTGTCCTTTTTTCTTTGATTACATCGCACTTTTTTGAGATTATTTCCGGCGAACCATACTTGATGAAAAAGAGAGCCTGTGATTATGGCCCTCATATTATTCAAAAATAAACTACAGCTTTTTGATTTCTTCTTTTATAAAGTTGATGACATCTTCTTTAGGGATTCTTTCCAACTCTCTACATATATCATCGGCTTTTTTGTCGTTGCTTTTACGCTCAATTAGATAATCAACGGTAACACCGAATAGATCTGCTAATTGAATAAGCTGGTTGATTTTCGGCTCATAAATTCCATTTTCCCAATTTAATATCGTTTGACCGGAAACACCAAGTTTATTGGCTATTTCGTTCTGTGTTAACCCACTATTATTTCGAAGTTCCCTTAGTCTCATTTATCTATACCTCATAGTCAAATAATCAAAGAAACCTTGATTTCTTTAGTAGTAAAATCAAGTAAAACTTTGTAGAATATATTAGAAATCAAGTAAACCTTGGTTTTTATATCATTTTCAAAAAGTTTGTTATGGATGAGAAAAAGCAGATTAAGAATTGGAAAAAAGATAGTGGTCAAAATAATGGTCCTTTCAATACCGTTTACTTTAAAAGTTCTTCAAAGATGAAAGAGATTCCATCTAACAGTGTTGATTGTATTATTACTTCACCTCCTTATTTTAATATCAAAGATTATTTTAAAGATGGTAGACAAGAAAACATTGTGACCGATGCTAACTCAAACGATGTCGGAAATATAGATTCTTTTAAGGAATATATCAATAGCCTTATTCCAATTTGGAAAGAATGCTATAGAGTTTTAAAACCTAATGGCAAGTTGTGTATTAATGTTCCGTTAATGCCAATGATAAAAAAGGATATGAACACCCACTATAACAGGGATATTTTTGACATTCAAAGTGCGATACAAAATTCGATTCTTGCAAAAACAGAATTTTATCTAATGGATTTATATATTTGGAATCGCAAAAATTCTACTAAAAAACTCATGTTTGGCTCATATCCATATCCTGCAAATTTCTACGCCCAAAATACGACCGAATTTATCACAATTTATGTTAAAGATGGTAAACCATTGCCAGTTTCAAAAGAAGTTAAAGAAGAGAGTAAATTAACCGAAAAGGAATGGGTTGAATATACAAAACAAATTTGGGATATTGCTATTCCAAACAAAAGTGATTTGGCTTTTGGTATTCACTCTGCAATTATGCCGGAAGAAATTGCCAGAAGATGCATTAAATTGTTTTCCTTCTATAATGGCGTAGTCTTAGATCCTTTCACCGGCAGTGGCACAACTTTAAAAGTCGCTAAAGAATTAGGCAGACAATATGTCGGTTATGAACTATATGATTCTTATGCCGAAATAATACAAAAGAAATTAGACAGTGTTGAGGTGAAAAAGAGATGATTCACCAAGACTCTATCGACTTAATGGATGTTTTTGATTTTCTAAAAGAAGTTAAAGACAAATCAGTTGATTTAGCTATTATTGATCCACCATATAATCTTAATCAAGGCGATTGGGATACATTTAAAAACCATAGTGAATTCATGAAATTCACAACTAAGTATCTTGATTTAGTGATAAAAAAACTGAAGGATAATGGATCTCTCTATATTTTTAATACTGCTTTTAACTCGGCTTTTATTTTGTCTTATTTAGTCAAAGCGGGTTTGGATTATAGAAACTGGATTGTTTGGTATAAAAAAGACGGATTCAGCGCGTGCAAAAAGAAATATGTTAATAGTCAAGAAACCATTTTATATTTCACGAAGTCCAACAAAAACTTCACATTTAACTGTGATGATGTCAGAGAACCTTACTTATCTCGCGATAGAATAGCCGCTGCTCAGACAAAAGGAATCTTAAAAAACGGAAAGAGATGGTTTCCCAATCCAAACGGAAAACTATGTCCCGATGTTTGGGAGTTTACATCTGTTAGACACACAAATAAGAAAAACGGAAAAACAATTAAGCAATCTCATCCAACTCCAAAACCTGAATTAATGATAGAGAGGATGATAAAAGCAAGTTCTAACGAGGGCGACTTAGTTTTGGATCTTTTCAGTGGCACAGGAACTACAGCGTATATTGCCAAAAAACTTAAACGTCACTTTATTGGTTGTGAGAACAACAATGAATACTATCGAATCATTAAGGAGCGACTGAAAAATGGGAATTAGGGAGAATCTTGCTAAAATCGATCCAAGCAAAAAATGTCTACGCTTTTTGGCTGAAAGAATACTTGACGTTAACTATCGAGGAATTCAACTTTCTCAACACAATAGGTATGATGTAGTTTTTATAACGACAATGCTTACTGAAATGTATAATCTCGTTGGTCGCAACAAGATGTTTATAAGAACTACTGATTTAAGCAAAAGGCCATATAATTACCCAGAAGAAAAAGTTTATGCACAATATGTAAATAATCTTTGTGCCAAACTTGAAAGATGTACTCAGGATTCGGTGAGAAAAAACTTCTTTGTTGATTTACATAGAATGGGTTTTATCTATAGATACAATGAACATGGATACAAAATTGGACCTTTTGAGAGAAGTCAAATTAAATCTGTTTCGTTGACCCCGCTTGGAGTAGAGCTTGTGAAAAACGCAGCCGATATTTTTCAAAGAAATTTAATTTACACAAAAGCGATTGATACTTTGACAAATGGCTTAGCAGATGAATTATTGGATGTGGTTTCAATAAACGATAAGTTAACCATGACAGAATTTCAATTTTTCATGTCTTTTATTGATCAAAAACTAAATGGTCATTTGTACACAAAATCCGAATTGGTTGATTATGTATTAGAATTTAGGAGCATGAGCGGATTTCAAAGACAAGCAGTGGTGGATATTGTTGCCGAGTATTGTGATCCTAAGAAATTTGGTGGAAACAAATTGAACAAACGTGATTTCCACAACTGGAAAAATGAAACCCAGCAAATTTTTATGCTTTTGGACCAAACTGTTTTGTTTGAATTGAGACAAGAAAAACTTGTTATTCGTTTAGGTGAGGCCAGTTTATTTGACGACGATACAAAACTCAAGAGATCACTCAAAGAAAAAGAAGAATACTTTAAAAATCACGAAGTCAAAAAACAACCAGGATTCGAATTGCACCACGTTATACCTTTATTAACTGCTAAATCAAAAAACGAATTTGCAGTTTTGGATGTTTGGGAAAACATGGTTTACATTGATGGTTATACACACTCCAAGATTACTCATACAAATAATAAAAATACAAACCTTTCGTTCGACAATGACGATATTGTGCTTACAGATCCAGCTGGTGTTGTTGACGAGATTGATTGTGAAAAAGACACAAATGTCATTTATAACACCAAGAACAAGGCAGTAATGAAAGAATTTAATGAATCGGCACTAAATGCTATATAAAATTGGTTGGTGTAGAATTGTATTAAAATCTTTACGCCCTACCAACTTAAAAAAGAAGGTTAATACAAAAATGTGTTAACTTTTTCTTCCATTATTTTTCACTTAGCGATAATTAATTTTAATTCTTTGGCAAAGACAGAAACTCAAAGAAAGTAGACTAATATATTCTAAAGATAAAATTGACCTTAAATGGTCATTTTTAATATTTGTTGTTATAATGCCTTTATGGAAGAAACAAATTGCAAGAAAGAAAAGACAGCAAAGATTATATCTATCATTGTCTTTTCTCTTATTGTTACAGCGTTTATCGCTACACTTGTAGTAGATATCGCTATTGTGGGCAAAGCAATTGCAATGTTTATATTTTCTTTATTTGCAGCAGTAATAGTGTTTGTTGTTGCATTTGTGCTTTTTGTGCTCTCCTGCATATTTGTGTTTGGAATAATAATACTTGAGTCTCATGGCTTTTGGCCAATTGACTGGGCTGTTACTGCTTTTAAACAGATAAATGCAGACAATACGTTAACCAATTCTCAAATATCAACATTCTCTATTTTTAGGATTGTTATATTTGCTGTTTGTATATTATCTTTTATAGCCTCTATAGTCGTGCTATCACTAATAAGAGTCCCTAAAAAAGAAAAAGGACAACCAAAGGTTAAAATAGGCAATAACAAATTATCAAAAACCTTTGGTATTATTTCATTAATTATGTCTATCCTTGGTGCATTTACATCAATGGGAGCATTGTTAATTATTTCAGCATTGCATTAATATTTCTTTTATTGGATTTGTTAATACGCTTATTCTAAAGGGATAATGTTCCTCTAATTTGTCGTCGATCAGATTTTTTACCTTCGAAATTGCTTATAGAGGATTTTCTTTTAAATAAGATAGATATTAAATTATCATGACACATTGAGTTTATTTAAAAATATTTTAATTTTGCGCAAAGTGTAAATAATCAGTAAACTCTATACGACATCACTATCTACTTCCACGTAATCATATATATAAATAGTTTCGCAAAATGCTTTATCTGCTAAAAACGCAATATATTTATCAAATGATTTGTTTCTTCTTTTAACTGTCATATTTATAATGCAAAGATCTTTTTCTTTGTCGGAATATATATAATCAGTGGATATTTCATAGCCTTCCATTTTTATTTCATTATAAATGTTAGAAAAAATACCATTACCGCAAAATGTAATCGCTATTTTTCTAGCATGCTTTCTATGTCTTGTATCAATAATCTTATTCATAATTATTAGCCTTTCAGAGATGTGAATTTTTCTTGCTTATTAAAAGAGTGTGCATTTTTGCCATTGTGTTTAACATATCCATAAAACAAAATAACTGCTACAAGAGAACAAATAATATCGGTAATAGGAGTGGCCCAAACTATAAGGTCTGGTCCAATAGAGTTTTTTTCCATTTTTGAAATAGAAAAGAAGATAAACATTAAAGGTATATCTAAAACTCCTTTTCTTAATAAGGCTAAAACAAGACTTCTCCAAGGTTTGCCGACAGCTTGGAAAAATGAAATAACTGTATAAGCAACGGCAGAAAAAGGACCACCGATACACAATATTCTTAAAAATTTTGTGGCGTAAGCAATGGAATTATTTTCATGAATGAAAATAGTGGATAAAGGAGCGGCCCAAATTATAGAAATAATCATAGCTAACAAAGCAATGCTTATTGAAATAGCGCCACTAACATAGACAATTTTTTTCATCCTTTTACGATTTCCACTAGCTTTGTTATAACCGATGATAGGTAAAACGCCTTGTGTCATGCCTCTCACGGAAGAATGAGCAAACATATTGATTTTTTTGGCGACTCCAATACCTGCTAGTGCGGCATCGCTTTCTGCTTTAACAACAATAACTGAACCGATTAAAGCATCAAGAATCATATAAGAAACATTTTCACATAAGGTCATTAGGCAAGCTGGAATGCCGACTTTAATGACTTCGCCAGGAATATTTTCTGTGAACATTTTCTTTGAAAATTTAATAGAAATTACTAAATCTTTTTTTCTGATTATCATTAGGATAATGTAATAAATTAACGCGATAGAATTCGCTATCCCGGTTGCTAAAGCTGCGGCAACTTCTGGATTTGATGGCATGATAACAAACATGAATAGAGGATCTAAACCGCAGTTTAGTAATCCCCCTAAAACAATTCCATAAGAAGCATGCTTAGATTTTCCTTGCGCTCTTAATAAATGGGAAAACAGTGTATTAATTGCTGTTGGAACACCAAATATCACTACGCAATATAAGATATACGATCTAGCGTAACTAGAAGTTTCAGGAGATTTGTTTCCTGATAATAAATTAGATAATGGATTATTAAAAATAAAAATTAATAAACAATAAATTAACGTTGTAATTAAACAAGCATAAAAAGCAAAGCGAGATGCATTTTTAGCTCTCCAGGGATTATTTTTTCCAAGAGAACGAGATATAACACTAGAGGCACCTATCCCAAATAAATTTGATATAGCGCTTAATATCATATATACAGGCATACAGATAGTTACGCCAGCTACTAAAGCATTCCCTAATGCCTTATCCGCCATATTGTTCGCTGCTAATCCAATAAAGAATGTATCGGTAATGTTATAGATGACAAGAATAAGCTGCCCGATAATAGAAGGGATAGCTAAACTTAAAATCGCCTGGAGTACAGGTTTATTTTCAAACAAATCTTTCTTTTTTAAATCTAAATTATTAGTCATAACAGTAAATTGAAAAAAACTTTCCTATTTGAATTTAGTCCAAAAAACAAGAAAAAATAAATAAGAAAAACTTTCAATATTATAAAAAAAGTTTATAATTATGTTTATGGATGCAAAATTGTTAACTCTCATCGAATTAAGCAAAGTAAATTCATTTACTAAAGCCGCAAAAGAACTAAATTTGACTCAACC
>CACXKR010000022.1 GCA_902768335.1 uncultured Erysipelotrichaceae bacterium
TATAATTATGTTTATGGATGCAAAATTGTTAACTCTCATCGAATTAAGCAAAGTAAATTCATTTACTAAAGCCGCAAAAGAACTAAATTTGACTCAACCGGCTGTTAGCCAACACGTCAAGCAATTAGAAGAGGAATTTGATGCTAAATTATTTATTCGCTCAAACAATAATCTTTCCTTAACAAAAGAAGGGGAAATTGTACTTAAATACGCTTTGCGTATTCAATCTCTTTACAACGATATGAATCGCAAACTAAAGGATTACAAGAAATGTGTTAAAAATATGACAGTTGGTATTACCCATACTTCCGAGAGCAACATCGCTCCAGAAATCATGGCAAAATATTCAGAAAGAAATAGTGGATTACATATAAGAATTATTTCTGACTCTATAAAAAACCTTTATGAGAAATTAAGTCTTTATCAGATTGATTTAGCAATTATTGAAGGAAAAATTACTAATAAAAAATTCTCCTCAATTTTGCTTGGCACCGATTCTTTGGTAGCGGTTGTTTCTTTAGATAATCCTCTTGCTAATAAGAAAGTAGTTACTATTAACGATTTAAAAAAAGAAAACCTTATTTTAAGAAATCTTGAAAGTGGTACCTCGACTCTTTTCGTTAATGAATTGGCGAAAATGGATGAAGATATTAACAATTTCCATTTATCTTTAGAAATGGATAACGTAGCTTCTATCAAAATGCTTGTGAGAAAAAATCTTGGAATTTCTATTTTGCCAAAGAGCGCTTGTTCTAGAGAAATAAAAGAAAACAAATTAGTAGGGCTCCCCATTGAAAATTTAGATTTGATAAGAGAAACAAACCTCGTGTTTATAGATAATAATATCGATAGAAATATTTTAGAAGACATAGTCTCTATTTATAGAGAATCAATATAATTCGTATAAACTATATTTATTATTATTAATATAATTCTACTTTTATTTAAATAGGATTGATACAAAATTGAACCGGTAAGATAAAAGTAGACACGTAAAAAAGTGCGGTCTACTTTTTCTTTTAGTATGATTTGGTAAAGGAGGATTTTATGGGAAGACCAAAAGGAACTAAAAACAAAAGGCGTTCTCCTGAAGAGAAAGAATCAATTATTCTTGAATTAATCAATGGTGAAGGATCGTCACATTCCATTTCAAGAAAATATGGTGTTTCTCGTAGTCTATTGTGGACATGGGTTGAAACTTATAGAAATGAAGGCATTAAGGGTTTTTCATCAAAAGTTGGAAAACATAAAAAGGGGAACCCATATGCAGCGTTGCATAGAAAGAAAAATCTTACAGAAGTTGAAAGATTAAGACTTGAATTAGCTAAGAAGGAAGTTGAGTGTGAGCGATTAAAAAAAGGTTACTCAGTGAAAGGAGTTGGTCGAAGAAAAGAATACGTTACTATCAGCAAAAAGAATTCGAAATAATCGAACTCTTATCTAATAAATATCCAATTAAATTCTTATGTTCAATTATGGATGTTAATCGAAGTGGATATTATAAATGGAAAAATAGACAAATCAATAAGCCAGAATGGGTAAAAAGAAGAGAATCTAATCTAAAAATTATTCAAGAAGTGCATAACAAACATAAATCTCATGGTTATCGGTGGATCTCAGCGTATTTAAAACAAAAATATGGACTGATATTAAAACCAAATTACGTCCATGTTTGTTGTAAATATGCAGGAATTAAATCTCAAGCAAAAAGGATTGAATATCGAAAACCAAAAGAAGAAAAAATAGAGTTTCCAAATCTCGTATGTGGGTGTTGGAATGCAACCGGACCATATGAAATTATAGTCTCTGATATGACTATGTTCTGGCATAAAGGAATTCATTATGAATTAACTTTATATCTTGATACATTCAATAACGAAATATTGTCTTATCGGCTTAGTTCTAGGGAAGGCGATCCAAGAACATATCATGATGGTCTTAAAGATATAATCAAATTAATTAAAAAAGAACAAACTGACCAGGTTACCATTCTTCACACAGACCAAGGTTCGGTTTATTCTTCCAGAAGCTATAATGAGCTTCTAACTAATATTAACATGAAACATTCAATGTCTCGAGCAGGAACTCCAACAGATAATCCTATTATGGAATCAATTAACGGTTGGATGAAAGATGAGATGTTTTATGATTTTGATTTAAAACAATGTGATGATATAAACAAGTTTATCAAGGCATACATACATTGGTTCAATCACGAACGTCCAGCATATGCATTGCAATATAAAACCCCACATCAGTATAAACATGACATGGGGTATTAGGGCTTTTTTTGAACTGTCTACTTTCGCTTGACTAGTTCAACAAATATCAGTCTTTTTTTATTCGGCAAGCTGTCTACAATTTGTGGACAACTGAATTTCTATATGTTATCATATTTATATGATAAAACACTCGATTAGATATTTTAATAACAAGCCAGTTCGTGCGGTTTGGGATAATGATAATTCTTTGTGGTGGTATTCCGCTGTAGATTTTATAAGTATTTTAGTCGAGCCTAATTCTCCTAGAAGATATTGGAATAATGTCAAAGTGAGAAATCCTGAGTTGTCGCCATTTTGTGGACAACTGAAACTATACGCTGCTGATGGTAAAAAATATCTTTCTGATGTCATTAATGAAGAGGGTGTTAAAATGCTCCTTTCTATCATTCCATCAAAATATAAAAAAGCGATTCAAGATTGGATAAAGGGTTTGCTAGATCCAATAGATGAGCAAAGCAAGAAAAAAGCTTATGACTTTTACAAGACTGATTTGATAGAAGAAGATGAAATCGGAAAGGCTGTTGCTTTACAAAAGATTCATGCTTATTTGTTTGAAGGACTATATCCATTTGCAGGTAAAATCAGAACTAAAACTATTTCTAAAGGCGGGTTTACTTTTGCTAACGGAGACTTTTTACCACAGGTTTTACAAGATATTAATAGGATGCCCGATAATACATTTGATGAAATAGTGGATAAATACATTGAGATGAATATTGCACATCCGTTCATGGAAGGCAATGGCAGAGCTACTAGAATTTGGCTTGATTTACTTTTGAAAAATAGATTACAAAAATGCATTGATTGGTCAAAGATTGATAAGGATGATTATTTGTCGGCAATGAAAGAAAGCCCTGTCAATTCAAAACCTATCTTTGATCTATTAAATAGCGCCTTGATAGAAGATATAAATAATCGAGATATCTTTATGAAAGGCATTGATTATTCGTACTACTATGAAGAGGAATGATTGCAAATCTAAACTATTGGAAGGAAAAACAATATTTTTTTCTCGTTATAATCTGTTTTAATAATGTGTGTACAAATACCGTACAATACGATAAAATATTTTTGCAAAGGAGATATATATGGCAGTCATAGTTAAAGAAAAAAGAATTGAATTCCGTGTCCCAGAGGAAGCAAAGAAAACAATCGAAGAAGCGGCTAGGCTATCTAATATTTCCGTATCTTCATATATTTTGAGCGTCGTTTTAAAACAAGCAAGACTTGATTTGGAACAAAACGAAATTGTTACATTAAGCAATCAAGAAAGAGATCGCTTGATGGAAGCATTTGCTAATCCGCCCGCTCCTAACGGTGCCTTAAAAGGTTTGTTTAGATGAACTTAAAAACCATTGGTTGCGCTAAAGATGATGAACTTTTATCGTTTTCATCTGGAAACGAGGATTTAGATAAATATTTGCGCGAGTATGCCCTAATAAATGATAGGAATGGCTATGGAAAGACATTTCTTCTTTATGATAACGATGAATTGGTTGGCTTTTTTACCATTTGTAGTGCTTCGATAAAATTCGAAGACTTTCCTAAAAGGAAAAACCTTCCAAAATATCCAATACCTGCTGTTAGAATTGCTCGTTTAGCAATTAGAAAAGATAAGCAGTCTCAAGGCTATGGAAGAGAACTATTAAAACAAGCTCTAATAAGAGTTTTATGCATTTCACAAAAAATAGGTGTGAGATTAGTAATCGTAGATGCAAAAGAAACTTCAGCGTCCTTCTATGAGCATTACGGTTTTGAAAGATTAAAAGATGACGCTTTGACATATTATCTACTTATTGAAACATTACAAAACGCATTATAGTTTTCTTAATATAGAAAGACAAAACTACTCTATTAAATCTAGATTTAATATAGAAAATCATAAAATATATATTACTACTTTCCAATAAATAAAAATATCAGCGATTTGCAAAGATTTTTGTAAAAATGTCTTTGTATTCTTTTTCCTATTGTTATACAATAAAGACAACTTAGGAGGATTTCCAATGCAAATAAGAAAAAGACGTGGTGATCTTGCAATGGTCATTGTAACCGCAGCTTTCTTTGTTCTTGCCGCCGCATTGTTCTACTTGATTCCTACTCTTGATCAAGCAGTCGCAGCAAGTCCAATTGGAATTGGTCCTTACAATCCAGTCAAACTGTTTTTGGAAGGACTAAAAGCATTCGGAACCTTTAATTTCGCTAGCAGGAAATATTTAATTATTTTCTTAGTTGGTGTTGTTTTGGTTCTGTTATTGATTTTCTGGTTAATAGCGATCATTGTGAAGAAAGCTCCAAAGAAACTCATTTTATGGGCTATTACCCTTGTCATGGTTGCAGTTTCTGCCATCATGGTTTCTGGTTTAGCTTTAGCTAACTGTAGAGCAGACCTAGCGCTTGAAGGTTTAGCAGTCATCGGTTATTACGATGGCGATGGCAATTTTGTTGCTGAAAAGACTGTCATTGAACAAGATCTTTGGAGTGATTTATTAAATAAATACACCCCATATGTTGTCGATGTCGCAAGATACGTTAAGGGTTACACAGGTGATGAATTATACGCGAACGTTGTTCAAAATGTATTCTTCTTAACCTATGTTGTCTTTATCGCAATTGCTTTCGTTGGCGTATTCGGCATTGTTACTCCACTTGTTGGAGCAATCGGCTTATTCAAGAAACCAAGAGTTGTTTCTACTGAAGAAGATGCTGCTAAGGAGCAAGCCGAATCTGAAGAAGAAGCTAGAAGAAGAGCAAATAGAGAAAATCTTGTTTCATATGTTGAATATGAAGCTGGTAAAGAAGCTCGCGACAAAGAATACGAAGAACTTTGTAGAGCTCATGGTATTGCTTTAGAAGAAGACAAATACTATTCAAGCCTCACCAAAGAACTCTCTGTTTTCTCAGGCGAAGCTCAAGATGAAGATCTCTACTATAAACAACTTGCAAAACAACTTGGTATCTTAAACGGTTCATCCGAGGAAGATGCCTATTATAAAGAAGTTGTTAAAGAACTTGGTATCTTAAACGGTTCACTTAGTGAAGATGACGAATATTATCGTGCCCTTTCTAGAACACTTCCAGTCTTACAAGTTCAAGATGAACCAGTCGAGACCGAAGAAGAATATCACGCTAGATTAACAAAAGAATTACCAGTTCTTAAGGTTCAAAAGATTGGTGAACAAAAAGAATCTTACGAACATTATGTCGCTAGACTTTCCAAAGAACTCCCAATTCTTGTTAGACCTGTTAAAAAAGAAGAAAAGAAAGAAAGCGAAGAGGAATATATTGCTCGTCTTTCCAAAGAACTCCCAGCTTTAAAGAAAGAAGTTGAAGTTCCTGTCGAAAAGAAAGAGACTGAAGAAGAATATATTGCTCGTCTTTCCAAAGAACTTCCAGTCCTAACCAAACCAGAAGTTGAAAAGAAAGAAAGCGATGAAGAATATTTCGCTAGAGTCTCTAAAGAACTTCCAGCTTTAAAGAAAGAAGTTGAAAAGAAAGAGACTGAAGAAGAATATATTGCCCGTCTTTCTAAAGAACTCCCGGTTCTAAATAGAGAAGCTGCTTTAGCAGAAGCTAAAGAAGAACCAAAGGAAGAATCCGAAGAAGAATATCGTGCAAGACTCATGAAGGAATTACAATTATTCCGTCTCATCGATGCTTCTAGAGAAGTTGAATTAAGCAAATATTATCGTAGCGTTATTTCAGAGTTAGATTCCAGAAGCAAAAAGGATCCAGACTTTGATGAAGCTATCAAAGCGCTCAAACGTCGCATTGCCGAAGAGCAAGACGTTGAAGAAGCTGTTGAAAACTTAAAACGTAAAAATAAAGAAGATAAAGCTTATTATGAAAGAATGGTCAAACAATTAGGCCTTCTGAATAAACATTCATCTAAAGATGAAGATGACGAATAAAAGGAGATAAAACTATGTACAAATACAAATATGATGATAGCTACTATGAGAAGAAAATCAGCGAACTCGGCATGTTTAAAAAACGTCGCCCAGTCGAAGAAGAAAAAAGAGTAGCTCCAGTTAAAAAAGAAGTTGAACACAAAAAAATCATTCGAATTCCATTCCAAGTTAGAATCCATTCAGCTGAAGCAACCTTAAAGGAACACTTCAACGAATTAAAGAGCGACATCCTTGCTTATGGCGTTAAATCCCGTATCTCCAATAGCGGTGATACCTTCAGATTACACACTAAGACCTATGTCAAAATTACCATTGCTGGTAAGGCTCTTAAATTATATTTTGCTCTCGATCCAAAGGATTATAGAGATAGCAAGATGCCACTTGCAGACGTTTCTCATAAGGGAATCTATAAAGAAATCCCACTCGTCTTCAAAGTTAAGAGCGAACTCTCACTTCGTAGAGCAAAACAACTCGTTGCCGATGCGATGGCTAAAGACAATTTAGTCCAAGGCGAAGTCGTCGCTCACAACTGGGTTAAAGAAATTAAGTAAATCATATAATGATTTGATTAAGGAGAATCAAAACGGTTCTCCTTTTCTTTTTTGAATATTGCTTAAGATATGATAAAATCATAACTTACTAGGAGAATACTAATTAATGGATGACCCTCTATCGTGGCTGTATATACTTTATATAGTCATAATCGTTATATTAATAATCTTCAGCGCATTTTGTTCCTCAACCGAAACTGCGTATGCGTGCTTAAATAAATTTAAAATCCGTGTCCAAGCGGACGCTGGAAATAAAAAAGCTAAATTAATCCTCAAAACCTATGAGCGTTTTGATCGCACTTTGATCATGTCGCTACTAGGCTATAACATTTCAAGCGTCATCGTCTCAACTTTATCAGCGATTCTTTTCTTTAAAATCTTTGAGGCGATTCAAAATGAAACCCTTATATCTTTGATATCGACCGCCATAATGACGCTAATTGTCTATATTTTCTGCGATATGGTGCCAAAGATGATCGCTCGAGCGATGCCAGAAAAGGTAGCATCAAATAACGCCTATATCGCTAACGGACTTTATTATATTTTATTTCCTTTAATATATCTCTTTTCTTTGCTCACCAATGGAGTAACGAAATTATTCAAAACTAATCAAGACCATATGATGACCGAAGAAGATTTCACTAATGTCGTAGAAGATTTAGAAAAGAAAGATTTAATCGAAGATAATGAATCCGATATCATCTATGCTTCTTTAGAATTTACCGACACATCCGTTAAAGAAGTTTTAACTAAAAGAAATAAAATCTTCTATATCGACATCAAAGGTTTATCTAAAGATAAATTAAACGATTTAATTTTATCGACTCAGTTCACTCGTATCCCAGTCTGCTATGGTTCGCTAGATAAGATAATCGGTATATTGCACGTTAAAAGTTATATTCAAAAGTACTTAGAAAATCCTAACTTCCCAGTTTTAAATACCCTTCAAAAACCATATTACGTTTCCACGAAGATTAAAATGGACGATATGCTTGAAGGATTTAAAAAACATCACACCCATATCGCAATTGTTAAAAATGATGATAAAGTCGTTGGCTTAATTACGATGGAAGATGTTTTAGAAGAGCTCGTTGGTAAAATTGCTGAAGCTCCGCTTAAGGGGGTAAATAAATAATGGTTACCGCCTTAATAATTGCAATTGCAGTCTTAATTGTCCTTTCAGGACTATTCTCTTGTTCTGATATGGTTTACGCTTCGGTAAATCAGCTTCGCTTAAAGAAGGACGCTAGAAAGTCTAAAGCCTCTAGATTAGCCTTAAAACACGCTGAAAACTATAATACGACAATAACGACAATCCTCTTCTCAAATAACTTAGTTAATATCGCTGCAACATCTTTGCTTGCTGTTTTAGTGAGAATTCTTTTTCCAAATGAAGATTTAGCCGCTACACTCGCTCCGATTGCTTTAGTTATTATCATCCTCGTCTTTGGTGAAATATTACCTAAAGTAATAGGAAGAGCCTATTCATATCGTTTAGCAAAATTATTTGCCTATCCAGTGAAGATTTTACAATACATTTTCTTCCCCTTCATTTTTATCACTTCAAATATTGGCAAATTCTTCGCTTCATTCTTCATCCGTAAAAAGAAAGAGAATATCGTTAGCGATGAAGAACTCGAAGAAATGGTGGAATCAATCGAAGAAGAAGGCGTCATCGATGAAGATCAAAGCGAACTGCTTAAATCTGCGATTGCTTTTAAAGAAACTGAAGCTTATGAAATAATGACTCCTCGCGTCGATATCTTCGCGATTAATATTGACGAAGATCAACGCAAGATTTTGTCATCTGATGAAATTTTCAAACATTCTCGTATTCCAATATATAAAGGAAGTATCGATAACATTATCGGCATGCTGCCCACTAAAGCAGTTTTAAGAAATATGCTAGCCTCCAAACCAGTCAATTTCTCTTCCTTAATGTATGATGTTCAATTCGTCCCACGTTCCATGGGTATTTCTGAAATTCTTAAATTAATGAAAAAGAATAAAAACCACGTCGTCATCGTTAAAGACGAATTTGGCGGAACAGATGGAATGCTAACGATGGAAGACATCTTAGAAGAACTTGTTGGTGAGATGTGGGATGAAACTGATAAGATTCAAGAATCTTATCGTAAAATCAAACGCAATCAATATCTCGTCGACGGATCAATGAATATCGAAGACTTCTTTGATTTAGTTGATGTTCCTTCACCTCTTGAAGTCGACTATACGACAGTAGGTGGATGGGTTTTAGATGAATTACATAGATTTGCTAAAGTCGGCGATCACTTTAAATATAAAAATCTAACGGTGGAAGTTAAAGACGTTACTGAATTCACTGTTGAAAAGATAATCGTCCGCATTGGTCGAAAAAAAGTTAATGAAGATATTTGATTATATTGATAAAAGAGTTCCTTCTTTAGAAGGCAAAACTTTTGTAGTTACGGGAGCGAATAGCGGAATTGGCTTAGAAGTTAGCCGCCAGCTTTTATTTAAGGGCGCAAATCTAGTTATGGCGTGCCGTAATTTAGAAAAAGCTAATAAAGTAAAGGATGAATTTCTTAAAGAATGCCCAAAATCACATATTGAGATACTTCGTTACGACCAAGCATCTTTTTCTAGCATCGAAGAATTTGCTAAAACACTTGAGAATAGAAAAATAGATTGTCTTATTTTAAATGCCGGCATCTATCATTCGACAAATGATTTGGTGACGCAGGACGGCTATCCTTTAACAATTGGAACTAATTATTTAGGAGCCTATTATCTATTAGAAAAACTTAGGAATAGCCTAACGAACGGGAACATCAAAAGAGTGGTGGTCACTTATTCTTTGGTGAATGTTTTTGGTAAAACTAAACACTACGAAAAGTATCTTCTTTACGTCAAAAGAAAACCGAACAAAACATATAATATTTCAAAGAGAATGAACTATCATCTCGCTGCAAATTTAAAGAGTGAATATCCTTCACTAGAAGTTGTTTTAACTCATCCTGGTATTGCAAGAACTAACATCATTAAATCCGATAATTGTTCATTCAAGTGGTGGTTTAAAGTCGCTGGTGATCGCTTTTTAAAAACATTCGCTAATTCAGCAAAAAAGTCCGCAATTTGCACGCTTTTTGCAGCAACACTGCCTTTTAGCAAACCTCTTCCAGTAGTCTATCCTCGAGGTATTTTTCATTATATTGGCCTACCAAAAATATCATCTCGCAAAGTCGATAAAATAAAAGATGAGCAACTCGCGCTCATCTCAAAGAAGATCATCTCCAACTAGGAGATTTTCTTTTTATAATTTTGGTAAACTAAATCAGCGGTTTCTTCAATAGATTTATTGTTTGTTTTGATGATGAAATCAACATCACCAATTTTTTCTAAAGAGAAATCGACAACATCGTTTGTAATTCTTTGATCGATATTTTCTTTTTTATCACCGCGAGAGGCCATTCTTTCGCGTCTAATCTTTTCATCTGCAATTAATAAGAAAGTAACGATGTTTTTGTTGGCTAATTTTTTAAAGCTATGTAAACCATTTGGATCTAAGACCACAACTTTATCGTCTGCAACTTGGTCTATTCCACAACCATAATAATTGCCATTATATAAGCTTGATTCTACAAATCTATTCTCAGCTAATCTTTTCTTAAATTCTTCTTTGCTAATAAAAAAGTATTCGACGCCATCTCTTTCCCCAACTCGCATTTCTCTAGTTGTAGTGGTGATAGCTTTCTTTAATCCGTACTTTTTCTGTAGTTCAAGAGCGGTAACCGTCTTTCCGCTAGCAGATGCACCAACTAAAATAATCATGACTAAATTATATTAGTTAAAAACGAATATAAAAATACATAAATTAGAAATATTTAAAAATTTTCAAACTTTTTTCGAAAAACGCCAGTAATAAGTATAGTGAGGAGCGAATCAAATTTTGAAAGGAGTTTTTATGGGTCGCAATTCTAAAGACAATTCACTATCTCGCTATGAAGAATTACTAAAGATTTCGGTGCGATATAACGATTACATTAGACATCCGCGTTTTAGAATTACTTTTTCTTCTAAAAGTCGAAGGCAGCTTAACGATGCTGTTAAATATGTCAAAAATGTTAAAGATGCCTTAGGAGGGTTATCGAAAGAAGATCGTCATTTAATCAATAACGAATTCTTTTCTAACCGTAATAATCAGCTTTGGTGGACGAAATATTATAGTCAATCAACTTATTACCGTAAGCGTTATTTCGCTATCAAAGCATTTATTGAGAGGTTCGAACAATGAGTATCCTTCCATTTGCTACATCGCTTATGATGCTTTTAGGCGCACCCGGGATTGGAATTATAATTCCTGATATTTCATTTGATTTAGATTATAAATATGAAAACAAAATAGATTATATCTATGCTGAACCTCGTAAACCATCTCAGGGGGATATAACAAAACTTAAAATTAAAGTAAGTTTTTCAAGTAATTTAACTCGCGTTGCTACTTTAAGCTTTGGGATCAAAACCGACACTTATCCAGAAGAAAGAGCGGTGATGGATTTTCTCATTGAGACGAAATCGAAAACCATTGAATATAATTACACCCAAACTCATTCCACCGTTTTTAATGAAAGAGTTGTATTTTGCTTTTCGCTATATTCTCAATATGGAAGCGATAGGGTAGAGTTCGTTTCTTTAAAACAAGACTATAAGCAAATCAAAGTCAAAAATCCAAACGAAACATTTTCAACGATTCAAAATGTCAATGTTTATCGTCCGTCTTTAGGAGTGCTTTATGAATCTGAAAGGATAAGTGTTTCGAACGCTTATCAAGATGTTTATTTAAATCAAGATAATTCAATTTCGCTTAATCCATTCAGTTTTTCTTATAGTTCAAATTCTAGTATAGTCCCAGATTTCAATAACGTTAGACTCTATATTCAAACTCACGATGATCATTTCTCTTCTTTTGGAGAAAATCTATTCGATATCTACCGCGTCATCCCATTAACGATTAAAACCGGAAAGCTTCAAGGGGCATATACTTTTTCTTCACCAAATCAAATGTATGTTAATCCAATTACATTAGAGATGAGTCTAACTCAGCAAAGCGGTTATATTAAAACCGATCGAATTTATTTCCCTAAATCTTGTAAAGAAGACGAAGTGTTCACACTAACCTTTCAAATGGATGATATTGGGGCGAATGATCTTGATTTTGCCTATACATTTAAGGTGCACACTCCTATTAAAAAATACGGGAATTGCAATGATTCTATGTATTGTTTATCAACTGAGGAAACCACTCCAAACCTTAACCATGGAGTAATTATTAGAAGCAAATGATTAATATAATTTTCTTTTCGTTACTTTTCGCAATGTTCACCAATTTCACCATGGGAGCAATCTCTTTATCAGGTGTTAATAGAACTTTCTTAACGATGTACCGCGGCATCCTTGAATCAAGCATTGCCTACGTCGATGTTAAAGGAAATCCTAGTGATGCTTATTTCTTAAAAGACACTTTAAAAGAATATGTAAAAAGCTATCTAAAAGAGAATCTCACTAGATATGTTACCGATTACACTTGTTCAATCTATTACTTTAACCGTGATAATGGAAAATTATGTGTCACTCAATACTGCCAATGCGTCGAAATTTCTTTAGACTGCGAGATCAATTATTTCTTCCATTACACAAAGGCTAGAAATTTCTATATCAATTCCGATTATGAATGAGCGATTAATATCTTTTATCGAAGCCTCTTTTCTAAAACAATTATTAGTTATAGATACCATCACAGATATAACTTATAATGGTGTTTCCATATTTTATATGGATAACAATTTAGGTAGACGAAAAAGCGATATTGTAGTCACCAGTGAACAAGCGATTGATTTTATTCGTCAAATCGCCAATTTAGCAGAAAGACAATTTTCATTCACTTCTCCGACATTAGATATTTCAATAGGCCGCTATAGAATTAACGCTCAACATTCTTCGATCGTTAGAGTAGAGGATGAAAAAGCTATATCATTCGCAATCAGAATTGCTTCAAAAACAATTCGTATCAAAAATGACGATAACTTTTTAGATGATAAAAGTAGAGAAATACTCATCGATGCGATTAATAATAAGAAATCCATTGTAATTGCTGGCCCAACTGGAAGCGGAAAAACTGAACTTCAAAAATATCTAATTTCAAATCTTCAAGATTATTCCAGAGTCATTATTATCGATAACGTTCAGGAGCTTGATTATGTTAGATTCAATCCTAATTTAGATGTGACCAGTTGGCAAATATCACCGTCAATTCCCCAAGGAAATGCCCAAGAACTCATTCGTAACGCTTTAAGAAATAACCCTGATTGGATAGTGGTGGCAGAGTCTAGAGGTAAAGAGATGAGCGATGTCTTAAACGCTGTTATGAGCGGCCATCCAATCATCACTACTTTGCACGCTAGAAGTGCTGAGATGATTCCTCATCGCATGCTTAGACTTGTGCAGATGAATAACCACGAAGATAAAGCGGAAGATATCTTAAATGACATTTATGAGCATTTCGATTATTACGTATATCTTGAGCGAAAGATCTCAAAAGAAAAGAAAGTTGTTCGTTATGTCGATTCGATAGCTTCGATAAACAATAATCACCAAATAGAAGTTGTTTACAAAAAGGAGGCAAAATAATGAAGAAGATTGATTTAATATTTCTTACCACCTCACTAGTGATATCAATTACCGCATTTTTAGCGACAAATATCATCTTTATTCCTTTTGGAATATTTTTAGTCTACCTTCTTTACTATTTTGTTTTGATTAGGAAAAGAATTAAAAAATATCTTGCCAAAGTTGAAACAATTCACGCTTGCTATCATTTCATCAATTCTTTCATCATCACTTTATCCGTTAAAGAGTCGCTTGAAGAAGCGTATCAAAATGGTCTTAGACTCGCTCCAGCAAGTTTAACAAAGGAAAGTAGTGAAATTGAAAATATGACTATCTTAGAAAGAATAAATTTCTTAAGGCAGTACTTTAATCTAGCAATATATAAAATGTTCTTAAACATCATTGGGCTTTATGTCGACCAAGGCGGAAACATTTTAAGTATTTCAGATTCTTTGATTAGAGAATGCACTAGAGTTGAAAAAGACTTAAACGAATCATCAGCCATTTCAAATCGCCATCTAGTCGAATTTGGAATCCTTTGGCTACTTTCTTTCTTCATTATGATTTTCTTAAGATTTGCACTAGCAAACTTTTATATTCAAATGCTTAAAAATCCTTTGATTATCGCTTTAATTTGTCTTTTTTATCTCCTTTTCTTATTAGCAGCGCATCTATTTATCTATCAATACACTTCTTTAACAATAAAGGAGGATGGCGAAAATGTTTAAAAAACTAAAAGAAAGAGTGAATAATCTTCACATTTCATTTAACAAAGAAATAGTGAGATTTGTCATCATCACTATCGTTTTAGTTGTTGGTTTTGTGGTCGGAGCTATCATCAGCAAAATTTATCCGCTTTTGATTATTATGATGATGGTCCTAATCGTGTTTGCTTATTTATATTTTTCCCGCTACAAGACGCTCGAAAAGAAAAATAAAAGAGACGACTTGTTAGAATTCGTCAATCTATTCACTTTCTTTAGAATCTATTTAAAAAATGGTTATGGAGTCTATTCTGCCTTAAAGGAAATCGCGACATTTGCTAACCCATCTTTAAAGGAGAACCTCATCATCTTAATTAATGAAATTGATAATGATAAATCAATAACTCCGTTTATTAATTTTGCTCATAAATTCGATGAACTTTTGATTGAAGAAATGATGGTGTCCATCTACCAAATGATTGATGATGGTTCGAGTTCAAATTATCTTGTTCAATTCGAACTTATCTTTGATAAATTCTCAGAAACTCTTCACAAAGAACAGATTGAGCTTAAAGACCATCGCCTCGCGAATCTGACTGCGACATCGTTAATAGGTTCGGCCTACCTCATCGTTTTAATCACAGTCGGTGTCATTACTTTAATAGGAGAAATGTTAAATGGCTTATAAATTAGGTTTGCTTTTATCAATGTTATTTTTAGCCCAGTTATTTGTTTTTGCGGGCGATCTTATTTCAATCCAAATGATTTATACCAATCTAGACGCTGTGAGTGTAACAGCTTCTAATCTAATATCTTCCCGTGGAGGTATCGACGACGAGATTAGAAACATCGTTTATTCACAAAGTGGCGGAGAAATAGTGGCGATCGGAGATGAGACGCCAGTTTTCGGATCGGTTTATGAATACAAAATAAGCCGGGAATTTTCTCCTTGGGTGATATCTAATAGCCCAATGGAGATAGCCGTCACTAGAAGCGTTGTGATTGGATATTATTCTTAGATAGAAAGGAGGAATTATGTCTGAATTAAAAGGTCAACTTCTTGGTATCATTCTAGTCATCGCTGTCTTCGGAGTGGTCATGGGTTTGCTCTCAGGTGCTTTCCAAAGCTCCGCTGAAGCAATCTCTGATCGAGTCGAAAATATCGCTTATACCGGTACCAGCGCACCAGAACAACAACCAGCAGCACATCCAAACTTTGCCTATCATTTCTAATGATAAAAGAAGGGGAAGATCCCTTCTTAAAGTTATCTTAACGAAGATGGTTTTGAGAAGTGATTTGAAGAGTTATCAAGATATGATAAAATACCTAAATATCAGGAAGGTAAACTTATGGATAAACTTAATGAAATCAAAAAACGTTTAGCGGAAGCTGCTCATAAGGATTCAGTTTCCGAAGAAATGAAAATAAACGAACTTGGACTAGATAGTCTTGATGTAGTTGAACTTCTTCTTAAATTAGAAGAAGAATATGGCGTCCACTTCGACGATGTCGATATGTCAAATCTCGTCACCGTGAAGGATTTATTAGACTCCATTTCATCGCAATTAAAATAGTTATATTTCTTGTTGTTTTTACTATAAGTATTTGATAACATTTAATGCGCAACGCCTTCTTAGCTCAGTTGGTTAGAGCGGCTGACTGTTAATCAGTAGGTCGTAGGTTCGAGTCCTACAGAGGGCGCCATCCGATGTGGCCCGTTGGAGAAGTGGCTTAACTCATATGCCTTTCACGCATACATTCATGGGTTCGAATCCCGTACGGGTCACCAATGTAGGTTAATAGGATTGATACAAAATATCAGTCCTTTTTTCTTGCTTAAAATAATTGAATATATAATAGAATAAGACTGAGTCTTATGTTAAGATAGATATAGACATGTCAAAACATAAAAGACTAACTCATGATCAAAAGATAATTAAAGCTTTAGAAAAAATCAAAACTCCTATTGTTGATGAACTTAGGAATTTGTCTATCTTTTTTAAAGCGAGGTCACGAAGCAATGAGACCGGAATGGAACATGTAGCTAAGAATTATCATGGTTTGGATCCAAGCGATATTGAATTATTAGTAGATTGTATTAAAAATCCTATTGAACATATTAAGGATAGAAGATATCCAAAAACATACTGTTATTACCACGCAAGAAAGCATGACAAGAATCATTACATTAAAGTTGTTGTTAAGGTTGAAAATGATTTAAGAACTGGATACATATCTTCGATATTCATTACATCAAAAATCAAAAATAAGTAGTGGAATTAACCGATTAATATGATAAAATAGACGTGTCAAAGGTGGAAAGTCGCTGTGCGACCACGACGCATTTCTTCGGAAATGGATTGACTAGCGTTTCAGGATGCAGCGCCCTGATTGACAAATAATAACGTCTCACATTTGAGATGTTTTTATTTTTTTATCCAAATATTGATCCGTTATATTTTTTAACGAATAAAAGTGATAGAACAATGGCAATTATCAAGGGAATAATCAAAAGCGAAATTGGAAGAACAATTATCGATTCATCATTGGTGACTTTCGAGACAATGTCAGAAGAAATCATGCCTAGTGTTCCGACTAACATTGATAAGCCAATCGACAGACCCATTTTCTTCCTATCTTCTTCTTTTACGTTCGTGAGAAAACTCTTGAAACATTATCATATTCTTAATACAATAACTGCGGTTATTTAAGGAGAACAGCATCAAAAAAACTATAAATTTAACTTTAAAGA
Organism: uncultured Erysipelotrichaceae bacterium; assembly: GCA_902768335.1. GTDB lineage: Bacteria > Bacillota_I > Bacilli_A > RFN20 > CAG-826 > Fiminaster. The sequence goes on from CACXKR010000022.1 coordinate 16,847, forward strand.
AAAGTCTTCAACTTAGTAAGAAAGTACTTTAATGTTTGTTATAGTTGTTGTTCCTTATCATAACGAAGTGGTTAAGTTATATTAGCATAGGTAATTTCGCAGGCAACTAATACGGACATTAGTGAAATGCGATTTTTTATTTGCATGCTTTCTTTTGAATGTTGAAGCAAAGGCATTTGAAAGGAGAATTTTAAAAATGAAAAATACTTATTATCATTCCAAAAAGGACTGCTTTAGTTCAATTGGTCCTATTAAGTTTGTGCAAATCTTTTTTGACAATGAAGATTATTTTCCAATCTATCACACAGAAGTAATCAGCAAACATTTTGAATACTATGATCGCTTAGTGGCGTATGGCAGTGGCTATGTTCAAAAGGCAAGAAGTGGGAAGATGCGTCTAAAGTTTAAGAAAACTTATGGCGGTTGCTATGACGATTATCTTTTGTCTAATGATTATAACATTCGCAAAGACAGACCATCTGTACTTGAAAAACGTCTAATCGAAGACGGTGGAATAACCGCTTTGAGGTTCTTTGACGATGACAATTGGAACTATTTAATTGTCGGTAATTTCAAAGCAAAGAAAGAGAATGATGAAATTATTATCGAAGCTTATCCAAATCTAATAGATGAGCCATATGATTCCGATAATTTCTTTATTAATCTTCAACCAATAAAAACAAAACAAATTGAAAAAATCTATCTTAGTTTTGAAAACTGTGAATTTTTTGAAGTATTTAATGATGAAATTGTATCTGTTGATTTGAAGTTCAGCAATGAACTAAACGATATAGATGGATTAATGCATCGTGAAATAATTGGCGGAACAATCATTCTAAACATCACAGAGTCTAAGGATTACCGCAAAGAAGGACTTTTCTTAGGTAGTGATAGGAAACCTTATCCCTACGATTTAAGAAATAGATTAACAGGAAAGAAAGGACGAGATTTAATCAATTTGTGTCATTTATATATAACATATGATTATGCTGGCTTTGGTTTGAATAGAGAAGAAAAAATCGAAATATTAGACACCAGACCAGACGAAATCCAAGAGGCGGTCGATCAAGCTTATGATTATGACGAGGAATATGATGGCCCATACGAATATTTCATCGGAGGAATAGCGGAAAGACTTGATGGTAAAAAAGTCAAAATCACATTTGGAGTTTTTGAAAATATTTAAACAAATTTTCACTAAAGTGGGGGAGAAGAAATGATTCCTCACTTTTTATTCAAAACGCGTATTATTGATAACAATTCATTATTTTTGCAAGATAGGAAATAATGGTCAGCAAATATGTCTAAAGATCACGAGCAATTTTTGTTGAAGTGTGAATTAGTAAAGACAATGTTGATGAAAGTTATGTGTTTATAAGGAAAGAATAATAAAATTGGCTTTAAAGCGGCACAATTTAAGCATTTTCGGTGCTAGAGATAAGCCCTTCAAGCATTTTTCGTGTTAGAGAAGGCCAACTTAGTAGTTAAATAGGATTGATACAAAATATCAGTCTTTTTTGTTAAAACACATAATCAAACTTGATACAATAATTTTCTTTGAAAATAATTGATGGGTTTAAAGCAATGTAATATATTATAAGTGTCAAGAGGGATGGGAGACATTAAAAGACCACCCTATAGATCGGGCCGGAGATCTAAAACACCGTCCTATTAGTGGTGGCGCACCTAAAAACGCCTTTTTTTACCCTAAGTGACTATTTTTTTAGAATTGGCATCCATTAATTGCTGAACTTTATTCCAGTCATCGCGATTGATGATTGCTGGATGACCATTTTCAACTAAATATTTGTCCTTTTATACATTCTTAGCTAAAATAAAGCGATCTGTTTAACAAATAATGTAATCTAGCCATGTACTTGGTTAGATTTTCTTTTTATCTAACAAGTATAATCGATATATGCCGTTGTCCTGCTAAATAAAAATACAGCTAGACTGTCAAATTTCATGCTCAGGCATACGGCTTTTCTTTTAATCGCTAATAGGTTGATTAACGCTTTGACGTTCC
>CACXKR010000023.1 GCA_902768335.1 uncultured Erysipelotrichaceae bacterium
GAAATATAGAGACAAGTTCACAGTGTAACTAAATTATACCCGGAGAAAGTAAATGTTATCTAATCAAGGTCCGGGTACGGTTAGATAATACGAGAAAAATTATGATCTACGATTACACGATGAAAGACTATGAAGGAAAGAATGTATCCCTTTCTAAGTTTAAAGGTAAAGTATTATTAATTGTTAACACCGCGACAAAATGCGGTTTTACGCCTCAATACACCGAATTAATGGAACTCTATGATAAATATCAAGCCCAAGGCTTTGAAATCCTTGATTTCCCTTGCAATCAATTCTTTAAGCAAGCACCTGGTAGCGCTGCCGATATTCATCAAACCTGCCTCATGAAATGGCAAATTAAATTCCCCCAATTCGATAAGATTGATGTCAACGGCAAAAACGAACATCCATTATATAAATATCTAAAAGATAATTGCCCAGTTGACACTGGTAAAAAAATTAAATGGAATTTCACTAAATTTTTAGTGGACCGCGAAGGTAATGTTATCAATCGCTTTGGTCCAAGCGCGAAACCATCCTCATTTGAAGAAGAAATTAAAAAAGTACTTTAGTCGTTAGAAATAGGTCGTTATGAAAAAAGCTATTTTAATCCCACTTATTGTTGGAGGGGCATTATTAACTTCAACCGTTGCATTTTTTGTTACTGGTGTCATCTATAGCGCAAACACTGCAAAACTAGTGACAAATGAATATGTGGTGGATAATTTTTCAAAATTAAATGTTGAAACTACCACAGCGAACATCGAATTTAGAGTTAGCGAAGAAGAAACCTCCAAAGTCATCTGCATGGAAAATAGCAAGATTCCTCATCTTGTAAAAGTGGAAGACGAGACTTTAACTATTAAACCAGATGATAAAAGGAATTGGTTTGATAAAGCTTTTAGCTTTACTCCATATGAAACTAATATAATTATTTACACTTCCTCCACGAATTTCCTTGCTTCAAATTTTAAAGCTTCGACTGGAAATATAGCTGTTCCAAAGGATTTTGTTTTCACCTCTTTAAATGTTGAAACTTCGACCGGGGATAGCTCTTTAAAATGTCGAGTTTTAGATGAATATAACGTTACAGCCTCAACTGGAAAAGTAAACGTGGAAACGATCGCTAAAAATCTTAATGTCGTGACTTCAACAGGAAATATCACTGTTAGTGCTACTTTAGATAATCTAAACATTAGTGCTTCCACCGGAAGTGTAACACTGAATAACACACTTGTAGGGAAGAATCTAAAGATTAAAACATCAACAGGCGATGTTACTTTAAATGATTCAGATGCTTCTAGTATCGATATCGAAACATCAACTGGATATGTTAAAGGAACGCTTTTAACTTATAAGTTATTCGATGTTAAAACAAGCACTGGTAAAGTCAATATTCCTCCATCAATCTTAGGAGGAAATCCTTGTAATATCAAAACATCTACCGGTGATATAAACATTACAATTAAAGAATAAAAAAATCTTAGATTTTAGATTGATAAAATAGAAAACACTATATAAAATATAGTTGGACATGTAAATAAAGGGGAGTCGGAATGATCATCCCCTTTTAATCTATCTTAGGAGATTTACTATGTCTAAAAATTCTAATCACAACCAACCCAAACCTATTAAAAACATTGAAGTAGGCAAATTCTATTTTATCCATGATAAAAGTAAGGTTGGACACCCAGGCTTTATCATTAAAAAAGACGATGAGAAAAATCGTTATTTAGTCGTGAGATTTGACAGTGATAAGAATGGTGAAATCCCAAAAATGGATCGCGGTATTAGGCATATAACCAAATTAAAACATCCTACTGATAACATTGTTAAAACTTCATATGTTCGCAATAGACCAATGCTCTGTAAAAGAAAGGATATTGGTAGATTGATGTTGAATATGTCTGTTCACCACGACGATTATAAAATAATCGAAGAAGTATCTAAGAATCCGCCTGAACTTAGCGGATCGTTTAAAAAGAAAAAATAACCGATCGACCTATTCAGCCACACATACCGGTTATTTTGAGCCGCCCCGATGGACCTATTCAGTACCCCTTACCGGTGACGGTACAATTATTAAACCAAACAACATTTGTTGTGTCAATATATAAAATAAAAAATAACCGATGGGCCTATTGAGCCAACGCGTACCGGTTATTTTGAGCCGCCCCGATGGACCTATTAAGTCGCCAGTACCGGTGACGGTACATATATTCAATCAATTATCTTTGGTATTTGCAATAAGAAAATATAAATAATATCTCATGTCTTTAAATAAGAAAGAAAAACGAATACACTCTAGATATGGCAACCTCCAAAGATTATCTTGCTTATGTCTTAGATCTTTTAAGAGATGTAAGTGGTGTTTCATATAAAATATGATAATTGCTTCTTAGTTAAGAAAACAAAATCTATAAGGACTTAAAGAAATGAAAACAATTTATTTAGCGGGTGGCTGTTTCTGGGGAGTTGAAAAATATTTTTTTCTCGTGAAAGGCGTATTATCGACCAAAGTTGGCTACGCGAATGGAACGAAAGATAATCCCTCTTATGAAGATTTAAAAAAGGGTAGAGATGATGCTTCTGAATGCGTTGAAGTTATATATGATGAAAAGATTATCTCACTCGAAAAACTTCTCGAACTTTATCTAAGAGTAGTGGATCCATATTCACTTAATAAACAAGGTGAAGATGAAGGAATACAATATCGCTTGGGAATATATTATTTGGATGAAATAGATAAAGAAATAATCTTAAAATATTTCAAAGAAATAAATCTTCAAAATCATCAGATTGAAATCCTTCCTTTAAAAAGCTTTTATGATGCGGAAGAATATCATCAAAAATATTTAGATAAAAATCCAAATGGTTATTGTCATATTAATTTCGCTAAGCTAAATGACGATGAAAGAAAATAAGAGGAAAGAAGATGCTAAAAGTTAGAGAATGCTGCGGTCGATACATCTTAGAATTATCACTCACAAACAACTTTTAGCGTTTCTAACTTTTTTGTATGCATAAACTTATTTAATTTAAGGAGTAGATTAATCTACTCTTTTTATTATCTTTTCAATAATTTTGGAAGCGCTTACAAAAAAACATTTGTAATACAAAATTAAAGCAATGTAGAATATAGATAACAATAAATCTTATAAAGGAGATTTTTTACATGAAGAAAGGTTTTATATTTGCAGCTGGTTTAGCGCTTGTTTTAGGCTGTGGTGTAGCCGTTGGCGCACACTCTGTCGGAAGCGCTAAAGAAGTTGGAGCAGCTCCAGTTTCAACTGTCTATTGTAAGATGACCCATAGTTGGTGGACTACTGCCAATGCTGCGGTAGGCGCTTACTGTTGGAACAGTGAAGACGAGAGCCAGAAGAATGCCGAATGGCCAGGCGTTAGAATGTCTGCAGTCGGTGGTCAAGAAGGTCTTTGGACATATACCATTCCAAATGGTTATGACAAGGTTATATTTACTAGAATGAACCCTTCTGATTCAGGAGATCAGTATTGGGGTTCTCAGAGCGATGATCTTGATGTTCCATCTCTCAAGAATTGTTTTACAATTACTTCTGAAACCGAGTGTTGGGGCGACAGTCATGTACAAGGTACTTGGTCTGTTTATCCAGCCGTTGCACCTGAATATCACGTTTTAGGTACATTCAACTCATGGAATGATGCAAGTGGTGATTATATCTTAACTGTTGATGCAGAAGATTCTAACCACTACACATTTAACGATTTAGAGTTAACAGCTAGTGATGAATTGAAAGTTTGCGATGTTAAAAACGATGATTGGTATGGCGATCACGGTGGAAATGTTGTCGTTCCTGAAAATGGAACATATGATATCGATTTCTATGTTCATGCTGATAATGAAATCAATGTTGTAGCGACAAAGCAAGTCGCAGATCCAGTTTACGCCTACGTATACAAAGGTTACGCTCCTGTTGCCTTGACTTTAGATGATACAGACAAACCTGAAGGTGTTGTTCATCAATACACAGCTGAAGTTCCATATGTCCATCGTGGCGAAGAAATAAGATTCTACCGTGATGGCGTCGAAATAACTAATCACATTGGCGTCGATGAGGTTGATAATAACAACTTATATGGTAATACTACTGATGGATTTAGATTCTATAGTACATATTACTATACCTCAGGTACTGCCACCATTTATTTAAAGACATACTCTGATGGTGGAATCTCCCTGTGGGGTGAAGGTCGTTCAGAACAATCGTTTTCTTCCTATCTTAAGGACGGAACTGGTAGCGGAACCACAGCTTACATTATTCGTGATGAAGATTATGAACCTAACGAGACATATATCGAGCAATATTACACACCAAGTCAGTACACAATTAAAGCATTAGCTGGTACCGACTGGGATTCTAGCTTCAGTATAATGTGTTCAGGTATTACTGAAGATGTTACTCCAGAACCAGGTGCAACAAACAACGCTAGACAAGCTTTCCAATCTAGTGCTTGGAAGGTTCACAATGATTGCATCGAAAATATTTACTTAAAAGTAAAGAGATCAGACTTATCACTTTGGTTATATGTTGGCGGTTATGAAGAAGCACACGTTCTCACCATCGGTGGACAAAATGTCCCATTAACCAAAGTTGATGAAGAGCAATATAAAGCTACTGGAGTTAACTTAAGCTCTGGTGATGCAGTTACTAGTTACACTATTGATGGCGCACCAGTCAGCGTTACTTCAAAGAAAGTTGCAAATAACAACTTGAAAGAAGATAAGACAATTCTTGCAAATGTTAACTCTGCTGATATTTATTATAATGTTTCAGATAAAACCCTTTGGGTTTCTGGATTACCAGCAGCCGGTCAACATTTACTCAAAAACGGTAATACCGCAATCGAAATGAATCATACCGATCCATATGAAGGCTATGATCAATATGCTTCTGGTATGTTAACATTCGCTACAAATGACACAATCAAAGTACTTAACACCGGTGCGGATGATTCTTATGCCGTAACTTGGTGTCCAGAAAATGTTGCTACAAGTCCAGAATTAGCAGGCAAATTCGTTTATGATTCAGAAAATCATCAAATGAAGTGTGTTACTGGTTGTACTGCAGCCGTTTACTTAAAGATTAAAGCAGGCGTTGATGAAGTTTATTTCGGAGTTGTCCCTGAATACATTACCGAAGCTGTTGACTATGTCAATGGATTTAAATCCGCTATGGGAACTGCCTGTTCTGCTGAAGGAAAGAAAGCCGCTGTTGAAGCCGCTTGGGCTGCTCAAGCTACAGCATTTAGAGCTCTCAGTTCACAAGCTCAAGGAGAAGTAAAAAATCAATCATCAATCGTTGATGAAATTATCGAATTTGGCGAAAGATATATCGCTATTAAGGAACAACACTCTGATTGGAATCTTGAAAACTTCCTTGAATGGGATCTCACACCAAGTGGACGTCATGGCTTTATTGATAACGGAACTGAACCAGTTGGTACAGCTTCAATTATCGCAATCGTCAGTGTCGTTTCTGTTCTCTCAATTAGTGCGATTATCGTCTTAGTCGCAGTGAAGAAAAGAAAACACAACTAATTAGATAATTAATTAATAAGAGAGCGAAAATCGCTCTCTTTTCTTTTCCCGATAACATAGTTATAAGTTCTAATACAATTAGACGAGATTAAAAATTGTTTGCTTTTATTAAATAAAACTCCTATCTTATAACTAATAAAAATTAGTTGGTATTTTATTTTCATTCTCTTAGAGAGGTAACAAACATGAAAATTAAAAACATTATTGCTGGTATTACTTTATCTGCCACGTTGGTTGGTGGTGTTTTAACTGGTGTAAGGTTAAATCAAAAAGCAAATGAGGCCAAGGCTGCAACTGCTACTACCGTTTATTACGCTGTTCCTTCGAGCGTTGTCGGTTCTTATACGGTTAAACTTAATATTAATCGCAAGGGCGATGGTGATGATTGGGCTACTTATACAATGTCTCGCGATGGAACAAAAACACAAGGTGGCAACCTTCTTTACAAAGCAACATATACCGATCTTTATGATGGTGTTGGAGTAATGCAATTTCAACTATATGATGGTAGTACTTGGAAGAGTCAAGAACAACCAATCTCTAGTTGGACAGGTGTAAGCACCTATAATGGTAAAGTTCATGTTCATGGCAATAGTGCTTGGGTTGCATATAATCCTGACACTGTGACATACACAGTCACTCAATACAAGGTATTGGATGGTGGATCACCAATTAGCATCGGAAGTGAAACAGTTGCTCAAGGAGCCACCTATCCAGTTCCTGCGAATAGATACGAAGCAGGCTATACATTTAATGGTTGGTATACAACTTCAGCATGTACAACAAAATATACAGCAAAAGCTATTAATGCGAATACTGGCATTTATGCCAAATATACAAGTGGAACTTGGTCTGGAACAATCAATATTGACCTAAGAGATTCTGGATGGAGTGAGGCATCTGCTAATTATGCGGTTTTGTTTATGGATAAGACCACATACCCTGAAGAAGTTGATGCTTGGTCAACATATAAGACCGGAACAACCACAGGTCAAAAACTAGTTCAAGTACCTTACAATATTCCTTTCGAACCTAAACAAATGCTTATTGCTAGATATAATTCAAGTTATTCACAAAGTAGCTGGAATACACAAAAATGGCCGACCGATGGCAATTTGTGGGGCCAAACCAATGATATTGATGGCGTTAGTTCCGTTGTTAGAATTGGAAATAACGAAGGAAATAAAAATGCCTATCTAGGCTATCCTAAAGTTATTGGTGGCACCGGCGGAGCATGGGCAGATATCCTTTATCTTGAAGATATTAAAATGAACGGTTCTAATAATGTTGAATATTATTCAACAACAGTTACATTAGCCGCTAATACAAGCTTTAAGATTCAAGTCGCTCCTTATGCTGATGGCGATTATTATGGAACATATTCAACTCATGATAGCCTAAAAAATAACTTCTCAGGCGGTGGTAGTTCTAACATCTTAGCAAAAGTTGCTGGTACTTATGCTTTCTATTTCGATAGTTATAACGGATCTCTTTATATCACAAAAGTTGAAATCGCTGAGGCCGATGAATGGGCTCAGTACTTCCTTGCTAACGTTGGTTGCGATTCAACTGGTAAAAATTTACCAAGTGGTTGGTCAACATGTGCTACAGAATACGCTAAATTAAGTGGTCCAGCTAAAGATATCGTCTATGGTGCAACCGCAAGCGAAGGTGGAACATATGTTGAACAAGCCGTTGCTAGATATGATGTTGCTGTTAAAAATCACCCATCATTAACAAAATTTATTGTTAATAGCGGTGATACTCCTCGTTCAGCAGCGATTGCTAATGTTCCTTCTATCTTTAGAAGTAGTGAGACATCAAATACGATTTTAATTGTTGTTATTTTCTCTTCGATTACTCTAACTTCTATCGGTGGATATTTCTTCCTTAGACATCGCAAAGAAAATTAATAATAATTAAATAATATTGAATTGCCCGCTCGCGTGAGTGGGCTTTTTATTTGCAAAAATTTTAAAAAATTATAATATATCATATGATATATTATTAAGTAAGCGCTTACTGACATATATAAAATTTTATTTTATGTAAGAAAAAACGAGAGTAAAATTTAGTTATCCCGGGGGTTAACAATATGAATAAAAAAGCTCTCTTGTTGCTATTATTCCCTTTTTTACTTATTTCTTGTAGTGGCTCAGGTGATAACACTTCCTCATCCTCTGGTGGTGGAGAAGGTGAAATCATTCCTACTCCTGAAGATGCCGATGAATATGATGCATGGCTCAATTCTTGGAGTAAACCTGGCCACCTTTATTTTCACTACAACCGTGGTGATAAGAAGGAATATGAGAATTATTGTCTCTGGCTATGGCAACACGCTCCACAAGATTTAGAAGGTGCCCTATGGGCATTCTCAGGAAATCCAAAAGTTTCCGATAAATTAACCTTACAACCAATGTCCAATCACTGGATGACTGTCTCTGAAACTGGTTCAAAAGAAGGTGACACTACTTATATTGACAAATATGGTGTCATCGCTGATGTCGATTTATATGCAAGCGGTTTAGTAGATGGTAAGACAGGTGGAAGTACCTCTTATGAAGGTGCTGAGGAACTTGGTTTTTTACTTCCTAGACAAGATTCGATGGATGGTTCTACCAACTGGGTCTCCGATGGTGGTAGAGAAACTTATATCGAAGATTATGCTTTAAGCGAGAATTGGCGTGATGTCGAGGGTGGCAAAGCCATTCATATTTTTACCTCTACGGGCGCACTTGATGAATACACATATTTCGCTGGTGATGGTGTTCCACAAGCAAAAACTAATCCAATCGACTTAGATACAACTGGCAATTACCGTTCTAATGTCGATGCTGCTTATTCGAATAAATTAGGTAACTCCTCGACTTCAAATGATTTCAAGGATTTAGGTGTTGGCTATCAAATCTTCGTTGCTTCCTTCCGTGATAGCGATGGTGATGGCCTAGGAGATCTTAGAGGCGTTATTGACGCTTTACCATATTTAAAAGAATTAGGTGTTCAAGTCTTATGGTTAACTCCAATCCAAGCTTCCGATTCATATCACGGCTACGACATCAAAGATTATTACGCTGTCGATAAGAAGTTTGGTACTATCCAAGATTATCAAGAGCTCATTTATAAAGCTCATAAAGAATATGGAATGAAAGTCCTCATGGACTTAGTTCTCAATCATACTTCCAAATCCAACCGTTGGTTTATCAATTCTCAATGGGGAATTAAAGATCCAGGAACTGGCATTGAATGGAGAGACGTTTATACTTGGAAATATGAAACTGACAAGATCGATAAATTTATCGATGGTCAATATAAACAAATAACCGTTAAAGAAGACGCGGAATCTAAGAACCCATCATGGTATAGAGATGGTGAATCTCATTATTATTATTATGGTAAATTCGGTTCAGGTATGCCTGAAATTAACTATTTATCATCCGCGACAAGAAAACTAGTCATTGATATGGCTAGATATTGGTTATCATTTGGTCTAGACGGCTTCCGTCTTGACGCAGTCAAGCATATCTTTATGCGCGATGAATGTTACCAAAATGGTGATACGATCATTCCCGATACTGGTTCAAGTCAATCTTACGATACCGAAAAAGGTGAAATCGTCACCAAATATTTTGACTATTCATCTAACCTTACCAAAAACATCATGTGGTGGAAGGAATTTGCGATGGGTGTTAAATCCGTTTATCCAAATTGCTTCTTAGTTGGTGAAAACTTCGATGGATGGGGTACAAGAACCGCTCCATATTATCAAGCCTTAGATTCACAATTTGATTTTGGTACCTATTATCACATTGCTTCGCAAATCTATGCTCCAGTCGGACAAGGTGGCGTTGGTTCGTTTGGCGATAAACATCCAAAAGAGACTTATGATGTCTTCGGTTCTAATGCGATGTTCCCACTTGGCGATACAGGTATTTCTGTCCAAGGTGGATGCCGTGGAGACTTCATCGATGGTAACTTCACCTCTAACCACGACGTCATGAGAGCCATCAACCAAGTCAACTGGACAAGTTGGGATGCTACAAATGGCACAACCGCCAACGACAACATCACTGGTACAGCTGAACAAGTTAACAAGGCTAAGATTCACGCTGCAGTTACCTTATTAGGTTCTGGTGTTTCCTGGATCTATTATGGTGATGAACTTGGTATGTCATCTAATACAATCGACCATTCCAAATATAAAGTTGAAAAGAACAACATTGATATTTGGTATCGTCAACCTTTCCTTTGGAAAGATACATCGATTCGCCCTAATTATAAAGCTGGTATGTTTAGCTTTGAACTCGATAATTACAACAAGACCGTTAAATCAATGGAAGATCAAACCGGTGAAAACGATATGCTCCATTGGTATAAAGAGTTAATCAAGATTAAGAAAGAATATCCAAGAGACGCAAAAGTTACGTTTACTTGGGGTACAAACGTCTTAGTCATCAAGGCTGAAGGCCGTAGTGGTGACGCTAAAAAGGTTTGTACATATATTAACGTTGGTAATCTAGATGGAAACTATAACACCAATCCTGGTGATTTAATCGGTGGAACAACCCCAATTACTTCTTTAGGTGGTGCTCCAACAACTATAGGCGCTGATGTTGGCTTATATAAATATTCAGTCGTCGCCTTTAAGAATATGTAGGAGGATAAAATAATGAAAAAATCAATCTTTGTATTATTACTCCCATTACTCGCATCGTCACTTGCTGGCTGCGTTAAATATAACGGTAAGCCAAAAGATGGTGGAAAAGGTACAACTACTACAACAACCACTCCACCAGACACTAACCCACCAACTAGCGAATCAGTTCCAGTCGAACCTGGTAGCGATGTCACCTATTACCTTAACTTAGGTCGATATGGTAAGTTAGATGGTAATCCTGGCACAGTTCAAGCAGATGTATTCTTAGAATACGGTGTTAAAATTTCTGGTAAATCAGGTGATGCTTTACCAACCAAAGATAACGTTACTTCTGATCAATTTGGTGTCGTCTTTGAAGGCTGGTTACTTAATGGCACTCAAGATACCTACACTCAAGTTCCTAACCTCAACTATTGCGTTTTAGTCGCTGTCTATTCAGGTAGTGGTGAAGGCGGTGGTGGTGGAGGCGGAGGTGCTGTCACGGACCGTACCACGAATTTCCCATCCACTGGCTATGGCTTTAAGTTCACAACCGGTGAAGGTTATGTTGCCTCCTATTTTGGACCAGATGAATATCGTGAAGATAGCACACAATATGTAATTAAAAATGCTCACTTTGTAAAAGGTGAAACATTCTCACTTATCGATTTCTCAAATTCTGCAACATGGGCTGATCCACTTGATCCATATTCACTTGGTGGTTCGTCTCCAGAAAGTACGAATTGGCAATCTTACTTAAGTAAGAATGGCACTGCTTCTTATACAGTTTTACAAGATTTCACCTCCGCTGAGATTTATCTCAAGATGAAATATGAGGACAACATCATCTACTTCAGTTTATAAAATATGAAAGATAATTTAGGGGTTTTATTTCCAGTAGCATCTCTTCCAGGTCATCATGGCGTGGGAGATTTTGGTCATCCATCTATTCGATTTGTTAGATGGCTCGCTAATAATGGTTTTAAATATTGGCAAGTTTTACCTCTAAATCCAATCGGTCCAGGTAATTCACCTTATATGTCGACTTGCTCTATGGCGCTTGAAGAAAGATACATCTCTTTAGATGCTTTAGAAAAAGAAGGATTACTTAAAGATGTTCCTTTATTTAACCCAAAAGCAAAAAGAGTCGATTATAGCGCTGTTTTACAGTTCAAAGAGGAATATCTAAGGAAAGCTTACAAAGTCTTCTTAAAGAAGCCGTTTAGGGGCTTTAATAAATTTAAAAAAGAAAACAAATGGTTAATTTCCTATGCTTTATTCACTTCTTTAAGAAAAAAATATGATAACGCTCCTTGGAATACTTGGAAAAAGAAAGATCTAAATTTATTTAAGATGAAACGCGCTCCAAAGCAATATAAAAACGAGATTGAATATGTTTCATTTAAACAATTCATCGCCTTTAGGCAGTGGAACAAAGTTCGTAAATTCGCAAAGAAACTTGGCGTTACTCTCATCGCAGATTGTCCTTTCTATGTCGGTATCGACTCTGTCGATTGTTTAGTCAATAAAGAGCAATTCCTAATGGATGAGAAATATAATCCAACTCTCGTAAGCGGCTGTCCACCAGATGCTTTTAGTGATGATGGACAACTTTGGGGCACCCCAATCTATGATTTTAAAAAGATGAAAGAAGATAATTATAACTTCCTCGTGGAACGTATAGCTTCTTATATGAAGACCTGCGATATCCTTCGTCTAGATCATTTCCGCGCTTTTGACACTTATTGTGTCATCCCAGCAGAAGATGTGAACGCTAGAAGAGGCAAATGGGAAATTGGTCCTCGAGAAGATTTCTTCAATGCTTTATATAAGAAATATCCTAATATTAGATTAATTGCGGAAGATTTAGGTGATCTTTTCCCATCTGTTTTAGAACTACGTGATAAATATAATCTTCCAGGAATGTTCATCGTTGAATTTACGATTTTTGATCCCAATGCCAAATCTAACGATAGAACAATCGTCTATCCTGGAACACATGATAATCAAACTCTTGTTGGCTGGTTAAAAACTTTACCAGAACAAAATATTAAATATCTTAAAGATAAATTCGGAGAAAATGCTGATTTATTTTCCTCCGTTTTTAAATACATTTTGGATTTACCGTCATATATGACGATATTCCAACTTCAAGATTTGCTTGGTCTTGATGATTCTTCTCGCATCAACTGTCCAGGAATAGTTGACGAGAACAACTGGACATTTAAGCTCCAAAACCTTGGTTGTTTAAAAAATGTCTACAAGCTATAAGTGAAAGGAAAAGAGGAATAGCTTATGAAGAAAACTAAAAAAGTTATTACAGCTTTGCTTCCATCTCTTTTCGTCTTTGGTATGGTCATACCTCTTTCAGTGACCTTTGCCCCTTCAGTCGATGAAGCTGGTGAAGACACCGCTATCTATAGCGAAGAGGAAAGTGGCGTCAAAGATTATAATCGTCCTGATTTTGTCTTGAACGCCGCTGATGACGATGATGACGATAGTGATGAACCTTTCGTCGCTCCTAATAAAGTCGAGCTCCATTATTACAATGATGGTGGTATCGGTGGTGGCGATAAAGGTTCTCAAAGAGCTTTCTACATTTGGGCTAGTGGCGTCGATGGTGTCGAAATAAGCCGTTTCGAGAACGCTGATTTTTATGAAACCAGTAGTGACGGCAAAATGATGACTCTTCACGTCGATTACGCGAATGAATTGTTCGCTCCATATGCAGGCAAGAGCTCACTTATGTTCATTATCAAATTCGAAAAGAAGAGTGCGTCTGATCTTAACTGGGGTGGACAATCTGAAGATATGCAATTATCGTTTAGAACTTATCCGCCAGTTAACGGAGTAACTGAAGTTTGGACAATGCCAAGTAGCGGCGGCGGTATTGCTATCTTAGATAGCTATAACAAAACCCAAGTTCATGGCATTAAACAAGCTGAATTTACCGATTGGAAGACGATTCATTGCGAAGTAACCGATAACACGAATAAAGTTAATTGGAAACTTTACGCTTATGATGAGACTTATTATAAGGTCAAAGCTAAGAAGCGTGCTGAAATTGAAAAGTGGTATTTAGTCAAAGAAGGAACAGGTATGGGTTCTGCTTTCGATATTTCTTTGAAATATGAAGCCCATATCAATGTCGTTTATAATCTTGTTAGCCATGATCCAAGTTCAGATTCTGATCCAGATATGGCTGCATTAGATAAATCGACAACAATCAGCTTTGAAAATCTTTATTACACTGAGAAATTCCATAAATATTATGAAAACCCATTTGTCGATACTGAGCACGATTATTTAGGAATGCATTACACTCCTGAAGCAACGACCTTCAGAGTTTGGTCTCCAATCTCTGCTAATATGACCGTCTTAGTTTATGATGATGGTACACCAACTGAATATAGTGATGCATCTCATCCAGGCAATGATAAGGCTAAAGGCTATCATATGTCCTATAAGAGCGGTGGTATTTGGGAAGTTAAAATCGAAGGCGATTTAAACGGCAAATATTATTGCTTACAAGTCGATAATACTTTAGGTACAAACGTCACAATGGATCCTTATGCAACTTCCTCTGGCATAAGTGGAATCCGTGGTTTTATCTATGATAAAAATTCTAGTGCTGTCACTCCAGCAGGTTGGAACGACTTCAATGTTGGAACTTTAGAAACTCCACAAGATTTATCAATTTATGAAGTTCATGTTCAAGACTTCACTGGTGATGAATCATGGGGTGGTCCAGAAGAAGAAAGAGGCAAATATAACGGCTTTGTTCACTCTGGAACAACTTTACCTACCGATAGCACAATTAAAACTGGTTATGATCATCTTGTTGAACTAGGCGTCAACGCCGTTCAAATTACTCCAACTTTCGATCACGATAATGACGAAAGACCTCTTAAGATGAAATATAACTGGGGCTATAATCCTCTCAATTATAATATTCCTGAAGGCGGATACTCTTCTGACCCATTTGATGGAGCAACAAGAGTCAAAGAATTTAGAAATCTCGTCCTTCAAATGTCAAAAACTCCGGCAAAGACCCGCGTTATTATGGACGTCGTTTATAACCACGTTTCTAGCGCGTCTGCGTCTAATTTTAATAAATTAATGCCTAGATATTACTTTAGGT
>CACXKR010000024.1 GCA_902768335.1 uncultured Erysipelotrichaceae bacterium
TAGTAATGAAACGGGATATTGTTTTGATAATTCTTCTAAGACTTCGTATTCAAGTCTTTGATAGTAACGTATTCCTTTTTTGAACCAACTCCTTTCACTAGGTACCCTTTTTTTAATCGGGCTACCTCCACTTTAAGTTTTAGATTTTCAAGTTCTAATTGTTCTTCTCTTGTTTTGTTTTTCTTGTTTCTCAAACCCGCAAGATGGTTATACCCGTGAGATGTCTTCCCTGTTTGACTACGTAACCCATCAATGCCATATTCTCGATATTTTCTCCGCCATTCTTTTAAGACTGAACGATAAATATCGTATTTTTGAGCAGTTTGATTACAACCACAATGGAAACTCTCAAGAACAATAGCTTCTTTTTCTTCTGAACTTCGCATATTATTTTTCTTTTTTGTTCGCATATAAAAACCTCCTTTTTGAATAGAATAGCAAAGAAAAAAGTGGATGGGGCTTTTTTACCCTTGTCCACTTTTACCCTAGCACTTCACTAAGGTCGTTTTCTTTATCTCCAATCTTCGAATGATTGTTTTCTAAACATCTCAATTTCCTTTTTGTAAGGAGGATTTCCTTCATAATAAGGTGTTTCAAGAATCATTGGGATTCCCTTTAACAAAGGATGATGGACGACTTTGTTAAGAATATCGAAACCTAAAAAACCATAGCCGATATTTTCGTGGCGGTCCTTATGAGCGCCCATTGGATTTTTCGTATCATTAACGTGCACAACGAGTAATTTATTTAAACCGATCGTCTTGTCAAAGTCTTTTAAAATTGTATCAAAATCCCCAACATCTAAACCATTGTCATTAATATGACAAGTATCGATGCAAACACCAACTCTTTCTGGCTTTTCCAAGTGAGAAATAATATAAGCAAGTTGTTCAAATGAAGTGCCCATTTCGCTACCTTTACCTGCCATAGTTTCTAATGCAATCTTCACATCTGTTCCATCATTAGAGAGAACTTCGTTGAGAGCTTCGATAATTGATTCTAGACCATTTTCTTCGCCTGTACCGACATGACTACCTGGGTGCAAAACAAGAATTTTTGGGCCAAAAGCGTAAGTTCTTTTAAGTTCACTTAAAAGGTGCTTTTTGCCTAATTCATAAGTGTCAACATTTAATTTGTTAGCAATGTTAATAATATATGGAGCATGAACCACTATTTTTGATTCATCAAGACCACTACTTTTAATTAGAGCTCTTCCTTCTTCAATTCTTAATCTTTCCAAAGGAAGTCTAATTGTATTTTGCGGCGCTCCAGTATAAAACATGAACGTGTTTGCTTCATAAGAAAGAGCTTCTTTAACTGAACCTAAATAGTATTCTGGTCCACTCATAGAAACGTGACAACCAATATAAAGTTCTTCGTTAGCCATTATTTCTACCTTCTTTCTTATATCGCTCGACTCTTTGGCGGCGAATATCTTTTTTAATTATTTCACGACGATGTTTTTGTTTTGCTTTAGCAATTTCATCTTTTAATTTCTTTTTATAGCCAGGTTTGACCTTTTTATTTTTGCCTTTTGCCTTCGCATTTATTTTGCGAATCTCTTTTTGGAGTTCATCATCCATTTTGCGTTTATTAGGATGAGTCTTTTCAATTGGATGACCTTCAATTAGATCACCATCTCTTAAAGATTTATAAATAAATTTGACTCCGCTTTGGACTAGCTGCAAGGGTTTATTGGTTGCATCCTTATTATACAAAGTATAACAATTGCCGTGTTTATTAAATCTTCCTGTACGACCTGCACGATGGAAATAAAATTCGAGGTTGTTTGGCAAGTCTAAATTTATAACATCGGTTACATCATTAATATCTAAACCTCTTGCTGCCATATCTGAGCAAACAAGGATATAGATGTCGTCATTACGAATTTGCTTCATGACATTTTTACGTTCTCTCGCGTTTAAATCACCTGTAAGTAATCCGACTTTGTATTTACGAGTTTTAAGATAACTATAAGCTTCATTAGCGGTCTCTTTTTTAGACGCAAAAACAAGCAATAAATAGGGATTTATACATTTAATAATTTGCTCTAGAGCAATTAGTTTGTCTTCGTGGCGAATGTCGACAAGGTAGTGAGTAACATTGCTTGAAGTCATTATTTCTTCATTCACGATCGGGATATTTGGTCCGACATATTTTTCTAATTCGTGGGCCAAATTTGCTTCAAGTGTCGCTGAGAAAACAAGGTATTGTGGATCTTTGACTAAAAAAGCGAATTTATCGATTTCATCAAAATAGCCTTCCTTCAAAAGCATATCCGCTTCATCAAAGACAATAGTCTTAACGTTTTTGAGCGATAAGGTTCCATCTTTTAAAACGTCTGCTAATCGACCTGGAGTTCCGATGATTATATGCGGAGCAATAGACAAGCCTTTTAGAGTTTCTTCTTTTTCTTGTCCCGATTTAAATAAGCGGATTTTTAAAGATGGGAATTCTCTAGTAAAAGGAAGGGCAAAATCGAAAATCTGTTGAGCGAGTTCTCTTGTTGGTGCGACGATGATTGATTGCACATTTTGATTTTTTAAATCAATATTTTCAATAATTGGCACCAAAAAGCACAGAGTTTTGCCTGTTCCTGTCGCAGATTGAACCATCAAGGTTTCGCCTTTTAAAGCTTTCGGAATTGTTCTAAGTTGGATTTCAGACGGATTTAAAAAGCCTTGTCTAGAAAGAGACGCTAACATTTTTTCTGAAAGACTGATTCCACGAAATGACATAATTTTTACCGCGTTAATTATACACGAAAAATCTTCATCATGATATTATTGATATCGTGAAAGTTATTCTTGTTGAACCTTACGGATATTGTGCTGGAGTTGCGAATGCAATCTCTTTAGCCTACAAAACAAAAGAAGCTAATCCTGATCGTAAAATAGTTATTCTCGGCATGCTAATCCATAATGATGACACGCTGGAAGAACTCGAAAAAGCCGGAATAGAAACAATTTACCAAAAAGATAAGGATTTGCTGGATTTAATCGATCTCATCGAAGATGATTTCATCGTTATTCTCACTGCACATGGTCATAAAGAAGAGGTTGAGAATAGATTAAAAGAACGACATCTAAAATTTGTTGACACCACTTGCCCATTTGTGAAGACAACTTTTAATGAAATCGTTAAAGAAACAAGAAACGGTCACGATGTCATTTACATTGGAAAAGAAAACCATCCTGAAGCAAATGCGGCTTTATCGCTTTCAAAAAGAGTTCATCTTCTAGATGTTTCTAGTCCAGTTGTTCCTAATATAGAAGACGACTCGCCACTAATTATCAACCAAACGACCTTCTCACATTATGAAGTTGAACAATTAATCAACTTAGTTAAATCCAAATATAAGAATGCTAGAGTTCTTAAAAGCGTCTGTTATGCCTCCACAAAAAGGCAAGAAGCTTTGCTTAATCTTCCAAAGGATGTCGATTTAATTTATGTCGTCGGCGGAAAGAAATCTAATAACGCTAAAACATTATTTAATCTAGCTAGCAAAAATTATCCTAGCGCCAAAGTTATTGCGATCCAAAACGCTAATGACATTAAAGAAAAAGACCTTAATGGTCTTAATCTTGTTGCAATTTCTTCAGGGGCTTCAACTCCTAAAGCGATTAGTGAATCTATCAAATCAAAGATCGAAAAATTATTTAATTAATTCAGGAAGTTCTTCGTGATCAATTATTTCAACATTCAATGTTGGATCGATTGAAAGTAGAACTTTTTTCATATGTGGCATAAATATTCTTTCGACTTCGTGAGAAACGTCCAAATAATTATAATGATTTGCGATTACATCTCTTCTAACATGATGAGGAGCGTCTCCTGATATATAAATATCGTATCCCTCTAGCATCGCGTTTTTGAATTCACGAGATCCGCCACCACCGATGATTGCCACGCTTTTAACTAAGTCTTTTCCAGCATGAACAAGATGTGAATATTCTAACTTCAAACATTTGTTTGCGTATTTAGCGAATTCATGGATTTCCATTGGTTTTTCTAATTCACCACCACGAGCCATTCTCGCCGTTTCAAGTGGTCGAATATTTTTTAAGCCTAACGCGAGCATTAAAGCATCGTTCATTCCGTTTTTTCCGGCATCAAAATTGGTGTGCATGCTATAAACTGGAATGCCAAGTTTTTCGATTCTTTCGACGAGATCTTTCTTGACTGGATCATGGCTTAAGACGCGACCTCTTGGACCGTAAATAAATGGGTGATGGGTCAAAATTAAATCTGGTTTCTTTTTTAAAGAAAGTAAAAGATTATAAACTGTATCATCGAAATCAAGACATAGCAAAATGTTATTAATTTCTTCTGGTAGTTTTCCAGACATTAATCCAACTCGATCTCCTCTACTTTTAATTGATTTTGGATAATAGAGCGATAATTTTCTTAATAATTTCATCGTGTTCATAATTTCTCTAACCTCCCGATTTGTTCTTCTCTTTGCTTAATACCTACCGAAGTAGATTTTGAAGAAGAACGATATTTGATAAGATTGCTAACTAATTTATTTAGTTCCTCTTTACGAAAATCTTCGAAGAGAGGGTCTTCTTTTATTTTATAACCCCACTCATATTCACTCAATGAATAATCACGATGTCCTTTTAGGAAAGATATTACAAAGTAATATGTTCCTTTCTCATGGACGATTTTTTCTTGTTCAATGTAAAAACCGAGTTTACAAATGTTTTCTCTTACTAGTTTAATATCGCGGTGAGCGTCAACGACGACTTGTTTGATATTCGTAAGCTTTGCTTTATTTGAATTTAGGATATTGTTAATGAGAATTCCACCCATTCCCGCTAGAACGATCGTGTCGACTGTTTCATCGATTTTTGAAATGCCATCGCTCAAGGATAGTTTTACATCGTAATCTTTTAGATTATTTTTAAGAATAGAAAAAGGACCGCTCTTATTTTCGATTGCTAAAATGGAATTAATTTTTCCTTCGTTAATGAGGTAGATTTCAAGCAGACCGTGATCTGCTCCAACATCCGCAACATTAGCGTTCTCTTTTATAAAAGAGGCAACAGCTTTTAAGCGGTCCGATATTTTCATATTAGTTTTTGTAGGAATGATAGTCGCCTAAACGTTTGGCACGATTTGGGTGACGTAGTTTTTTAATTGCTTTCGCTTCAATCTGACGAATACGTTCACGAGTGACGCCGAATTCTTTTCCAACTTCTTCAAGGGTTCTTGGATGGTTATCCAATAGTCCATAACGGAGTTCGAGAACGCGGGCTTCACGGTCGGTGAGTTCGCGGAGAACATCGTAAAGTTCATCCTTAAGAAGCGATTTGGTCGTATATTCGCTTGGAGAAACAACTTCCTTATCTTCGATAAAGTCACCTAAATGTGAATCATCTTCTTCGCCGATTGGAGTCTCGAGAGAAACTGGCTCTTGGTTAATGCATTGAATTTCCATAATTCTTTCAGGAGATAATGCACCACCGAGTTTTTCAGAAATCTCTTCGGTTGTTGGCTCACGACCTAGTTCTTGAACTAGCGCACGTTGAGCTTTGGTGATCTTATTAATTGTCTCGACCATGTGAACAGGAATACGAATGGTGCGAGCTTGGTCAGCGATGGCACGAGTGATAGCTTGACGAATCCACCAAGTGGCATAAGTTGAAAACTTAAATCCTTTAGTGTAATCGAATTTTTCCACCGCTTTGATAAGGCCCATATTACCTTCTTGGATTAAATCTAAAAATGGCATTCCACGTCCAGCATATCGCTTAGCGATAGAAATGACTAAACGGAGGTTAGCATTGATAAGTTCTTGTTTGGCATCTTCATCGCCAGCGGCAATACGTTTTGCGATTTCGATTTCTTCTTGAGCATTTAATAAGCGAACTTTACCGATTTCTTTAAGATAAATCTTAACGGAGTCATTTACTTTGACATCACCAACGATAAGATTAGAGATATCACTCAATTCTTTTTCGTCAGGTACATCTTCGTCTGACATATCGACAGCGATATCGTCATCATCGCTAAAATCGATTTCATCCATTCCTTCTTCGTCGCTATCAGAGATGACTTTGATTTTCTTTTTTACAAAGTAATTGATTAAATCTTCGACATCTTCGTCCGACATATCGAATTTTTGAATAGCTTCATTGATTTCAGCTTGTTCGATTTCACCACCATCATTTTGGGCTTTCTTTAAAAGACGCTTCTTTACCGATTCTAAGGTTTCGATTTCTTCGTCTTCATCGCTCTCGACTAATTCTTTAGTTTTTCGAGCTTTGGTTGGCTTCTTCTCTTTCGGAGCGGTTGCCTTAACCTTACTTTCTGCCTTTTTGGCCTTTTTTGGGGCCTCTACGGCTTCTTTTGCTTTCCTTGCTGCCATTTACTTGTCCTTCTTTCTAAAGCACCTTATTTCGAGCTTTTTATTTTCATTCGGTCTAAATAGGTCGCTACAATACGCGCTTGCTCCTGAGGCGATTTCCCCTCTAGCGCCTTTTGGAGATTTGTCTTGTCGTGTATATGGGACCTTTCCGATAAAATTACTTTGTAATAATCTTCTAATAACGTCGGAGAATAGGTTTCACTTTTCGCAAACGCTATCGAGGATACGGTTTTAATAAGCTGATCATTATTTGGTAATTCAGATGTTTGAATATCATTAGTGATATCGCTTGTTGATATAGGTTCGTCTTTGTCCTTTCTTTCGATTAAGAAATTGGCAATTTGACGGTAATTTTCATCATTAAAATATTTGATATTTTTCTCATAGAATTCGATCGCTTGCTTATCGAGGAACATTTGTTTTAAAACTGAAAATTCCGCTAAAGCGAGTCGACGATATTGCTTTGAAACTTTTCCGACATCGATCGTTGATTCGATTTCAAGATTGACGTTGTAATCTGGTTCATTTCGATTTTGGCGTGTCGTATACTCTTTGAGTAAATTACGAATTGCCTGGGCCGAAAAGTTTGTTGCCTGCTCAAGTTTATAAATATAATCATCCTTCTCTAATTGAGTTTTTAAAGAAGCTATGGCTGGTAAAAAGTGAATAATCACTTTCTTTCTATTCTCGACCGTTTCTAGAGGTGAAACATTGCGGTAATAGTTGATTGCGAAGTTAAATGGATCTACTAATGAGTTGACAAAAGTTTTTAACTTTTCTTCGCCATCTTGTTTTAATATTTCGTCTGGATCACGAACTTCTTGAGGAACGCTAACTAGCCTATAAGGAAGCTTTGCTTCATCAAGTTGAGACATTATTTTCATCATCGCAGTTTGACCTGGATTATCGCCATCTAGACATAATCTAATTTCCACGCCAAGAGCTCTAAGCATTTCGATATGTCTACTTGTCAACTTTGTTGACATTAAAGCAACACAACTCGTAATGCCGATGCTATCTAAGGCAAAGACGTCCATAAAACCTTCCACCACATAAACATATCCATCATGTTTGGCGGTTTGTTTTGCTAAATGGTAATTGTATAAAACATTACTTTTAGTAAAAGCCTTAGTTTCTGGAGAATTTACATATTTTGCAGAATCATCATCAACGATTCTACGGGCTGAAAAACCAACGACCTGTCCATTGTGATCTTTAATTGGAAAGATTAATCTTCCGGCATTATTGTCATCGATGCCAGAAGTTTTCACTAAGCCAATACCAGTATTTTCGATAGTTTTCAAAGAAAAACCTTTTTGTTGAAGGTATTTGATGACCATCTTACCATCTTTAAAAGCATAGCCTAATCCAAATTTGTCTCTTTGCTCGTTCGACAAATGTCGACCATCTAAATACTTTCTTGCAATTTCACCTTCTTCAGTAGTTAATGCATAAGCATAGAACTTTTGAATTTCGGTCAAGCAATTATAAATTGGGACTAAATTTTCATCGACATGTTTCACCACAATTTTGCTATGGAGACGTGGGTCATCGTAGCCAATAATCTCGGCTACCTTCTTAATAGCGTCCATGAAGGAGCATTTTTCGTACTTTTGTACGAATGAAAAGACATCACCACCAGAATCGCAAACATAGCAACGGAACATTTGTTTTTCTTTATCGATTTGAAGTGATGGATCATGGTCATCATGAAACGGGCACATAGCAACATACCTACGACCCTTTTTCTGAACTGAATTTAGGTAATAGGAAATGACGTCGACTATGTCGGCTCTTTCTTTGATATCTCTAGCAAAATTTGAATCAATGGCCATATATAACTATGTTATAAAAATACTAAATAACTACTAATTATTGTCTAACTTCTCTTGAAGGAAATCTTTAACTTTTTCAATAGGAATTCGAACTTGTTCCATTGTATCTCTATCACGGATTGTTACACAGTTATCCTTCTCAATGGTTTCGAAGTCTACTGTTATACAGTATGGTGTACCAATAGCATCTTGACGACGATATCTTTTACCAATTGAAGCTGTTTCATCGTACGCAATGGAGAAATGCTTAGATAATTCAGCATAAATTTCTCTAGCTTTATCGTTGAGGTTTTTACTTAAAGGTAAAACCGCCGCTAAATATGGAGCGAGTTTTGGAGCGAAATGCATGACAATGCGACTTTCTTTTTCAAGTTGTTCGACATCATATGCTTCGCATGCGACCATGAGGAAGATTCTTTCCACACCCATCGATGGTTCGATGCAATATGGAACATATTTGGTGTTTGTTTCTTGCTCTAAATATTCAAGCGATTCACCGCTAGCTTCCATATGGCGTTTTAAATCGTAATCTGTTCTATCGGCTACGCCGAGAATTTCGCCCCAACCAAATGGGAATTTGTATTCGACGTCGCAGGTAGCCTTAGAATAGAAAGCAAGTTCTTCTGGTTCGTGATCACGATAACGGAGATTCTTTTCCGATATATTTAAAGATTCTAAGAACTTTAAAGAATATTCTTTCCAGTATTTAAACCATTCTAAATCGGTTCCTGGTTTACAGAAGAATTCCATTTCCATTTGTTCGAATTCTCGAACACGGAAAATAAAATTACCCGGAGTAATCTCGTTACGGAACGATTTACCAATCGCACAGATACCAAATGGGATTTTTCTACGAGATGTTCTTTGAACATTTTTGAAGTTAACAAACATACCTTGAGCGGTCTCAGGTCTTAAATAGACGAGCGATTCGCTAGCCTCGGTTACACCAATATGGGTTCTAAACATCATATTAAATTGACGAATATCGGTAAAATTCGATTTGCCACAAACAGGACATTTAACTTTATTATCTTTGATAAATTGAATCATTTGATCTTGGTTCATACCGTGAACGTCGACTTCTGGGAACTGTTCCTCAATTAAGTTATCGGCTCTATGACGAGCTTTGCATTCTTTGCAATCGATTAAAGGATCGGAGAAAGTTGCAACGTGTCCAGTTGCTTTCCAGACATTTGGATTCATTAAGATTGCGGCGTCGATTCCAACATTAGTTGGACTTTCTTGAACAAACTTCTTCCACCACAATTTCTTTATATTGTTTTTAAGTTCCACTCCTAAAGGACCAAAGTCCCATGAATTAGAAAGACCACCATAGATTTCAGAATCTTGGTAGACGAAACCGCTTGTAATCAAGTGATTTACAATTTCATCAAATTTCTTTTCCATTTTTGTAACCTCATTAAAATGACCGCTATATTTTGGTGTTCTAACGTCATTTTGTCAACCTATTATAAGTGTAGTTTAGATTTTTTTCAATAATTCAATTGATTTTAAATTCAATTGTGCAATGTCATCGATAAATTTAGATAGTTCGTTAATCAAGACTAAACAATCTTCTTTTGGGAAATCAACTTTATTAAAGTTATCAACATCAACTTTGAAGATGTAACGAATCATCTTTAACTTATTAACGTCCCATTTTGCGTGTTTTAAGGGGCTAAAGCAATCGCGGCAGATAAATCCTCCATCCTTATAGGAAAGAGCGACTATTTGGTCTTTTTTACCGCAAATTTGGCATGAATCAACATTGAGCGAATAGCCAGATACCATCAATACTTTAGCAAAATAGATTAAAGCAACGGTAAAAGGAGAAAATCCTTTGTCGAGTAAAGTGAGTGATTTTTCTAAGAAAGGATATATCTCCGGTGCATCGTCTGATTGAATAAGCTTGTTAGTTAATTCACCAAGAAAATCTTCCACCGCCAAACAATCAATATTGGTTTTTATGTTTTGAAAACTATCAAGAATTTCGCCATTACGCAAAGCGTATCCTTCTTTTCCTCTCATTAGTTGAAAACGTGATTTGGTGTAAATATTGACCGATGGTCCTGATTTAGATTCGTATTTAAGAGCACCTCTAGCCAAAAAAGAGCGAATCTTATCACTAGATAAAACCGTGACCATAGCATCATGATCGCGGAAAGGTGTTAGTCGAATGACAATACCTTCAAATTCCATTATTTATAACCTAATTCTTTTAGAATTCTTGGATTATTAAGCCAGTCTTCTTTAACGGAGACAAATAGTTCTAAGAAAATGCGCTTTTGAAAATATTCTTCGAGTTCTTTTCTTGCTCTAGTGCCAATCGCTTTGATGCGTTTGCCTTCCTTACCGATGACGATGCCTTTGTGAGAATCTTTATCTACAATAATTGTAGCGCGAATCATCACGGATTCACTTTTATGTTTTATTTCATCGACTCTCACTGCTAAATTATGGGGAACCTCTTCTTTTAAAAGTTTCAGTAACTTTTCTCTGATAACTTCTGAAACGAAGAAGCTGCTATCTTTATCAGTTAAAGCATCTGCTTCAAAATAGCGAGGCCCTTCTTTGATGACTGATTTGATTTCATCAAGTAAAGTGTCTAAACCAAAATTTTCAATCGCAGACATTTCGAGTATTTTAGCTTTCGGGTAAAGCTCTTGATATTCCAATTTGATCTTTTGAGCTTGATCAATGCGAACTAAATCAATTTTATTGATTACGACATAGGTCGGAATATTTTTAGAAAGCGATTCGTGGATGAACATATCTCCTTCATCAACTTTACGAGAAGCGTCCACCACCAATACTATGGCATCGACATCTTTAGCGGACTCTAAAGCATCACGGTTCATTATCTTTCCAAGAGAATGATGTGCCTTATGAATCCCTGGAGTGTCTATAAAGACAATTTGGTATTCTCCATCATCATAGATTCCTTTGATGGAGTTGCGGGTTGTTTGGGCTTTGTCAGTGACGATCGAAATCTTTCGCTCTAAAAGAGCGTTTAAAATTGTGGACTTGCCAACATTTGGTCTACCGATTATTGAAACAAAGCCACTTTTCATTATTTTAAAGCGTCTTCAGAGAAGGCGAATGGTAATAGTTCTTCAACATCAGTTGCTTGAACATCACCTTTGAGATTTGACATATAGATAGGAGCCTTCTTTGGGAAAAGTTCAGATAAAACTTGTCTACATGCTCCGCATGGCGAACATGGTTCATCTGTATCAGCAGATAGAGCCATCGCCACAAAATCTTCTTTTTTCTTGCCGTGAAGATAGGCATTATATAGCGCGTTTCTCTCAGCGCACATGCAAAGTGGATAGCTGGAGTTTTCGATATTTGCACCGACGAAAACAGTTCCATCTTTACAAAGTAAGGCTGCACCAACAGCGAAGTGGGAGTATGGTGAGTAAGATAACTTACGAGCTTCCACTGCTTTAGCAATTAATTCTTTTGATTCCATTATTTTAGTCCTCCTAGAATTTCATCTTGTAGTTTGAACATAACGACTTCTTGTTCTTTACTCATATGATCGTATCCGAGCAAATGAAGCATGCCGTGAACGAATAAGAACGACATTTCTCTTAAAAGAGAATGACCATATTCTTTAGCCTGAGCCTCTGCTCTTTCATATGAAATAATAATTTCACCAAGACAGATGGGAGAGCCATCTTTTTGAGGAACCTCATTCTTATCATCAAGGAAAGCAAAGCTTATCACATCAGTTGGTCTATCGACTTTACGATATTCGCGGTTAACTTCGAGAATCACTTCGTCATTTACAATAGTAACGTCAGTGAAATAGTTACCAGCGAGGCCTAAATGTGAAAATACTTTTTCGTATAAATCACGATATGTTGCTTCATAAGCATCATAAGATGCTGGTCCTCGATTGATAAAGTCTAATTCCATGATCTTGGGTGTATATTATAGCATCTTTTTTTAAAAATGCTTATAAATCACATCTGTCCAAAAATCTGGATCTTTTTATTTTCCTTTCTCGGAAGTTAGAGAAATAGCGAATTAAATGCCCAAAAGCTTCACTCATTAAGAAATATATTCCAAAATGGAATATGATAAAATTTGTCGAAGTCATATTGTTGACAATCATCATTCCTAGGGCAAGGCATAAACTAACGAAAATATAAAAAACTTTCTTCAAAGAAGCGATTAACGCTACCTTCCCTGCTAGTGAATTTGCTTTCTTCAAAGAAGCGGTCAGAGTCGATGGAGAATCGAAGGCGGTCTTTTCAATGTCATCAACTTCTTTAGCCTCTTGCTTTTCTTTCTTTGAAAGCAGTTTGGCATCTAGCACTTTAACTAATAGCAAAATCAGAAACACCAATAGATTGCGGTAGTCATTCACGCATAGTAACGTAGCAAAGACGATAATCATCACTAAATTTGAGATTAAAGTCTTAAAACTAATGAAGTAGTTGCATTTGTAATCTACGTAGGAGCGATACGCCTCGATATTTTGATTACTTTTTTGGGTGAAGAAAATGTCAATATATTGTCTATCAAAGAAATTTAATTCTTTGACAATATACCAATTTTCTACTAATTCTGCTAAAGCAAACAAAAGCAGGAACCCCATCGTCAAGATGATGCTGGAGTCATCTTTTATCAAGTAAAATCCTGTCAATAAGGATGCGAATACAATGCTTAAGATTCCATAATAGATTAAATCCATCCAGATTGGTAAGAGTTTGATTTTCTTTGCTTTACATTCTTTAGCGTCCTTTGTGTTGACGCATTCGAGAACTTGACCGCTCCACCGTTTCATAAATTCATCATGTGAGACCCTTACTTTACCGATATTAGGATCTATATAGGTCACGCTGAATTTGCCTACTCGTTTTAGATAAACGAGATGATTTGGTTTAATCATCACAAGCGTCCCTAAAGGAATCTCCTTAAAATCGTCGATTGGCATTTCATAGGCCGAAAGCACAAAGCCATAATTCTTTGCGATGTACATCAAATCATAAAATGTGTAATCCTTCTTCTTTGAAGGCTTTTTGAGATAGAGATATTTTTTGTCGTGCATCTTGTTCGCTAAAAGCATCTTGAGAGAAGCAAAGCCACAATCTCTATCATTTCCTTGGTAACAAACGTATGTCATAGTTTTTCCTCCATAAACTTATTACTGAGAAAAAACGAAAAAAATGCGAAAAACTTTTTTAATACGTAGTATTACTTTTTTTATAAGAAAAGGCCACCAGCATTTGGTGACCTTGTTTCTTAATAGGATTTACGACGAGCCATCTCGCTTTTCATTTTGCGTTTGAGGCCTTTTTTCAAATAGAATTCTCTTTTACGTGCTTCAAGGAGGACGCCTGATTTATTAACAGAGCGTTTAAAGCGACGAAGAGCTTCGTCTAATTGTTCATTTTCACGAACGACAACTTTTGGCATATCTTTTCACCTCCCTTTTTACACGAATAGTTACAAACTATTTTCCTTCAACGATTTGCACACCACAAGAAGCACCGATGCGTGTTGCACCTGCTTCGATCATAGCGAGAGCTTCTTCACGTGAATGAATTCCACCGCTAGCTTTGACACCAATCTTTGGTCCAACAG
>CACXKR010000025.1 GCA_902768335.1 uncultured Erysipelotrichaceae bacterium
TAGAAATATAGAGACAAGTTCACAGTGTAACTAAATTATACCCGGAGAAAGTAAATGTTATCTAATCAAGGTCCGGGTACGGTTAGATAATACGAGAAATAAGATGAAGAAAAACTTATTAAAGATCACGTTCGCTTCACTTCTAGCCTTATCTTTAGGCGCTTGTGGTGGCGGCGGTAATGGTGGTGGATCAGGTTCAACTTCTACAAGCGGAAATCCAGATCCAACATCAAGTGTTCCTCCACATGTTCACCAATATGATGAGCACGGCGTCTGTCCTGCTGATGGTGCGTATCGTGGAGACACAAAGGATGCAACTCAAGAAGATCCATATGTCTTGAATAACATTGTTGCGGGAACTGAATATTATTTCAGATTAAAAGCCGCAAAAAACATTCAAACAATTCTTACTTGCAATGCCGATCCAAAAGCCGATATGACTAAGACAAAGGTTTGGGAGACTGATGGCAGTGTTTGGTATGAAATTCCAACCAATGCTATGACCCACATTATTTCCAATGTTTCTGATGGATATTATTATGTTCGTTACGTTTCAACAGAAAACATTGCTCAAATCAATTGGTTTGTTAAAAATCACGTCCATGAAGTAATCGATGAACAAGGTTTCTGTTGGTGCGATGAATATATGGGTTCAACACTTCAAGTTAATCAGCAACTTGCCATCAGCTCAACAGTCGCAGGTCAAACTTACTACGCAAGAATTAAAAATCTAAATCCTGCTGAAAAATATGTACTTGTTGCAGAGACTGAAACCGCCGATGGTGGTGCTGTTTATGGCGCTTGGGGAACCGACAATGAAACAAGTTTCTCAAGTATCGATTTATTCGATCCATCAGGCGCTGTTAATTACAAGCATGTTTATTTAGCTTTCAGACCATCTATCTCTGGATACAGCATCTCATTTAGATTGGTGGCTGCTCATAGACCAGATGATTGTGGTTATTGTATTGCATGTGGTGAGTTCGTTGGCGAAGACCTTAACTACAGCGTCTTATTAAACTTATATTCAATCGAACAAGGAACTAGATATTTCCGTATTCCAGATATTAGTAAAGATGACTTAGTAATGTTTACAACTGGTTGGACTTTAAATTCTGATGACGAAGTCACATTCTATTCCAGATCGGCTGATGGTGAAACTATTACCGAACTCCCATATCGTCCAGAAGTCGCGTTCCTTGCTCCTGAACTTCCAGACGGATATTTATATGTCAAAATCATCGCTGATGGCGATCGTCTTGCTCCATTCTTCGGACTAAACGATATGGGTAGTGGATATGGGCAAAACGGCGACATCTTTACTGGTGTTACAATGAACGACGGAAATAACGCCGTTGTTGAATTAGGCACAAATGAAGCTTTATTCTTCAAATTCTATGTTTACGAAGAACATTTGTATAAACTCGCTGATAGAGGCGGTTATGATAGCGCAGACTTCACTTGGATTGGTCACGATAAAGAAAACGACACCTTTATCGAAAATGGACATCCAATTTACATTACTTTAGATGAAGATTGCAAACTTGATGGTGTTTTATATGACTATTTCATCATTCGTTTGATGCCTGCAACTGCTCGTGGTGAAACAATGATTCGTTTCAATGTCACTCATAGATACGATTCTATGCAAGTGTGTGTAGATGACGGATATTTTGGTGGCATTGAAGTCAGCTTCGATCAAGCGGTTGTCTATGACCACGAAGATGAGGTGGGATACTATCGCTTCCCAGTCCGAGAAGGCGCTGAATACACATTTGCATATTCTGACGGTGCAGCATTATCACACTTTGAATTTTTCAAATATGAATCCAGTTATGTGTCATTTGGATGGGCAGGCGAAGCTATGCCATTAGAATCCGAAGATGGATATATCTACATCAAAATAGATCCAGGTCATGATCACTATGCGGGACAATTTACCGTTTCTGAAACCATTAATTAAAAATAAATAGTTAATTTATTAAGGTGGTATCCTTTGGATGCCGCCTTTTCTTATTTGCTATATCTAACTTAGAATATTTATTCTATAATTAAGCCATGGAAAGTAATGATTTATTAGAACCTGAGTTACTCTATAAGCGTGAATTAAAAGAAAAACATCATCAAAACACGGTTAATTTATTTAATGAACTCGTTGAGAAGAGTGGTGTAGACAAAGATGCGAACAAAATTCTTTGTGACAAAATTTACGCGAAGCAAGCAGAAACAAAGAAATATGAAGCTAGATTAAGTTCTTCAAGAGGACTTAAAGCTTTGTTTATTGTTGCGATTGTCATTGGAGCGATTTTAAGTTTCGTTAGCATTCCTCTGCTTTTCAACGGATCTATTCTACCTGGTGTGCTCCTTTTAGTGTTCGGCGTTTCTTCAATCGCTGGAGGAATTGTTTTACTTTCTCTAGTTTATAAAAGAAAAGCAAAATCTTTAGAGATTATTCTAAATAAACTTAGAAAAGAAGTGGAAGAGTTGATAAATGAAGCGTGGAGACAAATGGCACCTCTTAACGCTTTGTTTGATGAAGAGATGAGCGCTCAGCTTTTCCATAAGACCGCTCCACTAATTGTGATGGACCGCATCTTTGATGTTAAGAAACTTGAATTCTTAATTGAGAATTATGGTTACAAATATAAAGACAAAGATAATTGCTCAAAAGTAGCGATTCAATCTGGTTCTATCTTAGGCAATCCGTTCGCCTTCTTTAAAGAACTCGAAATGGATATGCTTCCATATACATATACAGGTACTTTAGTGATTTCTTGGACGACGACTGTTCCTACTAAAGATGGATTTAGAACCGTTACTCACACCCAAACATTGAGGGCAAGCGTTACTAAACCAAAACCATTATATTCACTTGATACATATTTGATGTACGCAAATGATGCAGCACCTAATCTAACCTTTTCTAGAAGACCATCAAATATTGGTAGCTTCGATGAAAAAGGCTTAGAAAAATATGTTCGTAAACACGAAGGCGATTTATATAAACTCGCTGAAAAAGAAATGGGCAAAGGCGGGACCTATACACCTCTAGGTAATTCTGAATTTGAATTATTCTTTGGAGGGCTAAACCGTAACAACGAAGTTGAATATCGTTTGCTTTTCACTCCGCTCGCTCAAAAAAGCATGCTTTCTTTAATGAAATCAAAAGAAGGTTATGGTGATGACTTTACATTCGTAAAAGCTCATAAGATTAACTTCTTAACTTCTTCTCATTCTCAAGGCGATGCTTTATTTTGTGACGTAACTTACTTTTATGATTTTGATTTTGAAAAGATTGAAGAGAAGTTTATTAACTATAACGATTATTATTTCAAAGCAGTGTTCTTCGATTTAGCGCCGCTACTATCAATTCCTCTATATCAACAACACAAAGCTAGAGAATATATTTATAAAGGCACAATCCCATCTAAATTCTCAGATTTAGAACACGAAGCAATCGCGAATAGATTTAATCCTAAAGAATTCGCTCATCCTGAAAGCGACACTCAAGTTATTCTTAAAACCGATTATGAAAGAAGAAATGGTGATGCTGATTTAGTCAAGGTTACCGCTCATTCATTTAAAAGTGTTAAACATCTTGAAATCGTTCCTACTTTAGGAGGAGACGGAAGAATGCATGGTGTCCCAGTAACGTGGTATGAATATATTCCTTTGGAACAAGACACATTTATAAATGTCGATGAAATCGGTGGAAGTGAAGTACAGTTCAGAAATTTAGGAAATAAAGATATTATTTATAACCGAGGTTTGATATCTTATAATCAAGATAGACCTCTTAATATTTCTATTAAGGATTTAAAAAGCCAAATGGCTAAAAAATAAAGGAGAAAAAATATGGCTAACGAATTAGACGAAATGACTGGTCCAGTTAACGAACAAGGACGTGACATTAATGTCATCGAAAAGCAACTTCCAGTCAAAGTTGGAGTAGGTTCAACCATTTTCCAAATCCTCCTATGGGTTCTTGGAATCATTCCAGGTGTCATCTTCTTATTTGTGAAGATCAGCGCTGGAAAGAAGTTATCTCAACTTCAACAAAAAGTTCAACAAGCAGCATCGCAAGTTGATAACTATCTTGAACAAAGAGTGGTCATCTTACAGAACGCTGCTAAACTCGTTGAAAAAGGTATCGATTTAGATAAATCTACCTTCACTGAAATCGCAAGACTACGCGCTGGAGGTGCTCAAGCATTCTCAGAAACAAACGCTGCGATGGAAGAAGTGCAAAAGCAAATCAATGTCGCTTTAGAAAATTATCCAGACCTTAAGGCCCATCAAGAACTTGCTGATGCAATGCAACAAAATAGCTACACTCAAAGAGAAATCACTGCGGCCAGAGAACATTACAACGATGTTGTCGCTGAATGGAACAAGGCTATCTTTGAGTGGCCAGCGAAACAAATTGTCGCTGCAAAACGCGGATATACAACTCGCATCCCATTCTCAGTTTCTAAAGAAGCCAAAGAAAAAGCTCGCGGAGTGTTCTTCTAATTATGCAGTTAGTTATTTTAGCCGCTGGAATGGGTTCCCGTTTCGGTGGTCTTAAACAAATGGAGCCAATGGATGAGGCTGGTAATTTCCTTTTAGACTATTCTGTCTATGATGCAAAAGTTGCGGGTTTTGATTCAGTTATCTTCATCATTAAAAAAGAATTCTTTGAAGCTTTTAGAGATTCAATTGGAAAAAGAGTATCCAAGCTCATCAAAGTGGATTATGCTTTCCAAGATTTAAATGATTTACCGGCAGGTTTTAAATGTCCTGAAGGTAGAGAAAAACCTTGGGGAACCGCGCATGCGATATACGCAGCAAGAGACCTCATTAAAGAAGACTTCATCATCATCAATGGTGATGACTTCTATGGTAGAGATGCCTTCGTTGTCGCAGCGAACTATATTAAATCCTTAAAACCAGGTTCTGTTGGCAAATACGCGAACGTCGCCTTTAAAGTTTGTAACACAATGACTGAAAATGGTTCAGTTAAACGCGGTGTTTGCTTTGAGAAAAATGGAATGCTTGAAAGACTTGTTGAATCTTCAATTCAAAGAAACAAAGAAGGCAAGATTATCTCTTCACCATTAGATGGATCCGCACCATTTGATGTTAAGGAAGATCAACCAGTTTCAATGAATCTCTTTGTGTTTAACAAAGATTTAATGGATAGGCTCAATGAGAAGTTCCCAGTTTGGCTTAAGGAAAATATCGGAGATTTAAAAGCCGAATTCCTTATTCCAACTGTCGTAGATGAACTTGTTCATGAAGGCAAAGCCACTTTAAAATTATTATCGACATCCTCCGTTTGGTTTGGTGTCACATACCGCGAAGATAAGCCAGCGGTGGTGAAAGCTCTTAAAGCTCTCGTCGATAAAGGCGAATACAAAGCCGGATTATATTAATTCGTAGTTAGCTTATTTATAGGCCACATCGAAGGTGTGGCTTTTTATTCTTGCTTATTTTGCTCTTTAAGTAGCTTAGCGTATGGGTTTTTGATTGCGTTTGAAAAATCGTATCCTATTACAATTTCTTTTATTTGGATGTCTAGGCAATCAAATAAGACTGCTATCTTTTTAAGTGTGGGATTACCTTGACCTTTTTCAAAACGAGAGATGTCTCCTTGATCAATCTTTGATAATCTTGCTAGTTCTTCTTGAGAAAGATAGTGGCGTAAACGACCCGTTCTGAGAATTTCACCGAGTTTTTTATTTAATTCAGGAGATTCCTCTCTAACAAGCTCTCCATTTTCATAGATGGATGAGGCAGAAAAATCTAGTTCATCGTTCCAGATTATTCCATAACCACCTTTGTCTAGATGTCCTTTGAGAAATAATTCTCGATTGGTTAACGCTTTTAACTGTGGATATTTATTAAACATAACTGCCATGTCGTAGCGAATCACTCTGCCATCGATGAAAGTTACTTCTAATGAAGTTCCTTGTAAGAATTTAAGAGTTTTGGCGGTATGTATCATATACAATAATAATATGTGATAAAAACCATATTAGCAATGATTGTTTCTTTTAGCACTTGAGCGCTACAAGTACTTGCTTCTCTTTATGCTTCTTTGTACTATTGAAATATGGAGATATTTATATGAAAATACGACATTTTCTTTTGTTGCCACTATGTGTTTGCGCTGCAACAGGTTGTTCTAACTCTGCAACCATCACAATTCATAACTATGATGGAACAGTGACAGAACACACAGTTAAATATGGTGAAAAATTCCTATTGAAAGGATATTTACCAAATATCGGAGACGATTATTTCCTAGGCTGCTATGCTGCTAGTGATGGAAGCGGTGAACAATACGTTAGATTAGATGGCGAATCTATCGTTTGGGAAAAAGATTATCCAACCGAACTATATTGCTGCTATAAAACAATCACTACTCTCGACATTGACTCAATCGAACTATTCGATGAAGAACCATATAAATTCGGTGGTTCAGTCCCAGATCTAGTCGCTCTTGATGAACACAATGGTTTTGTCATGATGTTCCATCCAGTATACGAAGTATATTTTAGAAATCACGCGGATGAATTATTCGATTTAAATGTTACTTTTGAACATTATGAATATACCGCTTCAATATTCGTTAACTGGGCATCATACGACATTTATTTAGGTAACACTGATAATCTAATCTCTTCTGGCTCTTTAGCGTCTATTGATAAATATCAAACATTTGATCATACCTATCAATTAACTGGTAAAGAACTCGCGAAAGGAAAAGGTGCAGTTAACATTAAGATTTCCATTCCTGATGGTAACTTAGCAAAAGCTTCTGGCTTATGGTACAGGAAATTCAAAGCTCACATCAAACCAGGTGTTAAGTTAACTACCGAAGATGTTTCATTTGAAAAGAACGGCAAAACCTTTGAATATTTCGCTGATAATGGCGGTTTTCCATTATCTAAAGCCGCTAAAAATAATGGCGCAACTCTTCCAATGCCTGAGATCCCATCTCTTCTATATCAAAAATATGAACCAGAAAAGGTTATCGTTACCTATTTAATGAAGGGTGGCGGTAAGAAAACTTTAGGCGTATTTTCTAACTGGGCAAGCTTTGATATCACCGCGAAAGATGATAAAAACAAACAAGTGAAGAAGTATTCTAATTCCATTAATGATGAAGTTTCTGATCAAGATATGGAATTCGAAGTTGAATTCACTGGAGAGGAATTCTCAAAAATTCAAAACTTTGTCTATGAATTCACTCATGGTGGTACCGCTGCAGCTCAAGAAGTCTACTTCATCTATTATCTAGGCTTGCGAATTACATTCGAATAAATATTCACTAAGTGAAAGGGTCCTAAGTCAGGACCTTTTCTTATGCGAAAAATTTTTAATTTTGAAAAAAATGTTTGAAATCAAACAAATACTATGTATAAAATACGACAAAAGAAAGGAGAATGCTTATATGAAAAAACTAAGCGTTTTATCGCTACTCATGTGCGTGGGTTCACTTACACTTGCGGGTTGTAATGATAATTCACGTGGTGGTGGTTCAAAGAAAACTACTACGGGTGGCGCAACCACTTCTGATTCCGGCGCAACTGGTACGACTACTGGTGGTACATCAGGTACATCAGGCACATCTGGAACAAGTGGTACATCAACATCTTCCGGTCCTGTAGTTCCAACTGACTGGGATGATAATATTAAAGCATCAATGCAAAGTCTACTCGACGGAGTAGTCTTACCATATGTACCCGCTACTTGGACAACACAAAGTTATGGTCTACCATTTGGAGTTAAAGGTGAGGGCATTACTGCTGTAGAGTACAAAACAGCATTAGAGGATGCCGGCTACATAGCATCTGGCCTCATTAATGGTGGTACATACTGCCTCGAAAAAGATTCCACTAATGGTGTTGTTTCTGTCGCAATGATTAGTCTTTCTGCAACATCTGTCGGTGTTGCTGCAACCTATGTTGCATACACTGACGCTTGGTCAGAAACCCAACTTCAATCATTCGAATCCAAATTTGGTGCAGGTGTCACAATTCCATTTGTTAGAGGCGCCTGGGCTGTTAATGCAGAACCAAACTGGTGTACATTAGCTGCTTATCGTCGTAATAATGGCGGAACCGCTGACATTGTTGCTGCTTATGAAGCTGCATCTGGCTGGTCGTTCAAGGAAAATGATGCTCAAGGAAACCCAATTTATAGCTATGCTACAACTGATGGTTCCTCACTCGAAGTCAACATTAATGTTTATAATTACGCTACTTATTGTGACTTTACATATGTTGGTCCAACATGTGCTGAATGGAGTGCTGCTGACATCACTTTCATGAATGAACAATTAGGCGGTGGGGTTATTCCACATCCAGCGGGACTCTGGTCACATCCAGTCTTACAAAGTGGCACAGTGTTCACTCAAGAACCAGACGCAACAACAACCCTTGCTGATATTAAGACAGTCTTCGAAGAAGCTGGCTTCTTGGTTGCCGTTGATCCAGATGATGCAAACGGTTATATCTTCACTAAAGTTGCACCAGAATTAGATGAAGAAAGCAATGAACAATACATTATTGGATGGATTTATACATATTCTGGCGTTCCAACCATTCAAGCTCATGTTGATTCAGACCCAACTGTTACTGATGAATTCGAATTATTCACGAGCGCAGCATCTGTTCACACTGGTGACAGTGTTACACTTACGGTCAACATGGGTAATCTCTTCACCAGTGAAGATGTCCCACAATTCACCGTTTCCCCAGCGGATGGAGCAGAACTTGTTTCTTCCGAAGGAAACCAATATGTCTATCAAATCAATGCTGCTGTAGATGCCGATGTAACAATCACTGCCTCTGTTAGAGATGGTGCTTATAGTGCATTCGTCGTCATTCACGTTGAAGATCCAAGCGTTCAAACAGACTGGGAAGATCCAATCTTAACAAATATGACTACCGCTTTAAGTGGTCATAAGATTCCATTTGTCGCTGGTGAATGGGAAGAAACCACATCAGAAGCCTTCGATTACGCATTAAGAGTACCAGTTGCTTCAGTTGAAGTTTCTGCAATTGCTAGTGCGTTAACATCGGCTGGTTATTCTGATGCTGGAGTTCAAGAAGGCGTTCAATATTACATCACCGAAGTAGCTGAAGGAACATTATATGTTGGTTATTCTTCTAATGAAGAATATGTCACTCTTGGTGCTTATATTTATTCTTACAACGCTGCCCAAGCAATTGAGGATGTTGCGGCAAAGATGAATAGTGCTGGTCTTACAGTGACCGCTCATCACGACGAAGATGGCCACTGGATTGGTGTTAACTTCGGAACCAACTATACTGTTGATCAAATGAAGAATTATGTCCAAATCCTCTTCATTCCAACAGGATTCGAGGTTTCTGGCTCTTGGCAAGTTGATTCTTCACAAGGCATTGATATTAACTACATCTTGTACCTAAAAGATGGAGTTACACTTCGATATGAAGTTTATAGCTATAACAGCAATACTTATTTATTTGTCACCGCTCTTGATGCATAATACGTAAGAAATTAAATGTAATTTAGGCCCTCTGAAATCTAGAGTGGTCTAGAGTGGGATACTCTAAAAATATCTCAAAATCTATGAAATCTAGGGTGGTATGTCTCAATGGCATATCACCTTT
>CACXKR010000026.1 GCA_902768335.1 uncultured Erysipelotrichaceae bacterium
TTATTTAGCAGGATAACGGCATATATCGATTATACTTGTTAGATAAAAAGAAAATCTAACCAAGTACATGGCTAGATTACATTATTTGCTAAACAGATTATTTTATTATATATAATTTTTAAAAATTTCGAATATACTTTTAGTATGTCTAAAATATCTCGCGGCGAAAAAGGCGAAAAGAAAGTTCAGGAAATTTTAAGTAGCATAAAAGAGAAACATATCGTTTTTAATGACGTCACTTTTCTTAATAACAATTCTGAAATGACTCATCAGATTGATCATGTCCTTATTCACCCGCATGGCATATTTGCTATTGAAACTAAAAACTATTATGGTGAGATTTTTTATGAAAATAATCGATGGACAAGAAGAATTGCTAATAAAAGCGAAAAGCTTCCTGATCCGATCAAACAAAATAAATCTCACGCGATTACTTTATATAAGATATTAGATAGGAAATATGAGATTATCCCAGTTGTTGTTTTTGTAAAAAATAACGCCCCATATACTGGCGATGAGAATGTTATTAATCTTGATGATTTAATTCTTTTTGTCGATTCTTATCCTTATGAACATAGATACAAAGATTCAACTATAGAAAAGATTGCAAACGAAATAAAACAAAAGGTCGTTAATGTTTCCAAAAGGGAACATATCGAAAATATTGGATATTTAAAGGCATTTCGCCGTGAAATACAAAAAGAAAAGGAGTACGCGATCGTAAATGGAGTTTGTCCTCGCTGCGGCCACAAGATGAAAATAAATGACAATATTTTCAATTGTTCAAATTGTGACTACACATTTACCCTTTAATCGCATAGAATATTTAGCATGGAAAAACAATTAGAAAAACAAATTAAAAAATTCAATAGAATCTACGTTATTGAATTATTCGTCATTGCGGCCGTTATTATCACTTTAGCGACCCTAAAGCTATTAAACATCATTGGGAAAAGTCAAAATTTCCATCACGTGTTTAACGTTATTACTACAATCGCCGCTATTTATATCGTTGCTGATTTCGTTTGGCTATGTTTTTCAAAACCAAGGCAAAAAAGAAATTCGTGGTTTGATAAAATTTCTCTTTTACCATTCGCGATTTCTTTATTAGTGTTCGATATCATTTGCTTTATTAAATGGAATGAAGAGATTAGCTACTATAGTTTATTTGTTTCAATTGCTTTTTATTACATTGCCGCCATTTATATTGCTCAGGGTGTTTATCATCTAGCTTTTAAACCTGCTCCATCAATCGTCGAAGCAGCGACACAAGAATTTAATAAAGAAAAAGAAAATGAAAGAGTTGAAAGCGAAGTTCGTTCTCTTATTAAGAAAGTTTTAGGTCGAGGCGCCAAAATTCTTTGCCCTCTTAAAGGAGGTATGATGAATATCTCTTATATTGTTAGAAATTCCAAAGGAAAAAAATACGTTGTTTATATTTCCACTGAGCAAGCTAACGAAATGGTTGATCGCCCACTTGAGAAAGAACATCAAAAGATTGCTTCTGACCTCGGACTTACTAGTAAAAATGTTTATTTTGATACCGAAAGAGGAATTAAGATCAATGAATATATCGATGGCACTTCGATTGATAAGATAGAAGATGTCGATTATCAAAAAGTGGCGGATTTATTTAAAAGATTCCACGCATCGAAGAAACTTTCTAAAGCAGACTATAATCCGTTTGAGAGATTCGTTAATACTTATGAAAAAGAAGCCTTAGAATTTTCAAAAGATGTTGATCCAAAATATAAAGAACTTAGAACTTTCCTTTTCCGCTACAGAAAATATCTTGAATCACAAAAGAAGGCTCTATGCCATAACGATGCCCAAAGAAGCAATATTGTCCGTGATTTGCAAGGTAATTACTTCCTAATTGACTTTGAATTCGTTGGTAATAATGATCCGATTTATGACATCGGAACATTTGGAAATGCTTTAGTAAGCGAAGGTCGTAAACTCCTCGATTTTTATTTCGAAAAGCCGACTAAAGATGAAATAAAACGTTATTATCTTTGGAGAATTTATATTTCACTTCAATGGTATAACGTTGCAATCGTTAAACATTATCGTGGTGAAGGAGAGGCACACGGCTTTGATTTCCTTGCTGTCGCTAAACATTTCCTTGATAATGCGAATGATGCATATAATAGTTTTGAAAATGAACTAAAATAATACTTAGAATTTGGCGATATTATGAAGGTGTTGTTAGTAGATGATGAATCACTTCAATTAGTTAGACTTGAAAACGCTTGTAAAAAAGTTTTACCTGATGCGGAATTTAGTTCATATACCAATCCGGTCAAAGCGCTTCAAGAAAACGATAAAACACTCTTTGATATTGCTTTTCTCGATATTGAAATGCCTGGAATAAATGGCATCCAACTCGCTAAACATTTAAAAAAGATTAACCCACTTATAAAGATTATTTTTGTTACCGCTTATAACGAATATGCTTTACAAGCATTTAAAATCCATGCTCACGGCTACATTACTAAGCCAGTGAGTGAAGCGAAGGCAAAAGAAGAAGTGGACGAGCTCCAAAACATTGCACCTCTCCAATCGAGCAAGAAGCTTCAGATTAAATGTTTTGGTAATTTTGAAGTTTTTCATAATGGTGAACCCGTTAAATTCTCTTATAAAAAATCTAAAGAAGTATTTGCCTATCTTATAGACAGAGAAGGCGCTGCTATTGATATTAATGAGCTCAATGCGGTTATTTGGGAAGAAGATCATCCTTCTTATTTAAGGAATTTGATTGCCGACATTCAAAACACTTTGAAAAAATTGGATTGTGGGGATGTTTTTATTAAACGTCATAATGAAGCTTATATCGATGTCGATAAAGTCGATTGCGATGCCTATGAATATAAAAAGAACAATCCAAATGCGATTAGACTTTATCGCGGTGAATACATGATGCAATATTCTTGGGCAATCTTCGAAGAATAATCTGATAGATAATAAGAACCAATATGTTTGGTTTATAAGAATCTAGTGTTTTTTCATTTTCTGTTTCGTTTGAAAAACAGGCTGTGGTAAATCGACATTAGCGAGATTGCTACTTGGTTTCGAAAAACCTATAAGATGTGAAGCATTATATGGTAATATAAATACTGCGATGTTAATTTAACTAGTTTAAGAAGAAACATCGGTACCGTCATGCAAAACGGAACGCTGTTCCACGCTGATATGAAAGGCAAGTTTAACGAACTTGTCAAAAGACAAAGATTAGATAACAATTAAATGGAGGTTAATAAAATGAAAAACACTTTAGAAAATGGGATATTAACTATCTTCTTTGAAGGAGAACTCAATTCTTATAATTCTGAAGATGTCGATAAAGAAATTGAATCAATTATCAAAGCGAATAGTTTTAAAGCACTCGTCCTAGATTTCGAAAATTTGAAATACATTTCTTCGGCCGGTCTTAGAATTATTGTTCGTTTGAAACAACAATGCAACGAAATAACCGTTCGTAAACCATCAAAAATCGTCATGGACACCTTTAAGATGGTTGGATTTGATAATTTAATTAAAATTGAAAAGTAGGTAGATAAAATGAAATACGAATTAAATAATGAGACTTTAACAATCTTTTTTGAAGGTGAATTCAATTCTACGAACGCTCAAGAGATCGGCGAAGAAGCCACCAAAATCGCAAGTGAGAATAAATTTGAAAAACTCATTTTGGATTTTGATAATGTCACCTTTATTTCTAGCGCAGGTCTAAGAGTTGTTTTATCTTTGAAACAAAAATATCCAAACACTTCCTTAATAAACGCGAATTTACAAGTTTACGATATTCTTCAGATGACAGGCTTTACCTCCATGATGAGCGTCTCTAAAGCACTCCGTAAAATTGAACTTGGAAATGCTGAAGTTATCGGTGATGGCTTCTTTTCAACGGTTTATCGTTTGAATAAAGACACCATTGTTAAAGTATTTAACCGCACTAGCGATCCAGGACAAGTCGAAAGAGAACTTAAACTTGCAAAAGAGGCTTTTGTTCTAGGCATTCCAACCGCCATTTCCTTCGATGTCGTTAGAGTGGGCGACAAACTCGGTGTTTGTTTTGAGATGCTTGACTGCATGTCACTTAAAACCGCTATTTTAACTCACCGAAAAAATTATAAAGAATATTTAAAAGAATATGCCAATCTTCTTAAGAAGATTAATACAACCGAATGTCTAAATCCTGCTATTCCAGATATTAAGAAGAATTATCTAGAGAAGGTTAAATATATCGAACCTTTCTTAGATAAAAAATATTTTGAAAAAGCTAAAAAACTCGTTACCAACATTCCAGATCGAAAGACCTTTGTCCATGGTGATTGTCACTTTAAAAATATCATGGTTCAAGATGGTGAACTTCTCTTAATTGATATGGACACTTTATCGGTTGGTCATCCAATTTTTGAGCTTGCTGCGCTATATGCGCCATACTGCGCATTTAACGAAGATGAACCTGGAAACAGCGAGAAATTCTTTGGTATTAAAAATGAAGATGCGGTGCAATTATATAACGCT
This sequence comes from uncultured Erysipelotrichaceae bacterium, assembly GCA_902768335.1. GTDB lineage: Bacteria > Bacillota_I > Bacilli_A > RFN20 > CAG-826 > Fiminaster. Next base: position 4,531 of record CACXKR010000026.1, read on the forward strand.
TTGCTCAATTTATATTTTGGTAAAGATGATCCAGTTATCAAAGACAAGATTAGATTGCTCGCCTACATCCATATGGTGTGGTGGAATAGAGTCAATGAACCTAGCAACAATAAACGTTTAGAAGGCTGCAGAAGTCGTCTATATGCTTTATTAGATAAATATGATGATTTAGATATCGGGATTTAATTTATGGCTATAAAAGAAGCACGAAAATTTCATGATGCTTATTACGATAACGAAGCCGATGCAAATAGACACATGTCGTATGTCAATGGCGCAGCTGGTGTTTTAGCGCTAATTATTTGGGTTTTATATTTAACAAAAGTTTTCACAATTCCCGATCATTTCTTCCCAGTTGTTGTCGCTCTTTTCCCGACCGCTTCGGTTTTATTATTTGTTCCGCTATTCTTAGTGAGAACTAAACTAATAAGAAAAAGTGGTTATAAATATTTTATAATGTTCTCCCTTTTGGCGGTCGTTATCGCCTTGAATATTTCTGTTCCGAAACATTCTGTTTTGTTCTGGCCATTCGTTATTTTAATCGCGAATCACTATTATAATCCAACGGTTGGTCGTGTCGTTTTTATCATTACTCTCGTGAGCATGCTCATCTGTATGTATTTAGGCATGTTCTTCGGTGAATTTGATGAAAATTTATTCGGTGGTGGTGTCATTAAGCCAGACGGATCGATAGGAACGGTTGAGACTTTCGAGGAAAGACGCGAACTTTTAGCGAAGCTTGCTCAACAAGGCAATAACCGTTATGTCAAAGTTCTAATTTTCTATTATTTCCCAAGAGCGATGATCGTTGCTTTGTTCTTCATGGTTAGTAATCTTCTTAATAAAAGAACATACAAACTTCTCGATGCTGAGATTAGAGCTCACGATGAGCAAGAAAAGGCTAAAACTGAACTCGAAGTTGCTAAAAGCATTCAACTTAACACTCTTCCAGAAGAATTCGCTTCCCGCGACGGTGTTGAAATTTTAGGTGAACTAAGAGCCGCTAAAGAAGTTGGCGGTGACTTCTATGACTACATAGCCACTGATGACGAGCACGTTGCTATTATCATTGGTGATGTTTCAGGAAAAGGTGTCCCGGCCGCGATGTTTATGATGAAGACAATTACTTCATTTAGGGATTTCGCAACTAAAGGAAAGACTCCATCAGAAATCTTAAAAGCAGTTAATTCATCAATATATAAGGGAAATACGGACTCCATGTTCGTCACTTGTTTCCTTGCAATTTTAAATAAGAAAACTGGCAAATTAGTTTACGCGAACGCTGGACATAATCCCCCAGTTATTGGTTCAAACCGTAATTATAAATTCTTAAAAACAACTCCTTCTCTTATTTTAGGTTGCTTTGAAAGTGCAAATGTCGTTGATGAAGAAGTCGTTTTAAAACCTGGAGAAAGTATTACTTTGTATACCGACGGTATAACCGAAGCTAGAAACAATAGTGGTGGCTTCTTTGGTGAGGAAAGACTAATAAATGTATTCAACTCCTTTGATTACACTTGTACGATTGAACTTCATCATCAAATCAAAGATCAAATCGCTGAATTTATCAAAGGTGCTCCACAAAGCGATGATATCACTCTTTTAACCCTTAGATATCAGGGTGATAGACTCGAATATGACGACAAATATTTTGAAGCTAAAAAAGAAAAAACTATTGAAATGCTCAATTTTATTGAATCGTTCTGCGATAAACATAAATTCCCAGAAGAATTCAAAAATCAGCTCATGGTCGTCGGCGATGAACTTATTTCTAATATCATTAACCACGGTTATGAAAATAGCGGTGGTCCAATTTATATGAGACTACTCTTTAATGAAAGCACGAAACAATTTGTCTTAACTCTTGTTGATAAGGCTAAAGAATTCAATCAGCTTTCTGTTGATAATTCACCAATTGAAGGTGACGCTAAAAAACAAAAAGTCGGTGGTCTAGGCATTTTAATTGTTAAAAACATTATGACCGATTCTTCTTATCAAAGGATCAACGATAAGAATATTCTTGTCCTAAAAAAGAGTTTCTAAACTTTCTATTAAACAAAATTTACCCAGCATTTGCTGGGTTTTTAATAAAAAAAGACACACAATTAGGTGTCAATTTTTCTTCCTGGCGGAGCAGGAGGGATTCGAACCCTCGCACCAGTAAACCCGATCTAACGGTTTAGCAAACCGTCCTCTTCAGCCTCTTGAGTACTGCTCCAAGCGAGATAGATTATATCATTATTTATTTGATAATGTATAATAAATTAAGAAGTATGGAAGCATTTGCTAAATTAACTATCCCATCGATTATTCTTTTAGCATTATTCTTTGTCGCGGTGGTGGTTCAATTAGTTTTTGCTTTTTTTGAATTAGAGAAATATCGTCGCATCGAAAAGCCTCTACTTTTAGCTTTGCTAACAGCGTTTGCGGCGGTAACTTTGCCAAATCATCCATTTATCTACATTGCAACATTTTTAGGAATGATTGGTGATATCTTTGTTATCCTTCCTAAAAAGCCATTTTTCTATATCGGGGCAGCCGCCTTTTTCCTTGGGTTTGTTTTCTATGCTTTAGAAGCTCTAATCGTTTATATGAGTGCGAACGTTCCTCTCTTTATGATTCTTGTTATTATCGGAACGTACGTTGTTATGTTTTTCATGTTCGCATTCTTTGTTGGGCCTAAGCTTAAACTAAATAGAGGTGAACAAATTGGTTTAGGCTTATATCTTTCGCCTCTTGTTACTTTGGTGGTTATCATGGTCTTCACTGCGGTTAAAGGTGGAGCGATGATGTATTTATCTCTTATCGGCTCAATCTTCTTCTTATCTAGCGATCTTTTAATTACATACACAAAATATATTAAACAATTCAAAAGATATGATTTTTACGTTATGGGCACGTATTTAATCGCTCAATTTCTAATTGTAATTGGTTTTACCTTATCTTACTTAGCATAAAAAAGAGACTATATTTGAAGTGCTAATGTAAAAGTGGACAAGGGTAAAAAAAGCCCATCCACTTTTTTCTTTGCTATTCTATTGAAAAGGAGGTTTGTTATGCGAGAAAAAACCAAAAATACGATGCGTTCAGCCGAAGAAAAGGAACAAATAGTCTTGGAAAGCTTTCAAAATGGATGTAACCAAACGGCTCAGAAATACGATGTTTATCGTTCTGTCTTGAAAAGATGGAGAAGAGAGTATCGAGAAAACGGAATTGATGGTTTGAAAAGTCAAACAGGTAAAACTAAATGCTCAAGAAAAGGCAATCCCTATGGTGGCTTGCAGCGTAAGAAAAACAAAACAAGAGAAGAAGAACTTGAGTTAGAGAATCTTAAGTTAAAAGTTGAGGTAGCCCGATTAAAAAAAGGGTACCAAGTGAAAGGAGTTGGTTCAAAAAAGGAATACGTTACTATCAAAGACTTGAATACGAAGTCTTAG
>CACXKR010000027.1 GCA_902768335.1 uncultured Erysipelotrichaceae bacterium
ATTGCTTAAATAATAATTCGTGGAATACGCGGATTGATTCTTTCTTAAATAACAAGAAGCGACATACACGTTGCACGATAAATCTTGTGTGGCTTGTTTGTTTTTATTTTCAAAGATTTGTTCGAAAGTTAAATTGGTGATAAATGTCGATTTATCGTAATCGTGCTTACCCATGAGATTGGCTACGATTGTAGCTTCATCGATACATGATTGACCAACATTAGGGGAATCGGCTTTTTTAACATGGGTTCTCGTGCCTTTCATAACAACTTCATTTCCAATCGCGATATTGCCGATTGTTTCTTTAGTTGTTCTAACAGCGATAACACCAGTGCCATCGTTGAGATAGAATCCTGTTTGATTGACTAATGAAGACATGACGATGCCTCTAACAGTAACGATTGTGCCATCGCTTAACGCAATCGCATCCTCTACACTGGTAGTGTCAGAAATGTCGACCATTATTACATTAAAGGTCACTACTAATGTTTCAACTTTTCCTTTATATTCTGCTGTTAATGTTAAATTAACTTCTCCAGTCCCCTCTAATAGATGCATCACGAGTTTGCCTTCTTCGTTAGCAAAATTCACCAAACTATCATTATCGGATTCATAAGAAATGGCGACATTTTCAAATGGAATGTATTCATTACTAACACCAGTAAGGAGTTCTAATTCTGGATCGGAATTATATTCTTTTAAGAATTGTCTTGCCCCGTAATACTCTAAAGCGAATTTAGCAATATCTTCATCACTCATAGAGAAGTCTTCAATCTCTATGACTTTGATCGGCATGAGACGATAAACGATTCCTGTTTTAGTGGATTTAGCATTATGAATAGAAACATAAACTGTGCAGATTTTTCCATCATATTTATCTAAATAACTAAAGTCTTTTCCGTTGCATAATGTATACACGTATGAGCCGGTTTCATTATCAAGGTCATTGATATAATAGTTTGTAAAACCACTTCCTGGAGCTTTATTAACAATGGCGGTGACTTTATAGATTTCAGTCGTCACATTATCGGTTAATGGGGTCTCCATTAATTTCTTCATCGTGGTTTCTTTAATCCAATTCTTAATGAATTCTTTATTCTTGCCGAGAGATTCCACGAAGATAGCGTCGGTTAATTGGATACTTCCTTGATATCCGAATTGCTCTGCATATTGAACTTCGTCTTCTAAAATATAATTATCTCTAACACCACCGAGTTTGACTTCTTCTCCGACTTCCACTCTTCCAGCGATCTCAGTACTATAAATATAAATAGATGATGTGTCATCAACTAGGTAAATGCCACTTGGGATTTGCCCATTCGCATATGTGATAGAGGCCACAACACCTTGGACTAATACTTTTGCTCCTTCATCAGCTTGTCTCGCATTGAGAATGCTCATTTCTTGGTAATCTTTAACATCAACTTCTCCTTGATGAGAAACCATTTTAAGAAGCCAAGTTTGTCCCATCTCTGCGTTGCCATCATATGTTTTAAGATAACCATATAAATAAACTTCATCATTCGTGTATGGTTTTTCCGCTAAATCGCAGTATCTTAATTCTCCATCACTTGAATAAACACCATAGATATATAAATCATTCGTGCCATCAGTGATATACATTTCACCAAATGTTGTATTGGTAATGTTTTTAACAAAACCTTTTACATATTGTTTTTCTTCCGTTCCATTTGGACCTGCTTGAACTGCCACTTCAATAGCTTCACTGACAGTTAAATATGTTTGTTTCTCATTTGCAGTAAATGTTGCGGTATATGTCTCATCTTTATATATAGCAGCGACTTCTGGTTCCCAACCATTCCAAGTATAAGTGTAGTTATTATCTTCCTCTTTTGTGGGGGTAGCGCCATCATATGTGGGTATAGACCCTTCTTCGACATCCTCATCGACTTCTAAAACAGCGCCATCATAGTTTTTCCAAGTTACTGTAAAGCCTTTGTTTTGTGCTTCGCTTTGGCTGTTTTGTGATTCGCTTTGGCTGTTTTGTGATTCGCTTTGGCTGTTTTGTGCTTCGCTTTGGCTGTTTTGTGCTTCGCTTTG